>NZ_JAXCFQ010000010.1:0-260778 GCF_056150265.1 Micromonospora desertarenae
AATCGACCGCTGGTGCCGCCTACTCGCCTGGTACGACATCCCCACCGACCGCACCGACCTGCACCTGCACCGCCCCCCACCCGACGGCATCCCGACCGGCGTCACCGTGCTGCACCCGGGCTCCAAGGTGGTGGCGAAGCGGTGGCCGCCCGAGCGGTTCGCCGCGCTGGCCCGCGCGCTGGCCGACCGCGGGCACCGGGTGGTGGTGACCGGCAGCGCCGGCGAGCGGAGCGTCGCCGAGCGGGTCGCGCGGCTCGCCGGGTTGCCCGCCGACGCGGTGCTGGCCGGCGAGACCGACCTCGGCGACCTCGCCGCGCTGGTCGCGTACGCCCGGCTGGTGGTCAGCGGTGACACCGGCGTGGCGCACCTCGCCACCGGCTACCGCACCGCGTCGGTGGTGCTCTTCGGCCCGGTGTCCCCGGCCCGGTGGGGGCCGCCGCCGGGCCGGCCGTGGCACCGGGTGATCTGGGCCGCGAGCAGGGATAACCCGGGCTGGGACGGGGTAGGAAGCCACCCGACGTTGGCGGCCATCGGCGTCGATGAGGTGCTGGCCGCCGTGGCCGAGGTGGAACGGGCGGTGCGGGTCTCCGGTGCGGTTGCGGCGTAGTGATCCGGGCAGGCCGGGGTACGGGCGTCGCCGGCGCGGCAAGGGCTGGCTCTTCGTCGACCCGGCCGGCGAGCCGGTCCGTGACCCCGACCAGCTGGCCCGGCTGCGTGAGCTGGTCATCCCGCCGGCCTGGCAGGACGTCTGGATCTCGCCGTACCCCAACGGGCACATCCAGGCCACCGGCATCGACGCGGCCGGGCGCAAGCAGTACCTCTACCACCCGGTCTGGCGGCAGAAGCGGGACGAGGCGAAGTTCGACCACGTGCTGGAGGTGGCCCGCCGGCTGCCGGTGCTGCGCAAGCGGGTGACGGAGGACCTTCACTGCCGGGGCCTGTGCCGGGACCGGGTGCTGGCCACCGTCACCCGGCTGCTGGACATGGGCATGTTCCGGGTCGGCAGCGACCAGTACGCGGCCGGTGACGACCCCACCTTCGGGGTGGCCACCCTGCGCCCGGAGCACGCCCGGTCCCGGGGTGGCTGCGTGGTCTTCGAGTTCCCGGCCAAGGGCGGCATCGAGCAGGTCCGCCGCATCGAGGACCCGGAGCTGTGCCGGGTGCTGACCAACCTGCGCCGCCGGCGGCGGCGGGCGGACCGGCTCTTCGGCTACTGGGACGGCCGGGACTGGCGCGACGTACGCAGCGACGAGGTCAACGACTACCTGCGCGACGCCAGTGGCGGGGAGATGACCGCGAAGGACTTCCGGACCTGGCACGCCACCGTGCTGGCGGCGACCCAGCTCGCCACGGCCGGGGCGCAGCGGTCCGCGACCGCCCGCAGGCGGGCGGTGGCCGGGGTGATGCGGGAGGTCGCCGAGCTGCTCGGCAACACCCCGACGGTGGCCCGCACCTCCTACGTCGACCCGCGGGTGGTCGACCTCTACCACGACGGCGTGATGGCGCCGGTGGACCCGGACGCCCCACGCGAGGAGGCCGAGCGGGTGGTGCTGGAGCTGCTCGAGGAGGCCTGACCGGCTCCGCCGGCGGTCCTGGGGGAGGCGCGGCGGAGCCGGGGTCAGGACGTCCTTCCGGACGGACACCGGGCGGCCGCCCGCCGCCGCCACGGACGGCGGGCGCCTCGCCACGGCCCCCGTTCGCGGGCGACCGCGCCCGGCGGCAGCGCCGGTGGGTCGACCGCGTCGGGGCTCAGTCTGCCGGGTCCGAGTTGACCGCGGACGCCGAGCGGTTGACGATCCGTGCCGGCTCGGTCCGCGAGCTGCGCCAGGTCTGCGGCGACATCCCGTGGGCGGCCCGGAACACCCGGCTGAAGTGGGCCTTGTCGGGGAACCCCCAGCGCGCCGCGATGGCCTGGATCGGGTGCTGGCGCAGGGCCGGGTCGAGCAGGTCGTGTCGGCAGCGGGCCAGCCGCAGGTCGCGCACGTACCCGGCGACCGTGGACTCCTCGGCCTCGAAGAGCCGGTGCAGCGTCCGCAGCGAGATGTGGTGGGCGTCCGCGATCACCTGGGGGCTCAGCGTCGCGTCGCCGAGGTGCCGCTGGACGTACGCCTGGATCTGGGTGAGCAGCGCCCGGCGGCGCGCCTCGGCGGGGATGGCATCCTCGGCCACCAGGTGCCGGCCGAGCATGGTGGACGCCAGGTCGAGCCCGATCGTGCCGAGCCGGGCGGCGTCGCTGGCGTGGTACTGCTCCGGGTGGGTGGCCACCTGGAGCAGGTACTGGGCCAGCAGCGCGCCGATCCCGTCGGTGCCGGACATCCGGCCCCCGAGCAGCGGGGTCAGCCGCTGCGGGGTCAGCGGCAGCGCGCTGTGCGGGATGATCGCCACCGTCGAACTCGCCGGCCGCAGGCCGTCGTCGGCGCCGTGGTGGCTGACGTCGTGCGGGCGTGAGCCGTCGTAGAAGGTGAACTCGCCCGGGCGCAGGGCGCTGCGCCGGCCGGCCTGGCCGGCCGCGCTCTCGCCGTCGACGGTCAGCGCCAGCAGGTAGCACTCCGGATCGGACTGGCGGACCAGCTTGCGGGTGCGGGTGGCCTCCAGCGAGGGGTACCGGTACGTGGCCAGCTGGATCGGCCCCAGCTCGATGAACTCGGCCCGGGCCGGGAAGTCGTGGGCGTGCTCGGTGCGGATCCGCAGCGGTGCGGTGGAGCGTGCGATCAGGTCGAGCCACACGCCGAACCGGTCGGCCGGCGGCACGTGCGTGGTGTCGACAGTGCTCTGGTGCAGCATCCGCACTCCCTCCCCGTCGCGGCACCTCATTGTCCACGCCCGGTCCGTCCGCTCCCGGCCGGCCGGCGCCGCTGTTGACCATCCGTGCCGTCGGGGGTCAGCCCGGAGGCGGGGACCCGCCTCCGTGCGCCTCCCGGTAGGCCCGCGGGCTCAGCCCGTACGCGGCCCGGAAGCTCCGGCTGAAGTGCGCCTTGTCGGCGAAGCCCCAGCGCCGGGCGATGAGGTGGACCGGCTGCTGGCGCAGCAGCGGATCGGTCAGTTCGCGCCGGCACCGGTGCAGCCGGCGGCTGCGGATCAGGCCGGCCACCGTCTCGTCCTCGGCCTGGAAGAGCCGGTGCAGCGTGCGGAGCGAGACGTGGTGGGCGTCGGCGACCAGTTGCGGACCGAGCGCGGGGTCGTCGAGGTGCCGCTCGATGAAGTCGCGGACCTGGCTCAGCAGCGCCCGCTGGCGGACCTCCACCGGCAGCCGGTCCTCGACGTCGAGGTGGCGGGCCAGCAGGGCGGAGACCAGGCTCACGGTGACCTCGGCCAGGTAGGGCGCGTCGCCGGGCCGGAACTGCTCGGGATGCCCGGTGACGTGGTGCAGGTGCCGGGCCAGGAGCAGGCCGGGGCCGTCCGAGCCGGACATCCGGGCCGCGGTGAGGTGGGCCACCCGGTCCGGGTCGAGCGGCAGCAGCGTACGCGGGACGACGGCGGTGACCGCGCCGGCCGGGGCGTCCCCGCCGGCCGCTCCGGCGTGTTCCAGCGTGTGCGGCCGGCCCCAGTCGATCAGGGTGAAGTCGCCGACCGGTATCGCCGCCCCGCGCCGGTCGGCGCTGATCGACGACCGCCCACTGGTGGTCAGGGCGACCTGGAAGACCTCCGGGTCCGCCTGGCGGATGAGCCGGGGGGTCCGGCGGCCCACCAGCGACTGGTACCGGAACCGGGTGATCGCGACACCGCCCAGGCCGACCGTCCGGGCCCGGCCGCGGAAGTCGTCGGCGTGGTCGCTGGTGAGGGCGACCGGCGCGGAGGCCCGACCGGCGAGCTCCACGAACAGCGGGAAGCGGTCGGCGGGTGGCACCACGGTGGTGTCCACCATCTCCACCTGAAGCGCCGCCATGCCGATCTCCTCGCCTGGTCCCGGCACATTCTCGTGCAACCCGTCGGGCCGGGCCAGCCGGGCGGCCGGGACTCAGCCGGCGGCCCGGCCCGCGACGAGGACCTCGACGCCGTCGAGCAGCCGGTCCAGGCCGAACCGCCACTCGGCGTCGAACTCCTCGGCGTTCTCGACCACCGACTCGGTGAGCAGTTGCCGGATCTCCGGGTAGGAGCCGCCCCGGGTGAGCCGCTCCAGCCGCTGCCAGTAGCGCACCCCCAACTCCTCGGCGCTCTGCCCGGCCCGGGCCGCCGCCTCGGTGATGTCGGCGGTGAGGCTCGCCCAGTTGCGGGCGTACCCGCTGACCAGCATGACGGTGGAGACGCGCTCGTCGGCGCGCAGTCCGGTGCCGCGCAGCGCGGCCAGCCCGTGCTCCAGCCAGCGCACCCCGTTCGGGCCCATCGGCGGGCCGCCGACCGGCACGTGCCGGATCCACGGGTGGCGGTGGATGGCGGCGATGTTGCCGGCGGCCCACCGGGCCAGCGCCGGCCGCCAGCCCTCGTCCGGCCGGCGGACCTCCGGCGGTGGCCCGTACGCGGCGTCGGCCATCAGTTCGAGCAGGTCGTGCTTGGCCGGCACGTAGCGGTAGAGCGACATGGTCGCCACACCCAGTTCGCCCGCCACCCGGCTCATCGACACCGCGGCGAGGCCGTCGGCCTCGGCGACCCGGATGCCGGCGGCCAGCACCTGCTCCAGGGTGAGGCTCCGCTTCGGCCCCTTGCCGGGGCGTTCCCGCAGGCCCCAGGCGAGCTCGATGCTCTCGGGCAGGTCGACGTCGGAGTCGCTCATCCTCACCTCTCGGTCCGGGGTTGACCGTCATCCTAGCTTCTGCGTATGGTCTACGCATTAAAGCGTATGCCATACGCAGAACACGGAGGGTGAGACATGACAGCGCCTCCGGCGGTGGAGACCGTCGACCTGTGCAAGTCGTACGGCGGCGTCGCCGTACTCGACCGGCTGACCATGCGGGTCGCCCGGGGCACCGTCCACGCGCTGCTCGGCCCGAACGGCGCGGGCAAGACCACGACCGTGCGGATCCTGGCCACCCTGATCGCGCCCGACGGCGGCACCGCCCGGGTGGACGGGCACGACGTGGTCCGTGACCAGCGGCGGGTACGGCGGGTGATCAGCCTCGCCGGCCAGCACGCGGCCGTCGACGACGGCCAGACCGGCCGGGAGAACCTGGAGATGATGGCCCGGCTGACCGGGTGCAGCCGGGCCGCCGCCCGCCGCCGCGCGGGCGAACTGCTGGAGCGGTTCGACCTGGTCGACGCGGCCGGCCGCCGGGTGGCCACCTACTCCGGCGGGATGCGCCGCCGGCTCGACCTGGCCGCCAGCCTGGTCGGCGAACCCTCGGTGATCTTCCTCGACGAGCCGACCATCGGGCTGGACCTGCGCAGCCGGCAGGCGCTCTGGGAGGTGGTCGGCGAACTCGCCGGGGCCGGGGTGACCGTGCTGCTGACCACCCAGTACCTGGAGGAGGCCGACCGGCTCGCCGACCGGGTCGCGGTGCTGCACGGCGGCCGGCTCGCCGCCGAGGGCACCGCCGCCGAGCTGAAGCGCCGGTACGGGGCGCAGCGCCTGCACCTGACCCTGCGCGACGCGGCCGGCTACGCCGCGGTCGACCGGGGACTCGGCGACCGGGTGACGCACCGGGACCCGGCCCGGCGGGAACTGGAGGTGGCCACCGACGGCGGCGCGCCGGGTATCCGCGACCTGCTCGACGAGGTGGACCCGGACCGGCGGGCGGTGGCCGCGTTCACCGTCCGCAGCGCCACCCTCGACGACGTCTTCCTCACCCTCACCGGGCGACCGGTGACCGCCGACCGGGAGGTCACCCATGTCTGAGCTGACCGCGCGGCGCGCCGGCACCCCCGTGATGATCGGGCGCTGCGTACGGCTGTCCCGGCGCAACGTCGACGCGCTGCTCACGTCGCTGCTGCTGCCGGTGATCCTGATGGTGCTCTTCGTCTACCTGTTCGGCGGCGCGATCGACACCGGCACCGCGTACGTCACCTACGTGGTCCCCGGCGTGCTGCTGCTCTGCGCCGGCTTCGGCGCGGCCGGCACGGCGGTGAGCGTGACCACCGACCTCACCAACGGCGTGGTGGAGCGGTTCCGCACCATGGACGTCAGCGCCACCGCGATCCTCGCCGGCCACGTGGTGGCCAGCGTGGCGCGCAACCTGGTCTCCACCGTGCTGGTGCTCGCGGTCGCGGTCGCCATCGGCTTCCGGCCGGCCCGCGACCCGCTGAACTGGCTGGCCGCCCTCGGCGTGCTGGTGCTGTTCCTGCTCGCCGTCTCCTGGCTGTCGGCGGCGTTCGGGCTGCTGGCCCGCACGCCCGAGGCGGCCAGCGGGTTCACCTTCCTGGTGATGTTCCTGCCGTATCCGAGCAGCGCGTTCGTCCCGGTGGAGACGATGCCGGGCTGGCTGCGCGGGTTCGCCGACCACCAGCCGGTCACCCCGGTCATCGAGACGCTGCGGGCGCTGCTGCTGGACACCCCGGCCGGCGCCGCGCCGGCTCGGGCGGTGGCCTGGTACCTCGGCATCCTGCTGGTCTCGATGGCACTCGCCGCGGCGCTGTTCCGGCGGCGGGTCGGCTGAGGCACGGCACGACGGCGGCGCCGGACCCACGGTCCGGCGCCGCCGTCGTACGTCCGGTCAGTCGTTGAGGACCTGCGCGAGCCGGTCCCGGAACCGGCGCTCGGAGTCGCTGACCACGTCCCCGCCGAGGCCGAGGATGCCGCCGGTGGACGCCGCGCCCACCACCTGGTCGGCGATCTCCACCAGCCAGTGCTTGTACGCCCCGGCCTGCCCCTCGTCCACCCGCTGGGCCAGCAGCGCGGCGGCCGCCTTGGCCCGGGCCAGCACGTCGTCGATCATCGCCTGCGGGTCGGCCGGCTCGATCACCGGCAGCTCCTCGCCGGCCTCCGGGTCGCCGACCCGGGTGACGATCTCCCCGGCCACCGCCGCGACCAGCGGGCTGGCCGACTCCCGGCCGGCCGAGACGGTCTCCAGCCCGGCCGCGTTCTCGGCCCTGGTGCGCCGGGTGCCGTCCGACTCGGCGGCGCTCGCCGCGGTCAGCACCGACTGCGGCAGGCCGACCAGCAGCCCCCACTCCTCGTCGGAGAAACCGAAACCGGTGTACGCCGGCTGCTCGATCACGGCAACGCCCCTTCCGCCTGTCCTGCTCGTCGTTCACGTCCGTGGGCCCGGCGACGGGCCCGGCTCAGGCTAGTCCAGGGTCAGCAGGCCCTGTTCGGACACCACGCTGACGGACAGCGTCTTGTACCCCACCTCGTCGAAGAGAACCGTCATCCGGTCGTCGTCGTAGCTGAGCACCAGCCCGGGCCCCCACTCCGGGTGGCGTACCTGGCTGTGCACCGGGAACGGCCCGACCGCGCCGTTGTCCGGCGTGCTGGTGCCGGCGTGGCAGTTGTCGCAGTGCCCGCACACCTGGGTCATCTGCTCGCCGAAGTAGGCGAGCAGGGTCTGTCCCCGGCACGCCGTGGTCTCGGCGAAGGCCCGCATCATGTCGGTCCGGGACCGGGTCACGCTCTGCTGCCGTTCCGCCTCGGCCAGCGCGGCCGCCGCCGCGTCCACCGGGGTGGGTGAGTAGCGGGGTGCGCCGATCCGCTGCCGGCCCCGCGGCTCGGCCGCGCCGACCTGCTCCAGCAGGGCCAGGTACTGGCCGAGCTTGCGCGGTCCGAGGCCGGTCAGCTCGCGCAGCTCCTTCTTGCTGGTGGGTTTGCGCCGCAGCAGCGCGGCGAGGTCCCGCAGCTCGGTGGTGTCGGGCAGGCCGCCGGTGAAGAACCGTTGCAGCCCGACGTCCTCGGCCTGCCAGAGCAGCAGCACCCGGGCCGGTTCGCCGTCCCGGCCGGCCCGGCCGATCTCCTGGAAGTAGCTGTCCGGCGAGTCGGGCAGTGCCATGTGGACCACCCAGGCGATGTTCGGCTTGTCGATGCCCATGCCGAACGCCGAGGTGGCCACCATGATCGGCACCCGGTCGGCGAGGAACGCCTCGTGCAGCTCGGCGCGGGCGCCGGCCGGCATGCCGCCGTGGTAGTACTGCGACGGGAAGCCGGCGTCGGTGAGCCGGCCGGCCAGCTCCTCGGCGGCCCGCCGGGTGGGCACGTAGATGATCCCGGGCCGCTCGTCGTCGCGGAGCAGGGCGAGCAGCCGCCGCCACCGGTAGTCCTCGGTGGGGCAGTGGGCGACCTCCAGGAACAGGTTGGGCCGGTCCAGCCCGGAGACCACCACCTCCGGGTCGCGCAGCCGCAGCCGGGTGACGATGTCGTCGCGTACCGGCGGGGAGGCGGTGGCGGTCAGCGCGACCACCGGCGGCCGGCCGATGCCCTCGACGAGGTGGCCGAGCGCCAGGTAGTCGGGGCGGAAGTCGTGGCCCCAGGCGGAGATGCAGTGTGCCTCGTCGATCGCCACCAGGCCCGGGCCCAGCGACCGCACCTCGGCCATCCGATCCGGGTTGGCGAGCTGCTCCGGGGTGATGAAGAGGAACTCCGCCCGGCCCGCGCGGATCTCGGTGATCGCCTCCGCCTGCTGGGCGGGCGTCTCGTCCGAGCTGATCCGCACCGCGCGCAGCTCCGGCCGCTGCCGTTCGTTGAGCGCCGCGATCTGGTCCTGTTGCAGGGCCAGCAGCGGGGAGATCACCACCGTCGGGCCGGGGATCAGGCTGGCCGGGATCTGGTAGATCGCCGACTTGCCGGCGCCGGTGGGCAGCACCACCAGGGCGTCGCGTCGCTTCATCACCGCGCGCATCGCGGCCAGCTGGTTGGGCCGCAGCGTGGTCCAGCCGAACAGGTTGCGCGCCGCGCGGCGCAACGTCATCGAGTGCGTGGTCAGCTTCATCGAGGGCCGGAGGTACCCGGGCTGATCACCGGCGAAACGCCGGCCCGGTGTGGCGTGCGCGGCAGGCCGGAACCGGGGGCACGGACGCCGGACGGCCCGCCGGCGCGGCGTCGGCGGCAGGCGGTCACGCAGCCCGGAAAGCGCGCGGTCCCGGAACCCCGCCGGCGGGGTTCCGGGACCGGGTGGCGGCGGGTCAGCGCAGCCGGGGGAGCACCTCGCGCTGGTAGAGGTCGAACAGGCCGGCCGAGTTCGGGCCGGTGTTGGCCACGTAGACCTCGTCGAAGCCGGCCTTGGCGTACCGGTCGATCATCTCCAGGTGCGCCTCGGCGCTGTTGCCGCAGACGAAGGACTCCTTCATCATCTCCGGCTGGACCAGTTGGGCGGCCTGCTCGAAGTGCCGAGGCGAGGGCAGCACCTGGGACAGCTCGCCCGGCACCCCGGCGTTCGGCCACCGCTCGTACGCGATGCGCATCCCCTCCTCCTCGCTGTCCGCGTACGCCGCCTTGAAGCCGGCCTGGCACGGCTTGTCGCCCCCGCCGCCGTCGCGGAACCGCCGGACCAGCTCGGCGTCGGGCATGGTGCTGACGTAGCCGTCGCCGATCCGGGCCGCCAGGTCGACCGCCTTCGGGCCGAAGCCGGAGACGTAGACCTTCGGCGGCGCCTCCGGCAGCGTGTAGATCCGGGCGTGCTCGACGGTGTAGTGCCGGCCGTGGTGGTTGACGAAGCCGCCCCGCCACAGCTCCCGCATCACCGCGACCGCCTCCTCCAGCATCTCCAGCCGCACGTCGGCCTGCGGCCAGGCGTCGCCGAAGATGTGCTCGTTGAGCGCCTCGCCGGAGCCGACGCCGAGCACGAACCGCCCGGAGTGCAGCACCGCGCTGGTCGCCGCCGCCTGGGCGAGCACCGCCGGGTGGACGCGCACGGTCGGGCAGGTGACAGCGGTGGTCACCGGCAGCCGGCAGACCTGGCTGAGCGCGCCGATCATCGACCAGACGAAGGGGCTCTGCCCCTGCGCGTCCACCCACGGGTGGTAGTGGTCGGAGATCCACAAAGCCTCGAAGCCGGCCCGTTCGGCGCCGCGCGCCTGCTCCAGCAGCTCGGCCGGCGTGAACTCCTCACAGGACAGGAAGTATCCGATCTTCATGGTTCCCCCTCGCCGCGTCGCGGTCGCGCCACGCACTGGTCAACGAGGGAACCGGTACCCCGGCGACCGCCGGCCACACCCGGCGGCGCCGCGGCGGCGGTCAGCGCCGGAACATGGCCCGGATCGCGGCCAGCAGCAGCAGGCCGCCCACCACCACGCCGAGCAGGCGTACGCCGGGGACGTCGGCCGGGCTCGTCGCGTCGGCCAGCAGCGCGGGATCCATCCCCGCACTCTCCCCAGCCGACGGCCGGAGGGCAACTGTAAGGTTTATTGACTATTTGACCGACCGATGTGACCATGGCAGCACCGCCGCCGGTGGCGGGGCCGCCACGGGCGGTGCGACGGGGGTACGGGGGGCTGCATGATCGAGCGAACGGGCAACCTGGCGGCACTGGCCTCCGCCGTCCTGCAGCCCGGATTCGTCGGCACCACCCCGCCCGCCTGGATCTGCCGCTGGCTCGGCGAGGGCCTCGGCTCGGTGGTGCTCTTCGCCCGCAACGTGGTCGACCCGGCGCAGGTCGCCGCGCTCACCGCCACCCTGCGCGCCGAGCGGCCGGACGTCATCGTCGCGATCGACGAGGAGGCCGGCGACGTCACCCGGATCGAGTCAAGGCTGGGCAGCTCCCGTCCGGGCAACCACGCCCTCGGCGCGGTCGACGACCCGGCGCTGACCGAGGAGGTCGCCCGCGACCTGGGCGGGGAACTCGCCGGGCTCGGCATCACCCTGGACTACGCCCCGGACGCCGACGTCAACTCCAACCCGGCGAACCCGGTGATCGGCGTCCGGTCGTTCGGCGCCGAGCCGGACCTGGTCGCCCGGCACACCGCCGCCTGGGTCCGGGGGTTGCAGGCCGGCGGGGTGGCCGCCTGCGCCAAGCACTTCCCCGGGCACGGCGACACCCGCGTCGACTCCCACCACGACCTGCCCCGGATCACCGGCGACCGGGCCCGGCTGGACGCCGTGGAACTGGCCCCGTTCCGGGCCGCCGTGGCCGCCGGGGTGCAGGCGGTGATGACCGGTCACCTGCTCGTCCCCGCGCTGGACCCGGAGCTGCCGGCCACCCTCAGCGACCGGATCCTCAGCGGCCTGCTCCGCGACGAGCTGGGCTTCAGCGGCGTGGTGGTCACCGACGCGGTCGAGATGCGCGCGGTCGCCGACCGGTACGGCTTCGCCGGCGCGACGGTCCGCGCACTCGCCGCCGGCGCCGACGCGATCTGCATCGGCGGCGAACGGGCCGACGAGGGCGCCGCCCGGGAACTGCGCGACGCCATCGTCGCCGCGGTGGTCTCCGGCGAGCTGCCCGAGGAGCGCCTCGCCGAGGCGGCCAAGCGGGTCGGCCAGCTCGCCGCCTGGACGGTCGCCGCCCGCGCCGACCGGCCGCTCCGGACCGCCACCGGCGCCGAGGGCTCGGCGGTCGGGCTGGCCGCCGCCCGCCGGGCCCTGCGGGTCACCACCACCCCCGCCGGTCGCGACGCGCTGCCGCTGGCCGCCGCCGCGTACGTGGTGGAGTTCGAGCCACCGCGCAACATCGCCATCGGCGCGGAGACCCCCTGGGGCGTGGGCGCCCCGCTGGCCGACCTGCTGCCGGGCACCACCACCGTCCGCTACGCCGAGGCCACCGTGCCCGCCGACCCGACCGCCGCCGCCAGCGACCGGCCGGTCGTGCTGGTGGTGCGCGACCTGCACCGGCACGACTGGATGCGGGCCGCGGTGGACCGCGCGCTGGCCGCCCGGCCGGACGCGGTGGTGGTGGAACTGGGGGTGCCCGCGCTGGTCACCGGCGCGGTGCACGTCGCCACGCACGGGGCCACCCGGGCCGGCGCCCGCGCCGCCGCCGACCTGCTCGCCGGCCGCTGACCAGCCGCCGGACCGGGCTGGCCCCGCCGACCGGGGTCGACGTGCCGGGGTGGCGACGGCCGTACTGGGAACGAGTGTGAAACCTCAGCGTCATCAAGATGACCCTGCGGCTGTCGGGCGACCTGCCGGTCGGCGACGACCCGGCCCGGCGCGCCGCCGCGGCGGGGCCGAGCCGGTCAGGGGGCCTCGGTGACCAGGTCGGCGTACTCCGGGTGGCGGTCGATGAAGGCGGCCATGAACGGGCACCGGGGCACCACCCGGCCACCGCGTTCGCGCACCTGGTCCAGGGTGGTCCGGACCAGCGCCGCGCCCACGCCCATGTTCTGGAACCTCGGCTCCACCTCGGTGTGGGTGAAGACCAGCGCCTCGCCGCGCGGGACGTAGGCGGTGAACCCGGCCAGCGCGTCGTCGACCAGGATCTCGAAGCGGTGCTCGGCGGGATTGTCCTCGACCAGGGTGCTCACCCGGCCATTCTGCCCCCGCCGCCGGCCAGCCGGCCCAGTTCAGTGAGCAACCGGTCCACCTCGTCGGCGGTGTTGTAGTGGTAGATGCTGGCCCGTACCGCCCCGCCGCTGTCGCGCAGCCCGAGCGCCTGGAAGTACTCGTAGGCGTAGTAGTCGCCGGCGGTGAGGCAGCAGCCCGCCTCGCCCAGCGCGGCCTGGGTCTGCGCCGGGGAGAGCCCGTCGACGCGGAACGAGACCGTCGGGCAGCGGCGGGCCGGCGCGGCGAGCACCCGTACCGCCGGCAGCGCGGCCAGGCCGGCCAGCAGCCGGTCCAGCAGCGACTCCTCGTACGCCTGCGCGGCGGCGAGGCTGGCCCGCAGCCGCTCCCGCCGGGTGCCGGCGGCGGCCGGGTCCAGGCCGGCCAGGTGGTCCACCGCGGCGGCGACCCCGGCCAGCAACGGGAAGCTCGGGGTGCCGAACTCGAAGCGGTCCGGCACGGCGTCCGAGGAGGGCAGCAGCTTCGCCGGGCGCAGCCGTTCCCACCGGGCCGGGTCGGCGGCCATCGCCGCCAGGTGCGGGCCGGACCACTTGTAGGCGCTGGTGACCAGGAAGTCGGCGCCCAGCGAGGCGATGTCGGTGGGGCCGTGCGGCACCGCGTGCACCCCGTCGACGCAGACCAGGGCGCCCACCGCGTGCGCGGTCTTGGCGATCGCCGCCACGTCGGGGACGGTGCCGACGGCGTTGCTGCCGGCGGTCACCGCGACCAGCCGGGTCCGCTCGCCGACCAGGTCGGCGTACTGGCCGGCGGGCAGGTCGCCGGTGTCCCGGTCGAACTCCGCCCAGCGCACCGTGGCGCCGGCCGCCTCGGCGGCCTGCACCCACGGGCGCACGTTCGCGTCGTGGTCGAGCCGGGAGACCACCACCTCGTCGCCCGGGCGCCAGCCGGCGCCGAGCGTCCGGGCCAGGGTGTAGGTCAGCGCTGTCGCGCTCGGCCCGAGCACCACCCCGTCGGGTTCGGCGCCGAGCAGGTCGGCCACCGCGGCGCGGGCCGCCGCCACCAGTTCCAGCGACCGCCGGCCGGGGGTGAACGCGGCGCTGCGGTTGCCGGTCGCCGCCCGCATCGCCGCGCTCACCGCGTCGATCACCGGGGCGGCGGTCTGGGTGCCCCCGGCGCCGTCGAAGTGGGCGAAGCCCTCGGCCAGGGCGGGGTAGGCGGCCCGGGTCCGGGCGATGTCGAAGGGCATGCCGGGACCCTAACCGACCCGGCACCAGCGCCCGCGTGGGCCGGCGGGAGCGCTCGTCGCCGCCGCCGCCCCCGGCGGTCGTCGAGGGCGGCCGGGCGTCCGTGATCACCGCAGACCGGCCGGGGTCGCCGGCGTCTCGTACCCTTGGCGGGGTGACGAACCGAAGCGTTGACTTCCCGCTGACCCCCACCCGCCGGGCCGCCGGCCTGTTGGCCGGCCTGGCGCTCGGCGTCGCCGTGCTCGCCGGTTGCAGCTCCGAGGGCGCCTCCACCGACTGCGGGCTGGACGCCTGCACTGTCACCTTCGACCGCGGCGTCGACGCCAGCGCCACCATCCTCGGCGTCGAGGCGAAGCTGGTCGGCGCCGAGGGCGACCGGGTGACCGTCGAGGTCGCCGGCGAGCAGTTGACCCTCACCACCGGCCAGCAGGCCACCGAGGTCGCCGGCTTCTCGGTGACCCTGGAGAGCGTCACCGACCAGGAGGTCAAGATCCGGGTGGCGGGCAACTCGGGGAGCTGATCCGGCCGGGCGGCGGTGGCCCGACGTTTGGAAATCTTCGCGTTCGGTGATTGTGGCGCCATGTCACTCACCTGGAACGCGGAAGCCACCGCCGCCCGCACGGCCAACAGCCGGTGGCTCGAACTACTCGCCCGGGTCGGCTTCATCGGCTACGGGGTCGTGCACCTGCTCTTCGCCTGGTTGGCGCTGCAGATCGCGTTCGGCAACTCCGCCGACGACGGCGACCAATCTGGTGCGCTGCGCACCCTCGCCGCCCAGCCGCTGGGCAAGTTCCTGGTCGTCGCGATCGCCGTCGGCCTGCTCGCCATGGCCATCTGGCAGGCCCTGGAGGCGGCCGTCGGGCACCGCGTCGAGCGGGGCAAGGAACGGGTCTGGGAGCGGCTGGCGTCGCTCGGCCGGACCCTCGTCTACCTCTACTTCGCTTGGACCGCCTACAAGGTCTTCTCCGACGCCGGCTCCAACAGCGCCGACCAGCAGGAGGCGCTCACCGGGCGGGCCATGGAGTCCAGCGGCGGTCGCTGGCTGGTCGGCCTGGCCGGGCTGGTGCTCGCCGCGATCGGCGTCGGCCTGGTGATCTACGGCCTGGTCAAGCGCTTCGAGAAGCACCTCAAGCTCGGCGAGATGCGACCCCGCACCCGGCAGCTGGCCCGCCGGCTCGGCATCGCCGGCTACGTCGCCAAGGGCATCGCGTACGGCATCGCCGGGCTGCTGGTGATCGTGGCCGCGGTGAACTACGACCCGGAGAAGGCCCGCGGCCTGGACGCCGCGCTGCGTACGCTGCGCGAGCAGTCGTACGGCCAGGTGCTGCTCACCCTGGTCGCCCTGGGCATCGCCGCCTTCGGCATCTTCTGCTTCCTCCAGTCCCGCTACCGGAAGGTGTGAACTGGTCGACTTCGGGTCAGCCGGGCACCATTGGGCCTTTGCCCGTAGCACCACAGCCCGGTCGGAGGGAGTAGTACCTGTGCAGAGTTACCTCGGGACGATCGTCGCCGCGCTCGCCGCGGCGGCGGTCGCGCTCACCCTGGTCGAGGTGGTGCACCGGGTGATCCGCCGGCTCGGCCGGCGCTCGCTGCTGATGACCGAACTCACCGACCACGCGCACCGACCGTTCCAGGTGGCCGCCACCGTCCTCGCCGTGCAGTTCGCCGTCCGGTTCAGCACCGGGTACGCGGTCGGTGCCGAATGGCGCCAGGTGCTGCTGCACCTGCTCGTGCTCGCGGTCATCGCCAGCGCGGCCTGGCTGGTCGCCGCCCTGCTCGTGGTGGTCGAGGACACCGCGCTCGCCCGGTTCCGGGTCGACGTGCCGGACAACCGGCACGCCCGCCGGGTGCGGACCCAGGTGGTGATGCTGCGCCGGCTGACCATCGCGGTGATCGTCGTACTCACCGTCGGCGTGATGCTGATGACCTTCCCCAGCGTGCGCGGCATCGGCGCCGGCGTGCTGACCTCGGCCGGTGTCGCCGGTGTGGTGGCTGCGCTGGCCGCGCAGAGCCTGCTGGGCAACGTCTTCGCCGGCCTCCAGCTCGCCT
Source organism: Micromonospora desertarenae (assembly GCF_056150265.1). Classification (NCBI taxonomy): domain Bacteria; kingdom Bacillati; phylum Actinomycetota; class Actinomycetes; order Micromonosporales; family Micromonosporaceae; genus Micromonospora; species Micromonospora desertarenae. The sequence continues at coordinate 15,526 of NZ_JAXCFQ010000010.1, forward strand.
TCAGCGACGCGGTACGCCTCGACGACGTGGTCGTCGTCGAGGGGGAGTGGGGCCGGATCGAGGAGCTGACGCTGACCTACGTGGTGGTCCAGATCTGGGACGACCGGCGGCTCATCCTGCCCACCTCGTACTTCACCAGCACCCCGTTCCAGAACTGGACCCGCACCGAGGCGGCGGTGCTGGGCACCGCCGAGTTCGACGTGGACTGGGCGATCCCGGTGCAGGCGATGCGGGAGGAGCTGCGCCGGCTGGTGGAGAGCAGCGACCTGTGGGACGGCCGGGTCTGCGTGCTCCAGGTGACCGACGCCACCGGCGGCACCATCACGGTCCGCGCGCTGGTCAGCGCCGCCGACGCGGGCAGCCTGTGGGACCTGCGCTGCCTGGTGCGCGAGCACCTGGTCGCCTGGGTGCGGGACCAGCGGCCCACCGCCCTGCCCCGGATGCGCGCCGAGGTCGGCGACGCCGGCGGCGGCCTGCCGTGGCAGTGGGTGCAGCCGCGCCGGCCGGTCCGCCGCCGGGTGGAGGGTGACCTGCCCGACGACGCCCGGGTCTTCGGTGGCAGCGACGACGGCGACGCGCGCAGCGAGGCCTTCGTCGGCCCGGAGGAGCCGGTCGACGCCCGCCGCTGACCGGCACCGCTCCCGCCCCACGAGCCCCCGGCCGCCCCGCGGTCGGGGGCTCGCCGTGCCGGCGGTCGTGACCTGACGGGGTGGGGGGCGTTGGGAGGGGTGGGCATGGATGGTGCCGCCTGCGCGGGGCGCGTCCAACCCGCCGGCTCGGGAAGTTTGACCGGGCCATTCGTGGGGACGCTGCGCGACGCCGCTGATCCCGCGCGCCGGCACCGGCCGGTACGCGGACGCGGTGGTCCGGGCCCTCCGGCGGTCGCACCCAGGATTGACGGGCGGCGACTCCGGGCATACAGCGCGGTGATGATGAAAGGAGGACAGCATGGCTGACGTGGCGAACGCCCGCACATCCCGCAACGGGAGCGAGCCGTCCACCGCCGAGCTGGTGCAGCGGGCCACGGAGCAGATCTCCCGGCTGGTCCGCGACGAGCTGGCGCTGGCCCGGGCGGAGCTGGCCCAGAAGGGCAAGCACGCCGGCATCGGCATCGGCCTCTTCGGCGGTGGCGGGGCACTGGCGCTCTACGGTCTCGGTGCCCTGGTCGCCACCGCGATCCTGCTGCTGGACCTGGCCATGCCCGCCTGGCTCGCCGCCCTGATCGTGGCGGTGGTGCTCTTCGTGGTGGCCGGCGTCCTCGCCCTGGTGGGCAAGAAGCAGGTTAGCCGTGCGGTCCCGCCGGTGCCCGCGGCCACGGTGCGCAGCGTCCGGGCGGACGTGGACACGGTCACCGCCGCGGTGAAGGACAGGGGACGCGGATGACCGGCAACGGCAGGGGCCCCGACACCGAGGCGCTCCGCGAGGAGATCCGGCGGACCCGGGTCGAGCTGGGCGAGACGATGGAGGCGCTGGCCGCGAAGGCCGACGTCAAGGCCCGCCTGCGGTCGTCGGCCGACCAGGCGAAGGAACGGATGCGCGAGCAGGCGGCACAGACCATGGCCCGGGTGCGCGGGCAGGCGGCGCAGAAGGCGCAGGTCGCCCGGACGCAGGCGCAGCAGCGGGGCCAGGCGGTGCGGCGCAACCCGGCGCCGCTGGCCGCACTGGCGGCCGGCGCGGTGGCCGCCGCGATCGTGTTGTTGATCATTCGGGGGAGGCGTCGGTGAGCAGGGGTATCAACAGGGCGGCGTACAAGCCGGTCGGCGTGTTGCTGGGCCTCGCCGCCGGTACCGTCGCCGGCGTGATCTTCCGGCAGGTCTGGAAGCTGACCGCGGGCGACGGCGAGGCGCCCAGCGCCACCGACGAGGACCGCGGCTGGGGCGAGGTGCTGGCCGCCGCGGCGTTGCAGGGCGCCATCTTCGCCGTCGTCCGGGCCGCTGTGGACCGTGGCGGCGCGGTCGGCGTACGCCGGCTCACCGGTCAGTGGCCGGACTGAGGCGTTCGCGTGGGGGCCCCGAGCCGGTCGGCGAGGGGGCCTTTCGCATGGTGGTAAGCGCCCACCCAGCGGATCTCCGGCATCCGTCAGGTCACATGTCGGAGAATTTCGTCGGGTAGGCTGTGCAGAGTTTTTGCGTACGTGGTTTGCTGTTCCACGCTGTTGCGAGATGGCGTGGGTTGAGAGAAGTCTCCTTCGTGGGGGCCGCCTCAGGCGCCGCTGCTCGAAAACGGCCAACCGGCCGCACGGCGTGCTCGGCCGCCAGTTTTAGAAGGAGATACACATGGCGCAGGGAACCGTGAAGTGGTTCAACGCTGACAAGGGCTTCGGCTTCATCACCGTCGACGGCGGGGGTGCTGACGTGTTCGTCCACTTCTCGGCCATCCAAACCAGCGGCTACCGCACGCTGGAGGAGAACCAGCGGGTGGAGTTCGAGATCGCCCAGGGCCAGAAGGGCCCGCAGGCTGAGCAGGTCCGCCCGATCTGAGCAGCGCCGGCCGGCGCCCGTCGGCCAGTGGGTGATCCGGCCCCTCGGATCGACGCGAAGCCCCGTATCCCCAGGGATGCGGGGCTTCCCGCGTCTCCGGCCGCGTCGCGTCGGCGGACCGCGCGCCGTCTGACCCGGTCACAGCGGGCCGGTTCGGGCAGGCCCGGCCGGGACGGCCCGGGTGGCGGCCGGGCCGGGTCGCGGGAGGCCGTGGGGCGGGCCGGGGTCGCGGGAGGCCGCGGCGGCGGCCGGGTCAGCGCCGGCGGCGGACCCGCAGGCCCCACCAGAGCACGACCAGTCCAACCAGGACGACCACCGGCCCGACCACGGCCCAGACCCGCTGGTCGGTCATCACGCTGTCGTCGACGTACCCCAGGCCCTGCACGGTCCAGATCGCGCCGACGACCACGGCGAGCAGGCCGAGGGTGAGCCGGAACCAGCCCCTCACCGTCGTACCCCTTCCCGGCGGCGGTCGGCGCCCGCGCTCACCACCGGTCGTGCACCTGCGGCCGGATCAGCTCGTCGTAGACCTCGCGCACGGCGGCCTGCTCGGCCGCCGACAGCGGCGGCAGGCCGGCCACGGCGGCGTTGCGTGTGGCCTGCCCGGCGTCGCGGGCGCCGGGGATGACCACGGTGACCCCGGGCTGGTCGACGACCCAGCGCAGCGCGAACTGCGCCATGGTGCGGCCGGTGCCGACCAGCGGCAGCAGCCGGCGGACGGCTTCCAGGCCCAGTTCGAAGTCGACCCCGGAGAACGTCTCGCCGACGTCGAACGCCTCGCCGTGCCGGTTGTAGCTGCGGTGGTCGTCGGCGGCGAAGGTGGTGTGCTCGTCGTAGCGGCCGGAGAGCAGCCCGCTGGCCAGCGGCACCCGGGCGATGATGCCCACCCCGGCGGCCGTGGCGGCCGGCAGCACCCGCTCCAGCGGCTTGAGCCGCAGCGCGTTGAGGATGATCTGCACGCTCGCCACGCCGGGTCGGGCGATCGCGGTGAGCGCCTGGTCGCAGGTCTCCACGCTGACCCCGTAGCCGGCGATCCGCTTCTCGGCGACCAGGGTGTCCAGCGCGTCGAAGACCGCGTCGTCGGCGAAGACGGCGCTCGGCGGGCAGTGCAGCTGCACCAGGTCGAGGGTGTCCATGCCGAGGTTGGCCCGGGACCGGTCGGTCCACTCGCGGAAGTTCGCCAGGGTGTACGCCTGCGGCGTCTGCGGCACCCGGCGGCCCATCTTGGTGGCCACCGTCAGCCCGGCGTCCGGGCGCTCGCGCAGGAACCGGCCGATCAGTTGCTCGCTGCGCCCGTCGCCGTAGACGTCGGCGGTGTCCAGGAAGGTCACGCCGGCCTCGACGGCGGCGGTGAGCACGCCCGTCGCGTCGTCCTCGCTGACCGTGCCCCAGTCGGCGCCGAGCTGCCAGGCGCCGAGGCCGATCACGCCGACGTCCCGGCCCAGCCGGTGGAAGGTGCGCTGCTCCATGTCGGAGAGCCTAGTGAGGTCCTTGCCGGCCCGCCCAACCGGCCGTACCGTAAACAAGACGGACGTACGGTTTGGGAGGCTGGCATGTGGGATCCGACGACGTACCTGCGCTACGGCGACGAGCGCTCCCGGCCGTTCCACGACCTGCTCGCCCGGGTGGCGGCGGACCGGCCGCGCGCGGTGGTCGACCTCGGCTGCGGCCCCGGCCAGCTGACCGCCACCCTGGCCGCGCGCTGGCCGGCCAGCCGGGTGGTCGGGCTGGACTCGTCGCCCGAGATGGTCGAACGCGCCGCCGCGCTGGCCGCCCCGGTCCGCTTCGCCGTCGCCGATGTACGGGACTGGCGCCCCGACCCGGACGTGGACGTGGTGGTGGCCAACGCGGTGCTCCAGTGGGTCCCCGGTCACCAGGAGCTGCTCGTCCGCTGGGCCCGGGAGCTGCCCGCCGGGGCGTGGCTGGCGGTGCAGGTGCCGGGGAACTTCGACGCCCCCTCGCACCGGGCGCTGCGCGAGGTCGCCGGCCGGCCGGCCTGGCGCACCGAGCTGGCCCCGCTGCTGCGCGAGGCCCCGGTGGACGATCCGGTCGACTACGCCCGGCTGCTGACCGGTGCCGGCTGCGCGGTGGACGCCTGGGAGACTACCTACGTGCACCTGCTGCCGGCCCGCGCCGAGGCGGACCACCCCGTACTGGCCTGGATGGAGGGAACCGCGCTGCGGCCCGTCCGGGCCGCCCTGGACGCCGCCGGCTGGGCGGACTTCCGGGCCGAGCTGGGGGTACGCCTCGCCCAGGCGTACCCGGTACGGCAGGGTCAGGTGTACTTCCCGTTCCGCCGCGTCTTCGTCGTGGCCCGTACCGGCGCCCGTGCCGAGGAGAACCTGTGACCGACCTGCCCACGTTCATCGCCGGACTGCCCAAGGTGGAGCTGCACGTGCACCACGTCGGCTCCGCCTCGCCCCGGATCGTCGCCGAGCTGGCCGCCCGCCACGAGGGGCGCAGCCCGGTGCCGGCCGACCCGGCGGCGCTGGCCGACTACTTCGCGTTCCGCGACTTCGCCCACTTCATCGAGGTCTACCTCAGCGTCGTGGACCTGATCCGGGACCAGGACGACGTCTGGCTGCTCACCCACGAGGTGGCCCGGGAACTGGCCCGCCAGCAGGTCCGCTACGCCGAGCTGACCGTCACGCCCTACTCGCACGTGCACCGCGGGATCCCGGCCCCGGCGTTCTGCGAGGCGATCGAGGACGCCCGCAAGCGGGCCGCGGCGGACTTCGGCATCGAGCTGCGCTGGTGCTTCGACATCCCCGGCGAGGCCGGCCTGCCGGCGGCCGAGGAGACCCTGCGGATCAGCCTGGCGGAGAAGCCGGACGGGTTGATCAGCTTCGGCCTGGGCGGCCCCGAGATCGGCGTGCCCCGGCCGCAGTTCAAGCCGTACTTCGACCAGGCCCGGGCGGCCGGGCTGCGGTCGGTGCCGCACGCCGGGGAGACCACCGGCCCGCAGACCGTCTGGGACGCGCTGCGCGAGCTCGGCGCGGAGCGGATCGGGCACGGCATCTCCGCCGCGCAGGACCCGGAACTGCTCGGCCACCTGGCCGAGCGGCAGATCGCGCTGGAGGTCTGCCCGACCTCCAACGTGCGCACCCGGGCCGTGGCCAGCCTCGACGAGCACCCGCTGCGGCGGCTGGTCGAGGCCGGGGTGCTGGTCACCGTCAACTCCGACGACCCGCCGATGTTCGGCACCACCCTCAACGACGAGTACGCGGTCGCGGCCCGGCTGCTGGACGTCGGCCCGGAGGGGTTGGCGGCGCTGGCCCGCAACGCGGTGACCGCCTCGTTCCTCGACCCGGCCGGCAAGCAGCGGATCGACGCCGAGATCGACGCCTACCTGGCCACCCACCGCGGCTGACCGCCCCGGCCACGCCACCGCCCGGCGGCGCCGCGCCACCGCCCGGCGGCGACCGCGCCCTGGCCGCTCGCCGCGGCCACGATCGCGCAAGAACAGGGATGGAGTGGCCTTCCCGCCGCCGGAGGCCACTCCATCCGTGTTCGAGCGTGACCTTCACCGACACGGCCGGCAGCGGCCCGGGTCAGGGCGGTGCCGGCGGGTGGGCCTGCGCGGTGGACGCCGCCGGGGTGGGGGTGGAAGAGGTGGGCGCGCGGCGGGAGCAGGTGTGGGGGGACCGTTTCTCCCGCCGCGCGCACGGCTCCACCGGCGGTGGGTGCACGGGGCAACATTCCGGTGGAACTGATGGGTTCGTACTGATCGTGACAGTCCCGGGCCGGCGCGGCGGCGCCGTTAACCGAGACCTAAGGAAGACTTGCGCCGCCCCACAGCCGCCGCCCCGCCGGCAGCACCCGGCCGGAGCCGGCGACGGTTCGTCCGGCGGCTGGAACCCGGGCGGCGACGGACGCCGCCGGCCCAGCCGGCCGCGCCTGCGGGCCGGTGCCGCCGGCTGCGCCTGCGGGCCGGTGCCGCCGGTTGTGCCTGCGGGCCGGTGCCGTCGGCTGCGCCTGCGGGCCGGTGCCGTCGGCCGCCGACCTGCCGCCAGCGGCCGGCCGGAGCCGGCGAGCGTTCATCCGACGCCACTCGACGCCGCCTCGCCCGCGTTCGGGTGCATCTGTTGTCGTTCCAGCGACAACAGATGCACCCGAACCCAGCGCGGGTGCGGTCGGTGGCCGGGACGTCAGCCGGCGGAGGGGCGCTGGCGGGGCCAGCGGCGGCCGGCGCTCTTCTGCTCGCGCGCCTCCCGGGCCATCCGGCCGACCAGCCCGAACCGGTTGACCTGGCGCGGCGCCGCCTCCGGGTCGGCGAGCAGCATCACCACGCTGGCCCCGCCCAGCCGGGCCCGGTCGATGCTCACCGAGCCGTTGGCCTGCAACGCCACCCGCTTGGCGATGTCCAGCCCGAGGCCGGTCGAGCCCTGGTCGCTGGCGCCGCGGCGCAGCGCCCGGTCGGGGTTGGCGATCCCGGGTCCGGCGTCGTCGATCCGGATGGCCACGTAGCCGTCCCGCCGGGACACCGCCACCTCGAACGCGGTGCCCTGGGGCGTGTACCGGAACACGTTGCCGATCACCGCGTCCAGCGCGGCGGCCAGCTCGGCCCGGGGCACCGGGGCGGGGATGCGCAGCTGGGCGCCGATCACGCGGTGCGGGCGGTTCTGGTCGCCGGCGAGCGCCGCCCAGAACACCATCCGGTCCCGGACCACCTCGCTGACGTCGCACATGGCCGGCCCGGTCTCGTGGGCGACCGCCTTGCGGGTGGTCTTGATCAGTACGTCGATCTCGCCTTCCAGGGTGACGATCGCCTGGCGGATCCGGCGGATGGTGCGCCGGCGGTCCAGTTCCGCCTCGCTGAACGTGCCCACGCTGGTGTCGTCGGACTCCAGCGCCTCGGCGTCCAGGCGCAGCACGGTCAGCGGGGTGCGCAGCCGGTGCGACAGGTCCGCCACCAGCTCCCGCTCGTCGGTGCGGGAGACCACCAGCCGGTCGGCCATCCGGTTGAAGGCGTGACCCGCCTCGGCCAGCTCGCGCGGCCCGCTCGGCTCGACGCGTACGCCGAGGTCGCCGTCGCCGACCGCGAGCGCCGCCTTGGCCAGGCCCTGGGCCGACTCGACGGCCCGCGCGGCGACCCGGTCGACCACCAGCACCGCCGCGCCGGTCAGCGCGGCGGCCACCCCGAGCAGCAGCAGCCAGCGCCCGGCGAGGCCACCGTCCGACTCCGGCACGAACACCTCGACCACTGCCGTCCGGTCGCCGAGCACCACCGGGTCGAGCCGGACCACGCCCCCGTCCACGTCGGCGACGAGCGAGCGGCGCTCCGACCGGGCCCGGTCCAGGTCCGCCGGGCGGGCCCGGGCGGCCGACTCGTCGAGGCCCAGCCCGTGCACCACCGGCCGGGTGGCCGGGTCGTCGCCGCTGGCCTGCACGGCGCGCAGCACCACGGCCGGGTCGGTGCTGACCGCGAGCGCCCCGGTCACCAGCGCGCCGCGCCGGGCGGCGTCCGCCACCGCCTCGTCCCGGGCCCGGTCGTCGAGGACCGTGCCGAGCGGAATCAGGAAGGCGAACGCGGCCAGGGCCGACATGCCGGCCGTGAGCAGGGCCAGCGTGATCCTCAGTCCGGTGCCACCAGCCGGAAGCCGACCCCCCGCACGGTGCGCAGGTAGCGCGGCTTCGCCGCGGACTCGCCCATTTTGCGGCGCAGCCAGTACAGGTGAACGTCGATGGTCTGATCCTCGCCGACCGATGGCTGCCGCCATACCTCCTCCAAGAGCTCCCGGCGGGACACTACCCGGCCCGGACGTGCGGCGAGATACGCCAGCAGGTCGAATTCCTTGCGGGTCAGCGCCAGGGGCTCACCGTCGAGGTGCGCGCTGCGCTCGCCGACGTCCACCCGGAGCCCGCCGACGACGTGCACGGCCGGCTGGACGGTCCGGCTGGCCCGGCCGGCCCGGCGCAGCACGGTGGTGATCCGGGCGTCCAGGTGGGCGCCGGTGAACGGCTTGACCATGTAGTCGTCGGCGCCGGCGCGCAGCAGGCGGACCACGGACTGCTCGTCGTCGCGGGCGGTGGCGATGATGATCGGCACGTCGGTGATGCCGCGCAGCATCCGCAGCGCGTCCGAGCCGTCCAGGTCGGGCAGGCCGAGGTCGAGGACGACGAGGTCGGGTGTCTCGGCGGCCACCCGGCGCAGCGCGTCCAGCGCCGTGCCGACGGCGTGCACGGCGTGCCCCCGGTCGGCGAGGGACCGCAGCATCGCGCCGCGTACGACGTGATCATCTTCGACCAGGAGCACGGTGGCCACAGCAAGACGGTACTGCCCGTGGCAAGTTGATCGCGTTGCGGCGCTCCTGCCAACCCGGCAAGCTGGTACAACGATGTCCTTCACCCTCTTTTCCGACACCCGCCTGGCCCTCGCCCGGGACAGCCTCGCCGGTCTCTCGGTCGGCGACGCGCTCGGCTCGCAGTTCTTCGTCCCCGGCCGGCGCCCGGCCGACCTGGCCGCCGGGAAGCTCCCCCCGCCGCCCTGGGAGTGGACCGACGACACCGAGATGGCCTGCTCGGTGGTGGCCGCCCTGGCCGACGCCGGCCGGATCGACCGGGACGCGCTCGCCGCCGCGTTCGCCGAGCGCTGCGAGCCCTACCGGGGGTACGGGCCGGGCGCGGTGACCATCCTGCGGCTGATCCGCACCGGCACGCCGTGGCCGGTGGCCGCCGCGTCCGCGTTCGACGGGCAGGGCTCGTGCGGCAACGGCGCGGCGATGCGGGTCGGCCCGCTGGGCGCGTGGTTCGCCGACTCGACGGCCCGGGCGGCGGCGCAGGCCCGCGCCTCGGCCGAGGTGACCCACGCCCACCCGGAGGGGATCGCCGGGGCGGTCGCGGTGGCGGTGGCCGCCGCGCTGGCCACCCGCGCCCGGCTGGACGGGTACCGCCCGGCGCCGGACCGGCTGCTGGCCGCGGTGGCCGCGCTGCTCGACCCGGGCAGCGAGGTGCACCGGGGCGTACGCCGCGCGGTGGACCTGCTCGGCCGGCCGCTGCCGGCGGTGGTCGACGCGCTCGGCAACGGCTCCCGGGTGACCGCCCAGGACACCGTCGCCTTCACCCTCTGGGTGGCCGCGGTGCACCTGGACGACTACCCGGCGGCGATCCGCGCCTGCGTCGAGGCGGGCGGCGACGTCGACACCACGGCGGCGATCGCCGGCGCGGTGGTGGCCGCGCACACCGGGGTGGGCACCCCGGGTGGCGTGCCGACGCAGTGGCTGGCCGCCCGCGAGCCGCTGCCGGACTGGCTCGGCTGACCGCGCGGGCGTGGTGCTGGTCCCGCTGCTGATGATCGGCATGCCGCACCGCCTTTAGCGCGGATCCGTGCGGGGCGCCGGTCGGCCTGGCTCAGATGGGCGCGGAACCGCGCAGGGCGCCGACCGGTGGGCGCGATCCCGCATCCGCGTCGCTTCGCACCGGCTCGGCCGGCCGGGATGCCGGGCCGTCCGCACCGGCGGGTTTCGGGCCGCCCTCGGCCGGTGCCGGGCTCCCGTCGGCGGGTGTCGGTTTGCGGTCGGCCGGGACCCCCGTGGTCGGGTCGGCGCCCAGCGGCGCCGCCGCCCGGGTGTCGGCCGTCGTCCGGCTGCGGGCCGCCGGCTGGCGGCCGGCCGCCGCGGCCTGGCTTTCGGCCGCCTCGATCCGGGGGCCGGCCGCCGCGACCGGAGTGTCGGTCGCCGCGGCTGGTTCCTCGTCGAGCACGGACCGGTCGATCGGGGCGGTCGGCTCCCGGCGGCGCCACCGGCTCGCCAGCCAACCGATCGCCGCTCCGCCGCCCAGCCCGGCGAGCAGCCCGGCGGCGAGTAGGGCGTCGGCGTTCCCGCCGCCGTCCGTCCCCGCCGCCGGCGCGCCCCCGGCGGAACCGGGCGCCGTGACCCCGGCCTCCGCCCCGCCGGGCGGCGGAGCGGCGTGCCCGCCGTGCCCGGCGACCGCCCCGGCGGCCGCGGGGGACAGGGTCAGCACCGGCGCCCGGTGTGCCCCGGCCGGGTCGGCCCAGCGGACCACCGTGCCGTCGGCGTACGTCTGGATCACCTGGAAGGTGAGCCGGTCCACCTGCGGCAGCGGCCCCATGGAGAGGGTGAGCCGGGCCGGCGCGGTGCCCGATCCGGGCATCCGGGTCCAGGTCACGGCGCTGGTGACGGTGTCCAGCCGGACGCCGTGCAGGCCGGTCACCGGCTGGTCCAGCCGGCGGGAGGTGATCCGCGGTGCCCAGCCGTCGACCGACATCGGGTACACCTCGGCGATCGGCGCGTCGGCCGGCAGCCGGACCTCGACCCGGTCGGTCCGGGTGCCGGGCCGTTCCTCGGGCACCACGAACTCCAGCTTCACCGCGTCGCCCTGGCGGGCCTGCGTCGGGTTGGTGGTCACGTCCGCCGCGTCCGCCGTGGCGGGCCAGGTCAGCACGGCGGCCGCGGCCAGGGCGGCCACCGCCCCGGCCCGACGGCCCAGGCCGCGTGTCATCGCCATCTTCGGGTCCCCATCCGTCTCCGCGCGGCCGGCACCGGTTTCCGGCCACACCCGGTAGTTCGGATCGCGCGCCGGAATGGTTCAACGTGCCCGGTGCCCGGTGCCCGGTGCCCGGTGCCCGGTGCCCGGTGCCCGGTGCCCGGTGCCCGGTGCTCGCGGTGTCCGCTGGCGCCGGGCGGATCGACGATTGGCCGCTGGGCGGTGGGCGTCGCCGGCCGGGCCGGCGAGCACGACCGATAGCATCGGCAGGAGCCGCTCGTCGGCGTCCATCCGTTCCGTCTGCTGGAGGAGTCACCGTGTCCGCACCCCGTACCCCCGCCGTGGCCGACCCCGTCGTCGTCGCCGCCGGGACCACGGCGGCCGACGCGGTGGCCGCGGCCGGGCTGCCCGCCGCCGGTCCGAAGGCGATCGTCGTGGTCCGCGACCCGCAGGGCGTGCTGCACGACCTGGACTGGATGCCGGCCGTCGACACCGAGGTCGAGCCGGTCAGCCTGGACTCCCCGGACGGGCTGAACGTGCTGCGCCACTCCACCGCGCACGTGCTCGCCCAGGCCGTGCAGGACGTCTTCCCGGAGGCCAAGCTCGGCATCGGCCCGCCGATCGAGAACGGCTTCTACTACGACTTCGCCGTCGACAAGCCGTTCCAGCCGGACGACCTGGCCCGGCTCGAGAAGCGGATGCAGGAGATCATCAAGTCCGGCCAGCGGTTCCGCCGGCGGCGCTTCCGCAGCCTGGACGAGGCGAAGGCCGAGCTGGCCGCCGAGCCGTTCAAGCTGGAGCTGATCGACGTCAAGGGCGAGGGCCTGGACTCCTCCGAGGTGATGGAGGTCGGCGGCGGCGAGCTGACCATCTACGACAACCTGGCCGCCGGCGAGGACAAGGTCTGCTGGTCCGACCTGTGCCGTGGCCCGCACCTGCCGAACACCCGGCTGATCGGCGCGTTCAAGCTGATGCGCTCGGCCGCCGCGTACTGGCGGGGGTCGGAGAAGAACCCGCAGCTGCAGCGGGTGTACGGCACCGCCTGGCCGACCCGGGACGAGCTGAAGGCGTACCTGAAGCTGCTGGAGGAGGCCGCCCGGCGCGACCACCGCAAGCTCGGCGCGGACCTGGACCTGTTCAGCTTCCCCGACGAGATCGGCTCCGGGCTGGCGGTCTTCCACCCCAAGGGCGGCGTGCTCAAGCGGGAGATGGAGGACTACGTCCGGGCCCGCCACATCGAGGAGGGCTTCCAGTACGTCGGGACCCCGCACATCTCGAAGGAGGGCCTCTTCCACACCTCGGGCCACCTGCCCTACTACAAGGACACGATGTTCCCTCCGATGCAGATGGAGGGCAGCGACTACTACCTCAAGGCGATGAACTGCCCGATGCACAACCTGATCTACAGGTCGCGCGGGCGGTCCTACCGCGAGCTGCCGATGCGGCTGTTCGAGTTCGGGTCGGTCTACCGGTACGAGAAGTCGGGCGTCATCCACGGCCTGACCCGGGTGCGCGGCTTCACCCAGGACGACTCGCACTCCTACTGCACCCGGGAGCAGGCGCCCGCCGAGGTCAAGCACCTGCTGGCGTTCGTGCTCGGCCTGCTCCGCGACTTCGGCATCACCGACTTCTACCTGGAGCTGTCGACCCGGGACGAGTCCCGGCCGGACAAGTTCGTCGGCTCGGAGGAGGACTGGGCGACGGCGACCGCGGTGCTGGAGCAGTGCGCGCAGGAGACCGGGCTCGAACTCGTCCCCGACCCGGGCGGCGCGGCCTTCTACGGCCCGAAGATCTCCGTGCAGGCCAAGGACGCGATCGGCCGCACCTGGCAGATGTCGACCATCCAGTACGACTTCAACCAGCCGAAGGGCTTCGGGCTGGAGTACCAGGCGGCCGACGGCACCCGGCAGCAGCCGGTGATGATCCACTGCGCCAAGTTCGGCTCGATCGAGCGGTTCATCGGGGTGCTCACCGAGCACTACGCCGGCGCCTTCCCGGCCTGGCTGTCCCCGGTGCAGGTGGTCGGCATCCCGATCCGTGACGAGCACGCCGACTACCTGCACGGGTTCGTGGCGGCGCTGCGCGCCGAGGGGATCCGGGCCGAGGTGGACACCGGCGACGACCGGATGCAGAAGAAGATCCGTACCGCCCAGCAGCAGAAGATCCCGTTCATGGTGATCGCCGGCGACGACGACGTGGCGGCCGGCACCGTCTCGTTCCGCTACCGGGACGGCTCGCAGCGCAACGGGGTGCCGATGGCCGAGGCGGTGGCCCACGTGCTGGACGTGGTCACCACGCGGAGCAACATCGGGCCGTCGGCCCAGCAGTGACGCCGCGGGTGCCCCCGCCGCGCCGATGACGCGGCGGGGGCACCGGCGTCAGATGCCGCAGGTCGGCGCGGACCAGGTCCGGGTCGACTTGTGCGCGACGTGGGTGTGGTCGTTGTGCCCCGGGTAGCCGGGGCCGAGGATCTCGTTGAAGCCGTGGTTGCGGGCCTGCTGGGCGAGCCGGCACAGGGAGTGCGGGCCGGCGCCCAGGTCGACGGCGTCGCCGTAGAGGTGCCGGCTGGTCGACGACCCGCCGACCGCGGTGTTGCAGGCGTAGCTGCGGAACGCGCTGGTCACGATGATCTGCTGGTCGCCGAGCGCGTGCCGCATGGCCTGGAGCTTCCACATCGACACCCGGGCGTTGAACCGGGCCGTGCTGGCCGACACCGCGCCGCCGGACCAGTCGCTGTTGCAGTCGTTGAACTCCGCGTAGCTGAAGTTCACCGGCGTGCAGTCGTCGTCCTGCAACGCGTAGATCTTGTTGAACGTCTGCGGGCCGGCGATGCCGTCCGCGGAGAGGCCGTACGCCTGCTGGAAGCGGGTCACCGCCGACTTGGTGGCCGGGCCGTACGCGCCGTCGAGGGTGAGCACCGCGCCGTAGCCGGGGTAGCCGGCGACGCGGATCTGGAGTTGCCGGACGTCCTCGCCGGACATCCCCTGGGACAGCGTCCGTCCCCAGGTGTAGCAGCCGTCGGCGTGCGCCGCCCCGGGGGTGAGGGTGACGCCGACCACCGTGGTGGCGGCGGCCAGCGCGAGCGCCGCGAAGAACCTGCCGAGCCGTCGGAACATGGAGCCCTCCATCGGTAAATGGAAGTACATAGATGTATGGGATTTTCAGACCTGGCCATGCACTCGTCAATAATTTGCAGCCACAGAGTTTCCCGCCGCTAAGTGGTGGCCGCCACCACCGGTGACCCCGAACGGGAAGGCCGGCGGCCGTCGCAGCCGGCCGGGCCGGGTCCGTAGGATCGGCGTGTGACTGGGGCGGAACGGCACACGGACAGCGGCATGGCCGACGGCCTGGAGCGGCTCTGGACGCCGCACCGGATGACCTACATCTCCGGGGAGGACCGGCCCGAGGGCGGCTACGAGAAGCCCACCGGCTGCCCGTTCTGCCTGGCGCCGGGGCGGCCGCCGGAGGAGAGCCTGGTGGTGGCCCGGGGCGAGCACGTCTTCGTGGTGCTGAACCTCTACCCGTACAACCCCGGTCACCTGCTGGTCTGCCCCTACCGGCACGTCGCCGACTACACCGACCTGGACGCGGCCGAGACCGTCGAGCTGGCGACCTGCACGCAGACCGCGATGCGGGTGATCCGCAAGGTCAGCAACGCGCACGGGTTCAACCTCGGCATGAACCAGGGCGGCGTCGCAGGTGCCGGGATCGCCGCGCACCTGCACCAGCACGTGGTGCCGCGGTGGGGCGGGGACGCCAACTTCATGCCGGTGATCGGCCGCACCAAGGTGCTGCCCCAACTGCTCGGCGACACCCGGGAACTGCTGGCTCGCGCCTGGCCGTCCTGAATCGGCCGGCTGCCACCCGTGCGGGCCCGGCGGGTGGCACGATCTGGCGATGGCAGTCAGCACGCGGACGTTGGGTCGCAGCGGCATCGAGGTCAGTGCCCTCGGGATGGGGTGCTGGGCGATCGGTGGCCCGTGGGCCGAGGGCAGCCAGCCGCTGGGCTGGGGCGCGGTCGACGACGAGGAGTCGGTACGGGCCGTGCGGCGCGCGCTGGACCTCGGGGTCACCCTCTTCGACACCGCCGACGCGTACGGGGCGGGGCACAGCGAGCGGATCCTCGGCCGGGCGCTCGCCGGCCGGCGGGACGAGGCGGTGATCGCCACCAAGTGGGGCTACACCTTCGACGAGGCGACCCGGCAGGCGACCGGCGAGGACGCCTCCCCGGCGTACCTGCGACGGGCGGTGCACGACTCGCTGCGCCGGCTGGGCACCGACTGGATCGACCTCTACCAGCTGCACCTGGCCGACCTGCCGGTGCCCCGGGCCGAGGCGCTGGTCGCCACCCTGGAGGACCTGGTCGCCGAGGGCCTGGTCCGGGCGTACGGCTGGAGCACCGACCGCCCCGACCGGGCCGCCGCGTTCGGCCACGGCGCCCCGCGCGCCACCGCCGTGCAGCACGCCCTCTCGGTGCTCCGCGACGCCCCCGAGCTGCTCGCCGTCTGCGACAAGTACGACCTGGCCAGCGTCGTCCGGGGGCCGCTCGGGATGGGCCTGCTCACCGGCAAGTACACCGCCGGCTCCACGCTGCCCCGCGACGACGTGCGCGGCGTCGCGCCGGGCTGGCTGGAGTGGTTCCGCGGCGGCCGGCCGGCGCCGGAGTGGCTGCGCCGGGTCGTCGCGGTGCGGGCGGCGCTGACCGGCGACGGGCGCACCCTGGCCCAGGGCGCGCTGGGCTGGATCTGGACGCGCAGCGGCCGGAGCGTGCCGATCCCCGGCTGCCGTACCGTCGCCCAGGTCGAGGAGAACGCCGCCGCCCTGCGCTGGGGGCCGCTGCCGCCGGACCAGTTCGCCGAGGTGGAGCGCCAGCTGGCGGCCGTCCGGGCGGCGGCGCTGCGATCCGCCGACCGCCCCTACTGGCCCAGCCCCACCCTCCCCGCCACCCACCCGTAACCCCACCTCGCCCGGCGCCCGAGCGCCGGGCCGGCGGTGTGCGGCGCCAGCCCACTCGCACGGAAAGAGGGCCTTCGACCCGGCGCGAGGCCGCACTTCCAGGGAAAGTGCGGCCTCCGGCGGGCGCAGCCCGGGACGGGGCCGGGCCCTCCTCTCGGGGAGTGCGCTCGATCCGGCGCGAGGCCCCTGGTCCGGGGAAAGCGCGAGGGCCCTCGTCCGGGAAAGGGGGCCCTCAGCCCAGCGCGAGGCCGCACTTTCGGGGAAAGTGCGGCCTCTAGGCGGGCGCGGCCCGGGAGAGGGCCGGCAGGAGCGGGGTGGCGGGGGTCAGGCGCGGGTGGCGTGTTCCTTGCGGATCTGGTCGGCCAGGTGGGTGGGCATCGGCTCGTAGCGGGCGAACCGGCGGCGGAAGGTGCCGGTGCCCGAGGTCATCGAGCGCAGCTCGACGGCGTACCGGAGCAGCTCGGTGGCGGGCACCTCGGCGCGCACCAGGGTGCGCCCCTCGCCGTCCGGGTCCGGTTCGGTGCCCAGCACCCGGCCGCGCCGGCCGGACAGGTCGCCCATCACCGAGCCGACCGCCGAGTCGGGCACCCGGATGACCACCTCGTCGACCGGCTCCAGCAGCACCGGCTGGGCCTTCTCGGCCGCGTCCTTCAGTGCCAGCGCGCCGGCGGTCTGGAAGGCCGCGTCGGAGGAGTCGACGCTGTGCGCCTTGCCGTCGAAGAGCGTCACCCGCAGGTCGACCACCGGGTGACCGGCCACCAGGCCGCGCTCCATCTGGGCCCGTACCCCCTTCTCGACGGAGGGGATGTAGTTGTGCGGCACCGCCCCGCCGACCACCCGGTCGACGAACTCGAAGCCGGCGCCGCGCGGCAGCGGCTCCACCTCGATGTCGCAGACGGCGTACTGGCCGTGCCCGCCGGACTGCTTGACGTGCCGGCCGTGCCCCTTGGCCGGGGCGGTCAACGTCTCCCGCAGCGACACCCGGACCGGCTCGGTGTCCAGCTCGACCCCACCGGCGCGCAGCCGCTCCAACACCACGTCGGCGTGCGCCTCGCCCATGCACCAGAGCACCAACTGGTGGGTCTCGGCGTTGCGGTCCAGCCGCATCGTCGGGTCCCCGGCGACCAGCCGGGCCAGGTTGCGGGCCAGCGCGTCCTCGTCGGCCCGGCTCTTCGCGACGATCGCCACCGGCAGCAGCGGTTCGGGCATCTCCCAGGGGGCGATCAGCAGCGGCTCGTCCTTGGCCGAGATGGTGTCGCCGGTCTCCGCGCTGCCCGACTTGGTGATCGCGCAGATGTCGCCGGCCACGCAACTGGCCACCTCGCGCAGGCTCGCGCCCAGCGGGGTGTAGATGTGCCCGACCCGCTCGTCGGCGTCGTGGTCGGGGTGGCCGCGCTCGGCCAGGCCGTGACCGGAGACGTGCACCGTCTGCTCCGGGCGCAGCGTGCCGGAGAAGACCCGGACCAGGGAGACCCGGCCGACGTGCCGGTCGATGGTGGTCTTGACCACCTCGGCCACCAGCGGGCCGTCCGGGTCGCAGGTCAGCGGCGGGCGGGGGGAGCCGTCCACCCCGCTCACCGCCGGCAGCTCGTGCTCCAGCGGCGACGGGAAGCCGGCGGTGAGCACCTCCAGCAGCGCGTCCAGCCCGACCCCGGTCTCCGCGCAGACCGGCACCACCGGGTAGAAGTGGCCGCGGGCGACGGCCTTCTCCAGGTCCTCGATGAGGATCTCCGTGCCGATCTCCTCGCCGCCGAGGTAGCGGTCCATCAGGGACTCGTCCTCGCTCTCGGCGATGATCCCCTCGATCAGCTCGTTGCGGGACTCGGCGATGGCCGGCAGGTGCTCCGGGTCCGGGTCGCGGACCACCGGCGGGTGGCCGGCGGTGTAGTCGAAGACCCGCCGGGTGATCAGGCCCAGCAGGCCGACGGTGGAGACGCCGTCGTCGCCGAGCATCGGCAGGTAGAGCGGGAGCACGTTGTCTCCGAACACCCGCTGGCAGAGCGCCACCGCCTCGTCGAAGTCGGCGCGCGGGTGGTCGAGCCGGGAGACGGCCACCGCCCGGGGCATGTCGACCGCGGCGCACTCCTCCCACAGCGCGGCGGTGGCGGCGTCCATCCCGTCCACCGCGGAGACCACGAAGAGCGCGGCGTCGGCGGCCCGCAGGCCGGCGCGCAGCTCACCGACGAAGTCGGCGTAGCCAGGGGTGTCCAGCAGGTTGACCTTGGTGCCGTCGTGCAGCAGCGGCGCGCAGGCCAGGCTCACCGAGCGCTGCTGGCGTACCGCCGCCGGGTCGTGGTCGCAGACCGTGGTGCCGTCGGTGACCGTGCCGGCCCGGGCGATCGTGCCGCTCGCCGCGAGCAGCGCCTCGACCAGTGTCGTCTTGCCCGCTCCGGAGTGCCCGACGAGCACCACGTTGCGGACCCTGCCGGGTTCGGTCACCACCGGCGCGCCGCCGGTGATCCCCTTCTCCTGATTCTTCTGCGCCATGGGGCGCACCTCCCTCAGCCGGTGGTGGTGGCGACCGCCGCGCGCGACGGGGAAGCGGCCCGGGGCGGGTCCCGCGGCGATATCCTCCGCTGTCTGCTGGATTCCGGGTACGTGACGGGCGGGCGGGTGAGTTGGCTCACCTCCCGGCTCGATCTCACACCCGATGCCCGGCCGGCACAAGGGCGGCTCGCCTGACCGGCCGTAGAGCCGGCGCTGGTCGGACCGTTATCGTGGGACCGCCATGGCGAAGATCTTCCAAGTGTCGGCCCGCGCGGGGATGGCCCGTGTCGTCGAGCCGGTCGCACGCGGCCTGCTCCGAGCGGGCGTAACTCCCAACGCGGTCACCGTGGCGGGCACCCTCGGGGTGCTCGTCGGCGCACTCGGCTTCGGTGCCCGCGGTCATCTGGTCGCCGGGGCCCTGATCGTCACCGTCTTCGCGCTCACCGACCTGCTCGACGGGACGATGGCCCGGATGAGCGGGGGGTCCACCAAGTTCGGCGCGTTCCTCGACTCGAGCATGGACCGGGTCGCCGACAGCGCGGTCTTCGGCGCCGTGGCGTACTGGCTGGCCACCGAGCATCAGTACTCCGGGGTCGCCGCCGCGCTGCTCTGCCTGGCCGCCGGCGCGCTGGTCTCGTACGTCAAGGCGCGCGCCGAGGGCGTCGGGATGACCTGCAACGTGGGCATCGCCGAGCGCACCGAGCGGCTGCTCATCGTCGGCGTCGGCGGGCTGCTCACCGGCCTCGGCCTCGACCCGGCGCTGGAGATCGCGCTCTGGCTGCTCGCCGCCGTGTCGATCTTCACGGTCGGCCAGCGGATGCTGCACGTGTACCGGCAGGCCCAGCGCATCCACACCCCGGACGGAAATCGGTGAATCTCACCGAGCTCGGCTACGTCGCCGGCTGGCGGGTGATCCGCGCGCTGCCGCGGCCCGTCGTGGCCGCGGCGTTCCGGGCGGGCGCGGACCGCGCCCACCGCCGGGGCGGCGGCGCCCGACTGCGGGCCAACCTGCGCCGGGTGGTCGGCCCCGACCTGCCCGAGCCCGAGCTGGACGAGCTGGTCCGGGCCGGGCTGCGGTCGTACGCCCGGTACTGGATGGAGGCGTTCCGGCTGCCCTCGCTGAGCCGCCGGGAGATCCTGGCCGGGTTCCGGCTCGACGGCGAGGAGCTGCTCGCCGCCGACGTGGCGGCCGGCCGCGGCGCGGTGGTGGCGCTGCCGCACGCGGGCAACTGGGACGCCGCCGGCGCCTGGGTCGCGGCCACCGGCTGGCCGATCACCACGGTCGCCGAACGGCTCAAGCCGGAGGGCGTCTACCAGCGGTTCCTCGCTTTCCGCCGGGGCCTGGGCATGGAGATCCTGCCCACCCACGGCGGCGACCGGCCGGCGTTCGACGTGCTGGTGGACCGGCTGCGCGCCGGGGCGGTGGTGCCGCTGCTGGCCGACCGGGACCTCTCCGCCCGGGGCGTGGAGGTCGACTTCTTCGGCGCCCGGACCCGGATGCCGGCCGGGCCGGCGCTGCTCGCGCTGCGCACCGGGGCGCCGCTCTACGTCGCCTCGATGTGGTACGAGCCGGACGCCGCCTGCGCGTCGCTGGTGGGTCCGCTGCCGGTGCCCGGCGCCGAGGAGGGCCCGCTCGACGAGCGCGTCCGGTCGCTGACCCAGCGGATCGCCGACAGTCTGGCGGCGGGTATCGCCCGGCATCCGGAAGACTGGCACATGTTGCAACGGATGTGGCTGGACCAGCGTGGCCCAGTCGACGGCGTGGCGCTGCCCTCGCCGGCCACCGGACAGCTCTGAGGAAGAGGTAGCGGTGAGCGCGAGGAGTGAGCCGGGTTTGCGAGCCCCGCAGTCGCGAACTGAGGTGACACCGTGAGCGCGAGGAGTGAGCCGGGTTTGCGAGCCCCGCAGTCGCGAACTGAGGTGACACCGTGAGCGCGAGGAGTACGGCGGAGCGGATCCGGGCAGTCGCGAACAAAGGGCGTTGACGTGCGGATCGGCATCGTGTGTCCGTACTCGTTCGACGTGCCCGGTGGGGTGCAGAACCACGTCATGGACCTGGCCGAGGCGCTGATCGGGCTGGGCCACCAGGTGAGCGTGCTCGCCCCGGCCGACGAGGACTCCCCGCTGCCGCCGTACGTGGTACCGGCCGGGCGGGCGGTGCCGCTGCCGTACAACGGCTCGGTGGCCCGGATCGCCTTCGGGCCGGTCTCCACGGCCCGGGTGCGGCGCTGGATCACCCGCGGCGACTTCGACGTGCTGCACGTGCACGAGCCGCTCACGCTCAGC
This sequence comes from Micromonospora desertarenae, assembly GCF_056150265.1. Classification (NCBI taxonomy): domain Bacteria; kingdom Bacillati; phylum Actinomycetota; class Actinomycetes; order Micromonosporales; family Micromonosporaceae; genus Micromonospora; species Micromonospora desertarenae. The sequence continues at coordinate 36,180 of NZ_JAXCFQ010000010.1, forward strand.
CTCTCGCTGCTGGCCGTGCTCTCCGCCCGAGGGCCGGTGGTGGCCACCTTCCACACCGCGATGACCCGGTCCCGGGCGCTGGCCGCCGCGCAGGGCGTGCTCCAGATCGTGCTGGAGCGGATCACCGCCCGGATCGCGGTCAGTGCGCTGGCCCGCAAGGTGCAGGTCGAGCACATGGACGGCGGGGCGGTGGAGATCCCGAACGGGGTGGCCGTCGCGAAGTTCACCGACGCCGAGCCGCTGCCCGGCTGGCCGGGGGAGTGCGCGCCGGGCGAGGGTGGCTCGATCGGCTTCCTGGGCCGGTTCACCGAGGCGCGCAAGGGGTTCCCGGTGCTCCGGGACGCCTTCGTCGAGCTGGCCGCCCAGCGCCCCGGGTTGCGGCTGCTGGTGGCCGGGCCCGGCGACCCGGACGACCTGTACGACCGGTTCCCGGCCGGGCTGCGCGACCGGGTGACCTTCCTCGGGCTGGTCTCCGAGGCGGACAAGGCACGCATGCTGCGCAGCGTGCACCTCTACGTGGCGCCGAACACCGGCGGCGAGTCGTTCGGCATGATCCTCACCGAGGCGCTGGCGGCCGGGACCACCGTGGTGGCCAGCGACCTCGACGCGTTCCGCCGGGTCCTCGACGGCGGCCGGGCGGGGCGGCTCTTCCCGACCGGGGACGCGGTGGCGCTGCGCGCCGCGCTCACCGAGCTGCTCGACGACCCGCGGCAGCGGGCCGAGCTGACCGCCTGCGGCGACCAGGTGGTGGCGAATTTCGACTGGCCCGTGGTTGCCCGCCGGGTTCTGGAGGTATACGCAGCGGCGATCGAGGCCACCGACGGGCGGGTGATCGACACGGAGTGGGTGGGGCTGGGCTGACCCGGGTGGTGCGTGGTGCTCGGGTGACCGGAGCGTCGGCCGGCGACGGGCCGGAGGAGACCGAAACGGAGCAGCACTACGATGCCGGGCATGTGGTGGGTGGTGGGCACGACCCTGGTCGTCGCGCTGGTCGCGGCGTACCTGATCTGGACCGCCGGCCGGGTCGAGCGGCTGCAGGGGCGCGCGGAGCTGGCGGCCCGCGCGCTCGACGCCCATCTGCTGCGCCGGGCCGCCGCCGCCGCGGTGCTGGCCGAACGGCGGTACGGCGTCGAGCTGTACGCGGCCGCGCGGATCGCCCTGGACGCCCACCCCGACGAGCGGGAGGCCGCCGAGAACGACCTCACCCGGCAGTTGCGGGCGGTGCAGCTCGACCCCGCCGATCCGGACTGCGAGGCGGTGATCGCGGCCAGCCGGCGGCTGGCCCTGGCCCGGCAGGTGCACACCGACCTGGTCCGCGACGCCCGGGCCGCCCGGCGGCGACCACTGGTGCGGCTGTTGCGGATGGGGCGCCGGCATCCGTGGCCGCGCTACTTCGACATCGACGACCCCACGCTCACCCTCCCGGCGGACGTCCCGGCCGGCTGAGCCGCGGCCTCTTCGGCCGGCGGGAGGGCGGGTGACGGCGGCCACATCGCAGGCCACCGAGGGTCTGATTGGCTGTCGGAGCGGCGTTGCGCCGGACGTAGCATTTCGCTGCCACCCCCCGAGCACGCCTGAGGAGCGATGTCCCGTGCCCGACTCCACTTCCCAGCACACCAGCGCCCCCGTCGTCGGCACCGCCCGCGTCAAGCGCGGCATGGCCGAGATGCTCAAGGGTGGCGTGATCATGGACGTGGTCAACGCCGAGCAGGCCCGGATCGCCGAGGACGCCGGCGCCGTCGCGGTGATGGCGCTCGAGCGGGTGCCCGCCGACATCCGGGCCCAGGGCGGGGTGTCCCGGATGAGCGACCCGGACATGATCGACGGCATCATCAACGCCGTCTCGATCCCGGTGATGGCCAAGGCCCGCATCGGTCACTTCGTGGAGGCCCGGATCCTCCAGTCGCTCGGCGTCGACTACATCGACGAGTCCGAGGTGCTGACCCCGGCCGACTACGAGAACCACATCGACAAGTGGGCGTTCACCGTCCCGTTCGTCTGCGGCGCGACCAACCTGGGCGAGGCGCTGCGCCGGATCACCGAGGGCGCGGCCATGATCCGCTCCAAGGGCGAGGCCGGCACCGGTGACGTCTCCAACGCCACCACCCACATGCGGAAGATCCGCAAGGAGATCCGCCGGCTCCAGTCGCTGCCGGAGGACGAGCTGTACGTCGCGGCCAAGGAACTCCAGGCCCCGTACGAGCTGGTCAAGGAGGTGGCCCAGACCGGCAAGCTGCCGGTGGTGCTGTTCACCGCCGGTGGGATCGCCACCCCGGCCGACGCCGCCATGATGATGCAGCTCGGCGCCGAGGGCGTCTTCGTCGGCTCGGGCATCTTCAAGTCCGGCAACCCGGCCCAGCGGGCCGCCGCGATCGTGAAGGCCACCACCTTCCACGACGACCCCGACGTGCTGGCCAAGGTCTCCCGTGGTCTCGGCGAGGCGATGGTCGGCATCAACGTCGACGAGATCCCGCAGCCGCACCGGCTGGCCGAGCGGGGCTGGTGACCATGAGCGGGCCCACCATCGGTGTGCTCGCCCTCCAGGGCGACGTGCGCGAGCACGTCGCGGCGCTGACCGGGGCGGGCGCGGACGCCCGCCCGGTCCGCCGGCCCGAGGAACTGGACGCGGTGCACGGGCTGGTCATCCCCGGCGGGGAGTCCACCACGATCAGCAAGCTGGCCGACATCTTCGAGATGCGCGAGCCGATCGACAAGCGGATCGCCGGCGGCCTGCCGGTCTACGGCTCCTGCGCCGGCATGATCATGCTGGCCCGGGAGGTGCTCGACGGCCGCCCGGACCAGCGCGGCTTCGACGGCATCGCGATGACCGTGCGGCGCAACGCGTTCGGCCGGCAGGTGGACTCGTTCGAGGCGCCGGTGGCGGTCAGCGGCGTCGAGGGCGGGCCGTTCCACGCGGTGTTCATCCGGGCGCCCTGGGTGGAGCGGGTCGGCGAGGGCGTCGAGGTGCTCGGCACGGTCACCGAGGGCCCGGCCGCCGGCCGGATCGTGGCGGTGCGGCAGGGCAACCTGCTGGCCACCTCGTTCCACCCCGAACTCACCGGCGACCTGCGGCTGCACCGCTACTTCGTGGGACTGGTCCGGGCCGCCTCCTGAGCGGTCCGCGACTCGTCCGGGCCGCCTCCTGAGCGGTCCGCGAGTCGTCCGCGCCGGTCAGCCGGCGACGGAGCGCAGGCGTCCGGGCCGCCGGCCGAGGAGCCGGTCCAGGTTGGCGGCGGAGGCGGCGTCGGCCGGGAGCTGGACGACGATCCGCTGGTGGGCGGCGTCGGCGAGCTCCAGGGTCTCGTAGGCCAGCCGCAGCGGGCCGACCTCCGGGTGCCGCAGCTCCCGGACGCCGGTCCGTGGGGCGGCCACCGGACGCCGCTCCCACCGCTCGGTGAACGGCGCGCCGACGGTACGGGCCAGCCGGTCGGCGAACGCGTCGGTGGCCGGGTCGCCGCGGCGCAACCGGTGCAGCTCGGCGATCTGCTGGTCGGCCAGCTCCGCCCACTGCGGGAAGTGGTCGCGGGCGCGTTCGTCGGCGAGCGTGAACCACAGCAGGTTCGGCCGGCTGCCGTCGAGCAGGCCCAGCGGGCGGGCCAGCCGGTCGAAGGGGTCGTTCCAGGCCAGCACGTCGCTGAGCTGGTTCACCACGTACGCCGGGGCGTCGCGGAGCCCGTCGAGCACGGCCCGGACCGTCGGGCGGACGGCGCGGGCGGCCGACGGTCGCTCGCCCGGGCACAGTTGCCGGCTGTGGCTGACCATGGCGAGCTGTTGCAGGTGGTCCCGGTCGGCGTCGTCGAGCAGCAGGGCGTCGGCGAGCGCCGCGAGGATCTCCGGCGAGGGTCGGGTGTCCCGCCCCTGCTCCAGCCGGGTCAGGTACTCCACGCTCACCTGGGCCAGCGTCGCCAGCTCCGCCCGGCGCAGACCGGGCGTGCGGCGGCGCGGACCCGGGGCGAGACCCACGTCGGCCGGCCGCCGGGCCTCCCGCCGGCTGCGCAGGAACGCGCCCAACTCTCCGTCCATCACCCGCCCAGTCTGGCACCGGGGCATCGCCGTTGGGTGGCCCCGGCAGGGCCACCCTCGCGCCGGCCTCCCCACCGGCGCTGGCCGCCCCGACGATCGTCGCCATGAGCACTGCACAGACAGCAGGACCGATCCGGATCGGTCTGATCGTGGGAAGCACCCGACCCGGCCGGCGCGGCGGCGCGGTCGCCCAGTGGGCCGCGCAGGTGGCGTCCCGTCACCCGGCGGTACGCTCCGGCGCCGTCGAGGTCGAGGTGATCGACCTGGCGGAGCAGGCGTTGCCGCTGCTCGACGAGCCCGTGCCGGCGATGTTCGGCGACTACCGGCAGCCGCACACCCGTCGGTGGAGCGGGGTGGTGGCCGCCTGCGACGCGTTCGTCTTCGTCACCGCGGAGTACAACCACTCGATCCCCGCCGCGCTGAAGAACGCCGTCGACTACCTGTACGCCGAGTGGAACGACAAGGTGGTCGGGCTGCTCAGCTATGGCGTGCAGGGCGGCAACCGGGCGGCCGACCACCTGCGGCTGATCCTGGCCGAGGTGCGCGCGGCGGTGGTACCCACCCAGGTCTCGATCTCGATCTTCACCGACTTCGACTTCTCCGGATCCGATCCCGGCGATCCCACGGCGCCCGGCGTGCTGGCGCCCGGCGAGGGGCGCCAGGAGTCGTTCTCGACCATGCTGACCGAGATCGTGACCTGGTCCGCCGCCCTGCGAGCCGGGGCCCGCCCCCCGGCCGTCGAGGGCAGCCCCGAGCTGGTGGGGTGAGCGTGGAGACGATCATGATCCGCTACCGGGTCCGTCCCGAGCACCTGTCGGAGCACCTGCTCCTGCTCCGGGCGGTCCACGACGAGGTGGCCCGGGTACGGCCGGCAGGGCTGCGCTACGTGACGTTCCAGCTGGACGACGAACGCAGCTTCGTCGACGTGGCCATGGGCCCGGAGCTGCCGGGGCCGCTGCCGTCGCTGGCGTCGTTCCGGCGCTACCGGGCGGGCCTGGAGGACCGGTGCGAGGAGCGGGCCACGTTCGACTTCACGGTGGTGGGGTCGTACGGCTTCGGGGAATGACCGGCCGGCCCGTCCGTGTTGTGCCTGTTCGGGCGGCATCGGACGGGCCGGCGCCGTGCGGCGCGTGACAGCGACCCGCCGGCCGCCGGTAGGATTGCCGAGATTCGGCAGGGCCATCAGCCCGCCGCGGCTCCCAGCAGAGAGATCACCGGCACCTCGGCGTGCGCCGGCGGGGAGCGGGGCGTGTGCGGTGCGGTCGATGCAGACGGCGGGTAGCAACGGAGGTAACAGATGTCCGGCCACTCAAAGTGGGCGACGACCAAGCACAAGAAGGCGGTCATCGACGCCAAGCGCGGCAAGATGTTCGCCAAGCTGATCAAGAACGTCGAGGTGGCCGCGCGGACCGGTGGCGGCGACCCGGCCGGTAACCCGACGCTCTACGACGCCATCCAGAAGGCGAAGAAGAACTCGGTCCCCAACGACAACATCGACCGCGCGGTCAAGCGCGGCTCCGGCCTGGAGGCCGGCGGCGCCGACTACCAGACGATCATGTACGAGGGCTACGGCCCGAACGGCGTCGCGCTGCTCATCGAGTGCCTGACCGACAACCGCAACCGCGCCGCGACCGAGGTGCGGACCGCGCTGACCCGCAACGGCGGCTCCTTCGCCGACGCCGGCTCGGTGTCGTACATGTTCTCCCGCAAGGGCGTGGTGATCGTGCCCAAGGCCGGCACCAGCGAGGACGACGTGATGATGGCCGTGCTGGACGCGGGCGCCGAGGAGGTCAACGACCTGGGCGAGGCGTTCGAGGTGGTCTCCGAGCCGGGTGACCTGATCGCGGTGCGTACCGCCCTGCAGGACGCCGGCATCGAGTACGAGTCGGCCGAGTCGTCGCTGATCCCGAGCGTCAACGTCCCGCTGGACGAGGAGGGCGCCCGGAAGATCTTCAAGCTGATCGACGTGCTGGAGGACTGCGACGACGTGCAGAACGTCTACGCGAACTTCGACGTCAGCGACGAGATCATGGCCGCGGTCGGCTGAACCGACTGCCCCTGACGATGGTTCGACGGCGAGGCGCGAACGGGATCCCGTGAGACTCCGTTCGCGCCTCGGTCGTTTCTGAGCTGCGTCAGTCGTGCTGGGTACGTTCGGCGACGGCCGGCAGGGCGCGTACGAACGAGGCGAGGCTCTTGTACGGTTCGCCGTCGAGGACTCGCGCGGCCAGCCCGAACGGGAACCCGGTCACGCCGAGCGCCGAGACCGCTGGGACGCCTGCCGACTTCTCGTGCTCGACCCACTCGCCACCGTGGGCCCGGATGACCACCTCCCCGGTGTAGGCGCCGATCAACCGCCACCACAGGTCGAGGTGCTCCTCGGCCAGCGGTCCGTCAGCGAGCAGGTCGCCGCAGACCTCGTCGAGTGTCGACAGGCTCTCCGGTGACCAGTCCAGTCGGTGGCCGAACTGCCGGAGAACCAGATCCGCGCACTCCTCGGCGAGGGCGTGCAGGTACGTGGGGTCGGGCGCACTCATGGTTGGCGATCCTCGCACAGGCGGCGCCCGGACCGGTGACGGCTGGTCAGGCTGCCCGGACGGGCCGAACGCCGGTGGTGTGGGGTGGCCGGGGTCAGCGACGGAAGCCCCGTCGTACCGGCTGACCGGTCAGCGGCCGTCAGGCCGGGGCGGTGACCCGGAACGCGGTCAGGCGGGCGGGCCGACCAGGCTCGGGAACGGGAAGTCGAGGTCGAACTCCTCGTTGTCGCGCGCGTCGCGGTAGACCCACTGCCGGGGGCTCACCTGCTCCGCCGTCGACCCCCGGGTCCAGCCGCGCAGCCCGGCGTAGCCGACCGCCACGCCACCGAAGTTGTCACCGAACCACAGCTCCACCCGGTGCCGGCCGGGCCCGATCTCGCGCTGCTGGATGTCCTGTACGACCATGCCGCCCGGGCCGACGCCGTGGTACGTCTCCTGGAAGTGCTGGTACGGCGCGTGGTCGCCGGCCAGGCGTTCGAACTCGACCTGTTCGAAGACGAACGCGGCGAACTCCCGGATGCTCCCGGGCGACTTCAGCGGGTACTCGGTGACCAGGGTGAACGTCGCGCGCTGCGGGTCGTACACGTAGGAGAAGACGAGGGCCTCCATGATGTGGTTGAGCGCCCCGCGCGGGTCGCGCATCGGTTCCACGGTTTCTCCTTACGGGTACGGGCCTTCGTACATGATGTGCGTCTTCTCGGCGAACAGCGGATCGTTCTTGTCGACGATGTTGCCGTCGGCGTCGAGGAAGAGGTTATCGGCGGGGCTGTCGCCGGACTGGGCGGACTGCCAGCGGAGATAGCCGTTGGCCTGGCGGCTCCACTGGCTCGCACTGGGGTTGTCGCCGGTGGGCCGCATGAAGCGCAGCCGTTCGACGCCGTTCTCGTCCTTCCAGATGAAGCCCTCGTTGTTGCGGGTCGGGGTCTCGGTCCAGTTGCGCGGGCGTTGCGCGCGCAGCGACCGGATGGAGATGCCGCGCAGCGACCGGACCGGGAACGGGGTGGCTTTGGGGTGCCGCAGCCGGTTGTTGGGAAGGCCGAGGTTCCTCAGGTCCTGGCCGGGGCGGAGCAGGTCGCCGACCGGCCCGAAGATGCCCCGGGCGAAGCCGCCACGCCCCTGCCGCCGGAGCCGGCGCAGCTTTCCCTTACCCATTGAGCACCGCGTCGATGGCGAGATTGAGCAGCTGGTCGATGACCAACGACGTGATCATCTTGAAGATCGGGATCTGGGCCAGCGACGCGCCGAAGGTGGGTGCGGCGGTGGCGATCGCCTGCGCGATCTGGATCGCCAGGAGGACCAGCTGCACGATCACGTTGATTTTCAGGACGAGGACCACGCCCGCCGTGAGGAACAGCCCCACCGCGACGCCCTGCGCGGCGCTGACCCCGTCGGTGAGGTTCGCTATCGGCGCCTCCTGGCCGCTCCACCGCTGCTGGAACGCCGCGACCGCCTGACCGGTGTTGGCGGCCCAGACCGACTCGCCGGCCTGCTGCGCCTCGGCGCCGACCGTCTGCACTGTCGCGGCCAGGCTGATCCAGTGCTGGCCCAGCTCGAAGAGCTTCTCCTCGTCGGCCTCCGGCCAGCTGTAGCCGAGCATCCCCAGCAGCGAGACGAGTTCCCCGGGAAGCTGCAACCCCATCGCGTCACCCGCCCAACGCCTGGCCGATCTTGCGCAGGCCGGCCTCGACCTGCTGATCGGCCTCCTCGAACGCGTCGGCCATGGTGTGCAGGCCGGCGGCGAACTGCCCGAGCACCTCGCCGTTGCCCTCGAAGCAGCTCATGGCCAGGTCGTGGATGCCGAGGTACAGCTCGCCGATCAGGGTGCCGAGGTCGTCGCCGCCCCACGGCTCGCCGAGCCCCTGCACCGTGCTCTCGAACTGCTCCAGGACCTCGGCCATCCGGTCGACCGACCGGTCGAGCGACTCCGCGCTGGCGCGCAGCGCCTCGGGATCCACCTGGAAGCCGGACATCGACATGCTCGCCTCCGTACTCGTGGGCGGGCTTGCGGTGCCGATGCTAGCCGTCGGGTCCACTGTGGGGTGTCCCGTGCAGGACTTCTGTCCGACTCGCGACCGCGACCTTGCCCGCCGTCCGGCTCCGTGATCCGGCGGGCAGGCCGCCGAGCGGCGCGCCGTCCCGCCGGCCGCAACCGCCCCGCCCGGTGCCCGGGAGGTCGTCCGGGCGGCGCCGGACCCTGGCTAGGCTGGGCGGATGCAGCTGAGCGGTGGCGCGGGGGACAGCGCAGGTCAGGCGGTCGACGGGCGGCGGTTCGCGCCCGGCGACGTGGTGGTCCGGCGGGAGATCCTGCTCGGCGAGGTGTGGTTCGGCTGCCCGACCATCTGCGTGGAGGACACGCCCGACCTGCTCGCGCTCTACCTGCCGCCGGGCGCCGAGTTCGGCTTTCCCCGGCGCGGCGTCTTCCCGGCCGGTCGGCACCCGTGGGAGGCCGCCGGCCACCGGGCCTGGAGCGGGCACGGCAAGCTGATGCTGCACCGCCCCGGCGAGGCGCACTCGCTGGACGTCTTCTGGACCGGCCCGGACCGCGCCTTCGCCGGGTGGTACTTCAACCTCCAGGACCCGTTCCGGCGGACCCCGATCGGGGTGGACACCCTGGACCACGAGCTGGACCTGTGGTGGCCGGCGGACGCCGAGCGCTACGTCTGGAAGGACGTGGAGATGTTCGCCCAGCGCCTGGCGGAGGGGCGCTACCCCGGGATGGGTGACGCCATCCGGGCCGAGGGCGACCGGATCGCCGCCCTGCTGGACGCGGGGGAGCGCTGGTGGGACGAGAACTGGGCCTCCTGGAAGCCCGACCCGACCTGGCCGGTGCCGAGGCTGCCCGCCGGCTGGGACACCGTCCCCGGCTGACCCCCTCCGGAGGGCGGGGCGGCCCGGGTAGATCGACTCCGGATCGCCGATGTGGCGGTGTCCGGGTGATCGGGACACCGCCACATCGGCGACGTGGTGCCGGATCCGGCGCGCGCCGGTGGCCGGCTCAGGCGACGGTCTCGCGGGAGCGCCAGGCGGCCCGGACCGAGGTGCGGCCGTTGGTGCGCAGCAGCGAGCCCTCGTACACCCGCGCCCCGGCCAGCAGGAACGCGGCGGCCGCGACCAGCAGCAGGGCCAGCGACACCAGCGGCTCCCAGCCGGCCGCGTCGCCGGTGAACAGCCGCAGCGGCATCGCCGTGGGCGAGGAGAACGGCAGGTAGGACAGCACCTGCATGGCTGTCGCGTTGTCGTTCAGGAAGATCACCGCGAAGAACGGCAGCATCACCGCGAGCTGCACCGGCATGGACACGCCGGCGATGTCCTCCTGCCGGTTGACCAGGGCGCCGGCGGCCGCCCACATGGCCGCGATCAGCACGAAGCCGAGCAGGAAGAACGGTACGAACCAGCCGATCGCCGGCCCGAGCAGGGTGAGCAGCCCGCCGCTGTCGGCGAACCGCATGCCGACCACGGTGACCAGGGCGATCAGCGCGATCTGCCCGAGCGCGAGCACCGTGCCGGCGACCAGCTTGCCGGCCAACAGCGCGCGGACCGGCACCGCGGCCACCAGGATCTCCACCACCCGGGTCTGCTTCTCCTCCACCACGCTCTGCGCGATCTGCACGCCGAAGGTCTGCGAGGTGACGAAGAAGACGAACGCGAAGGCGAACGGCACCAGGAACGCCACCACCGGGTCCACCGCGTCCGGGTCGAGCAGCCGGACGTCGGGCTGGCTGCTCAACGCCGTCACCACGTCGTCGGGCGCCTCGTCCATGGCCAGCACCGCCGGCCCGGCGACCACCGCGGCGTCCACGTCGCCGTCGCGGACGGCCTGCTCGGCGGCCCGGTCGTCGGCGACCGTACGCACCTCCAGCCCGGCCTCGCGCAGCGGCCCGGCCGCCGCCTCGGTCACCGCCACGGTCGACGGGCCGCCGGAGAGCAGCGGCGGCAGGATCGTCGCCGCCGCGGCGATGAGCAGGAAGAACAGCGTGCTGATCAGGAACGTGCGGTCGCGCAGCTTGACCCGGATCTCGCGGGCGGCGACCAGGCGGGTGGCCTGCGTGGTGTTCACTGGGCGACCTCTCGGAAGATCTCGGTGAGGGAGGGGCTGACCGGGCGGAACGCCCGCACCGGGCCGCGGGCCAGCGCCGCGTGCAGCACCGGCTGCTCGTCCGCGCCGGGGGCGAGGTCGAACACGGCGCGGGCACCGTCGAGGTCGACCAGGGTCACCCCGGGCTCGTCCCGCAGCCAGCCGGCGTCGGTCGCCACCACCAGCTCGAACCGGGGTGAGGTGTACGTCCGGCGCAACTGCTCCCGGCTACCGGCGGCGCGGATCATCCCGTCCGCGATGATCACCAGGTCGTCGCAGAGCCGCTCGACGACGTCGAGCTGGTGGCTGGAGAAGAGCACCGGCACCCCGGCGGCGGCCCGCTCCCGCAGCACCGCCACGACCGTGTCCACGGCCAGCGGGTCGAGGCCGGAGAACGGCTCGTCGAGCACCAGCACCTCGGGATCGTGCACCAGCGCGGCGGCGATCTGGGCGCGCTGCTGGTTGCCCAGCGACAGGGTCTCCAGCAGGTCGTCGCCGCGTTCGGCGAGCCCGACCCGCTCCAGCAGGGCGTCGGTGTTGCGCCGGGCCGCCGCCGTGGTCATCCCGTGCAGCCGGCCCAGGTAGGCCACCTGCTCCCGGACGCTCATCTTCGGGTAGAGGCCACGTTCCTCCGGCATGTAGCCGAAGCGCCGGCGGACCTCCCGGGTCAGCGGCACGCCCTGCCAGCTGACCTGGCCGGCGTCCGGGGCGAGCACGCCGAGGATGATCCGCATGGAGGTGGTCTTGCCGGCGCCGTTGCCGCCGACGAAGCCGGTCATCCGGCCGGCGGCCACGTCGAACGACACGTTCCTGAGCACCTGACGGTCGCCGAAGCTGCGGTCGACGCCGTCGAGACGGAGCACATTCATCACGATGGTCACGCTAGGTCGCCGGCGGCCGGCTGCCGTCCGTCCACCGGTGGAGCGTCCGGGTCCGCCGCAAGACGGAGCTGATCATCCGCCGGGCCGCACCACCCCGTGCTCGTACGCGAAGACCACCGCCTGCACCCGGTCGCGCAGCCCGAGCTTGGCCAGCACCCGGCTCACGTGGGTCTTCACCGTCGCCTCGCCCAGGTGCAGCTCGGCGGCGATCTCGCCGTTGCTGGCGCCCCGGGCGACCAGCACCAGCACCTCCCGCTCGCGGGGGGTCAGCTCGTCGAGCGCCGCCTGCCCGGAGACCGCCGCCCCGGCCGCGTCGCCGGGCCGGGCGAAGGTGGCGATCACCCGCCGGGTCAGCTCCGGGGCGAGTAGCCCGTCGCCGCGGGCCAGCACCCGGATCGCCTCGACCAGCGCCTCCGGCGTGCCGTTCTTCAGCAGGAAGCCGCTGGCCCCGGCGCGCAGCGCGGCGAACAGGTAGTCGTCCCGGTCGAAGGTGGTGAGGATCAGCACCGCCGACCCGCCCGGCCCCTCCTGCTCCGCGGTGATCCGCCGGGTGGCCGCCAGCCCGTCGACACCGGGCATCTCCACGTCCATCAGTACCACGTCCGGGCGCAGCGCCCGGGTCATGGCCACCGCGCGCTCGCCGTCCGCGGCCTCGCCGACCACCTCGATGTCGTCCTCCACCTCGAGGATGACCCGGAAGCCGGTACGCACCAGGTGCTGGTCGTCGGCGAGCAGCACCCGGATCGGCCGGTCCGCCCCGGTCATCTCGGCGCTCACGCCCGCACTCCGCTTCGCTCGCTCATGACGGACGCTCCGCCGGCACGGGCAGCGGGAACCGCGCCCGGACCCGCCAGCCGCCACCGGCCCGCGGGCCCACCTCCAGCGCGCCGCCGTGCGTGGCGACCCGTTCACGCATGCCGACCAGGCCCAGCCCGTCGGCGTTCGCCGGGCGGGTGGCCCGTCCGTCGTCGGTCACGTCGACCTCCACCTCGTGTGCCAGGTAGCGGATCCGTACGTCCAGCACGGTCGCACCGGTGGCGTGCTTGATCGCGTTCGTCACGGCCTCCTGGGCCACCCGGTACGCGGCCTGGGACACCGAATCGGGCAGCGGCACCGGGTCCCCGAACACCCCCAGCGCGGCCCGCAGCCCGGCCTCGCGGGCCCGGTCCACCACGGCCGCCACCTGGTCGATCCCGGCCGGGCCGGCCGGCTCGGGGCCGTCCGGGCGGGCATCGCGGGCGCGCAGCACGCCGAGCATCCGGCGCAGCTCGTCCACCGCGGTGCGGGCGGTCTCCTCGATCGCGCCCAGCGCCGTGCGGGCCTTGACCGGGTCCTTGTCGAGGACCCGCCGGGCGGCGGACGCCTGCACCCCCATCACCGACACGTGGTGGGCCACCACGTCGTGCAGTTCCCGGGCGATGCGCACCCGCTCACCGACCACCGCGTGCTCGCGGACCTCGGCCTGCGACCGGCGCAGCTGCTCGGCCCGCTCGGCCAGTTCGTACTGGCGGCGGGCGGCCAGCCAGGCGGTCTCCCCGAAGAAGTACGCGAACCCGAAGTACAGCCCGTTGACCAGCACCCCGCTGACGATCGCGGCGAGCACCGGGGGCACCGGCCCGACCGCGCGGGCGAAGGCGTCCGGCGGGATGCTGCCGATGGTGGTCGCGTAGTACACGCCGAGCCAGACGAACATGATGACGATCACGCCCACCCGCAGCCGCTTGGACAGCCGCCGGTCCCGCCCCCAGGCGCCCAGGGTGTAGATCGCGGCGAACAGCGCCCACGACGACAGTTGGGTCTCCGGGGCGGAGCGCGCCTGGGCGGCGATGAACGCGGCCGAGATCACCAGCGTGACGGTGGCGGGGAAGCGGCGCCGCCAGATCAGCGGCAGGGTCACCGCGACGGTCCAGAAGACCTGTTCCGGCCCGGACGGCGGCGGCCCGAGCAGGAACGCCCCGGTGCTGCGGGCCAGGGTGAGGCTGAACAGCGCCAGCACCGTGGCGGCCAGCCCGACGTAGACGTCGAACCGCTGCTGCTCCGGGGTGGGCCCGGGCCGCCGCCAGTCGTCGTCCGTCTCGGTGTTCACCCTGGTGAGGATCTCATCCGGCGGGTCGACGCCGGTCAGGTACCCGGCCCGGACGGCCCGGCCCGGTCCGGCGGGGGGCGCCCGCGGCGGGCCCGGCGGCGGTGACCCGGTCGAGCAGCCGGTCCAGCCGCCCGCGCTCGGCGGCCGCCCCGACCGGCCGGGTCCAGCGGCCGGTGCTGGCCTTCGGCCCGGCGGCCTGGACCGGCTTCCTCGCCGCGGTCACCGCCGGGGCGCTGCGCCCGCGCGACGACCGCCAGCCCTCCTGATCGGGGACCTCGGTCCTCGCGTGACCGGCGGCCGGCTCGCGGGGGCGGTGCGCGGTCGGTGGTGGTTCAGGCGCCTGCCGGGACCCGTTCCAGCCGACGGGTTGTCTCGGCGTCACGCAGGGCCCGGGTGGTGACCCGGGAGGCGAGCGGGAGCGCGGCGAGCACGAGGCCGAGGGCCGCGGCGACGAAGGTGGCGCGGATACCCAGGCTGCGGCCGAGCAGGCCGCCGGCGAGGGCGCCGAGGGGGACGACACCCAGGACGACCAGGCGGTAGGCGGCGGTGACGCGGCCGAGGAGTTCGTCGGGGACCGCTGCCTGGCGCAGGGTGCTGACCACGATCTGGTTCAGCGAGGTGGCGACGGCGGCGCAGAACATGCTGGCGAGGGCGAGGGGCGGGTGGTGACCTAGGCCGAGGATGGCGTAGCTGGCGGCCGGGGCGAGGGCGGCGAGCCAGGTGACGGGGCCGCCGCCGATGCGGGGCACGACGTGTTCGGCGAGCAGCGAGCCGGCGATCGCACCGGCGGCGGGAACGGCGACGAACAGGCCGTAGTGGGCCATGGGCAGGTGGTACGGGCCGGTGATCAGCAGCACGAGCAGTCCACCGGTGGCCGCGCCGAAGAAGTTGATCGCCGCCGAGATGAACGCGACCCGGCGCAGCAGGTCGTGGCGCCAGAAGTGGGCCCATCCCGAGCGGATGTCCTGGGTGATGGTGGTCGGGGTCGAGCGGCGCCGCTCGTGCTCCTCGCCGGTGGGGCGCAGCGCGGGCAGGAGCAGGGCTGCCAGGCCGGCGAGGGCGAAAGCGGCCGCGCCGGTGTAGAAGGCCGCTGATGCCGCCAGCGCGAACAACGCCGCGCCGGCGGGCGGACCGATGAAGGTGTTGATGACGGACTGGGTGGCGAACAACCGGCCGTTGGCGCGCTCGAGCTGCTCGCGCGGCAGCAGACGGGGCGGGATGGTCAGGGAGGCGTTGTCGACCAGCGTCTCGGCGCAACCGGCGAGGAACACCGCGGCGTAGAGCAGTGCGACGTGGCGCCATCCGTTCGCCAGGGCAACGGCGAGCAGCGCGAACCCGGCCGCGCGCAGCCAGTTGCCGGCGGTGAGGATCCGACGTCTGTCCACCCGGTCGGCCAGCGCGCCGGCGGGGAGGGTTGCCACCAGCCAGGGCAGGAACTGCGCCACCGTCATGCCCGCCACCAGGAGCGGGTCACGGGTCAGCGTGGCGACGAGCAGCGGCGCCGCGGCCTGCAGCAGCCCGTCGGCGAGGTTCGAGGACGCTTGGGACGCCCACAGTGCGGCGAACGGTCTGCGTGGGGCGGCGGCAGGCACGAGCGGTCTCCCGACGAGGTTCTCATGGGTGATTGGCTGATTGAGCGTGAGTATGGCAGCGGACCTTCTCACGTGCAACAATGCTTTTACCCATGAGAGGAGCGGATGGTGAGGTTCGGCCACATCGCGGGCGACCCCATGCTCGACCTGGTGAACACCGTTGACTGGCGCCTCGGCGGGCACGAACGCACGGAGCGGCTCAACACCTTCACCGACGTCGTCGACTGGTGCGTCGAGTCGGACCTGGTCAGCGCGGACGAGGCCGTGGCCCTGCGCCACCTCGCCGACCAGGACGACGCGCGGGCCGAGCGGGAACGGCAACAGGTCATCGAGGCGCGCGAGAGGGTCTACACGGCTCTCTTCGAGGACGACCCCGCCGCCGCCGCCGACCTCGCGGGCATGTACCGGGCGGCGATCGCCGCGGCCGACCTGGTCCGCACGGGCGGCCGCTGGCAATGGCAGGACCGGGAAACCGACCTCCGCCTGCCGCGCGACCGCATCGTCCGCGGGCTGGTGGCGCTCACCCAGCGCGCCGACCTCGACCGCCTCCACCAGTGCGAAGACGCCAAGTGCGGCTGGGTCTACCTGGACACGTCGCCGCGCCGGAACCGCCGCTGGTGCAACACGAAGGACTGCGGCGACCGCAACCGGGCCCGCGCCTACTACGCCCGGCAGAAGGCGAAGAGCCGCCAGCCCTGATCCCTGCGACCGGGGGCGTTGATCGAGTCTCGGCGCCGTGCGGTACGGCCGGCCGGCGACCCGGACGCGCCAGGGCCGGCACCCGGTGGGTGCCGGCCGGCGACGCTCGTGGTGGCCGGGTCAACCGGCGCTCGCTACCAGGGCACCGGGCCCTCCGCGCCGAAGAAGCCGCCGGTCGGCCCGTCGGCGCCGAGCGTGGCCAGGCGCACCACGACCGCGGCGCCCTGCGCGGGGGTGAGGAAGCCGGTGTGGTTGTTGCTGTCCGTGGCGCAGAAACCCGGCGCGACGGCGTTGACCAGGATGCCGTCCTTGCGCAGCTCGTTGGCGTACTGCACGGTCAGCGCGCTCACCGCGGTCTTGGACGGCGAGTACGCCGCCGACGGCAGCAGCCCGGCCAGCGGACCGTCCGGGTCGCTGGTCATGGTCAGCGAGGCGGCGTGACTGCTGACGTTGACGATGCGCGGCGCGGGCGACCGCCGCAGCAGCGGGAGCAGGGCGTTGGTCACCGCGATCACCCCGAACACGTTGGTCTCGAACACCGCCCGGACCATGTCCAGGTCGACGGTGCTGGGCACCTGGTCGCGGGCGTCCGCCGGCGAGACCTGCCCGGAGCCGGTGATCCCGGCGTTGTTGACCAGCACGTCGAGGCGGCCGAAACGCTCCTGCGTCCACCTCGCCGCGGCCCGGATGGTGTCCGCGTCGGTGACATCGAGGGCTACCGCGTGCGCCTCGCCGCCGGCGGCCCGGACCGCCGCCGCGGCCTCCTCGCCGCGGCCGGGGTCCCGCGCGCCGATCAGCACCGTCATGCCCGAGGCGGCGAGCTGCTCGGCGGTCGCCCGGCCGATCCCCTTGTTCGCCCCGGTGACCAGCGCGATCGTCCGGTCTGTCCTGTGCTCGTTCACTGGCAGGCTCCTGCTCGTGTGGTCGCCGTGCCGCGCGGGCCGTCCGTGCGGCGTCCTGACGGACATGGAGATGCCGGCGCCCCGGCCCCCGTGACAGCGCGGCGGTGTGGCCCGTGCCACCGATCACGGATGTCACAGGGCGGCGGGGACCGGCGTCTGGTGGGTGGCACAGTCGACGGCGAGGGAGGCAGCCGGCCATGAGCGAGCGACCACTGGACCCCGCCGGACCGCTGCCTTCGGGCGACCGGATGGGCTCCGCGACCGAGGCGTTCGTCGCCCACCGCAACCTGCTGTTCACCGTCGCCTACGAGATGCTCGGCTCGGCCGCCGACGCCGAGGACGTCCTGCAGGAGACCTGGCTGCGCTGGGTGGGCGTCGACCTCGACCCGGTGCGGGACCAGCGCGCGTACCTGGTCCGGATCACCACCCGGCAGGCGCTGAGCCGGCTGCGGACGCTGCGCCGCCGCAAGGAGTCCTACGTCGGCCCGTGGTTGCCCGAGCCGCTGCTGACCGCGCCGGACGTGGCCGAGGACGTCGAGTTGGCCGAGAGTGTCTCGATGGCGATGCTGCTGGTGCTGGAGACGCTCTCGCCGACCGAGCGGGCGGTGTTCGTGCTGCGGGAGGTCTTCGACCTGGACTACGACGAGATCGCCGAGGCGGTCGACAAGAGCCCCGCCGCGGTCCGCCAGATCGCCCACCGGGCGCGGGGCCACGTCGCGGCGCGCCGGCCACGCGGGGTGGCCTCCGCCGCCCAGACCCGGGACGCGCTGGCGGCGTTCCAGCGGGCGGTCGAGACCGGCGACCTGCGGCAGTTGCTCGACCTGCTCGCGCCGGACGTGGTCGTGCTCGGTGACGGTGGGGGAGTGGTGAAGGCGGTGCCGAAGCCCGTCGTGGGCGCCGACCGGGTGGCCCGCCTGCTGACCGCCGGGCTGGGCAGGATCGACGCGGCGTCGCTGCGACCGGCCCAGGTCAACGGCTACCCGGCGCTGATCCTCCGGGTCGACGGCGTGATCGACACGGTCATGGCGCTGCGCATCGACGACGGCCTCATCAGCGGGCTCTACGCCGTCCGCAATCCGGAGAAGTTGTCCCGGGTCGAGCGGGAGATCGCGGTCAGCCGCTGACCCCGCCGGAGCGACGGCCGCGGCCCGGCACCCCACTGGGTGCCGGGCCGCGATGTTCGTGTGGTCAGTGCTGGGCGCGGTACGCCTTGATGGCGCTGTCGATGGTGTCCCAGAGCGCGATCAGTGCTGTGCTGGCGATGACCAGGGTGGCCACGGTGTTCAGGTTGTCGCCCTCGCCGAGCCACTCGAAGCGGTTCACGAGGTCGGGGTTGAGCAGCCGGTCGGTCGCCATCAGCCAGATCACCGGCACCGCGAAGGCCAGGTTGAGCGCGGCGTTGACCGTGACCAGCGGCCAGGTCCACCGGCCGGTGCGGTACTTGGCGATCTCCAGCCCCACGGTGGCGACCAGCACGGCGATCAGGAACGGCAGCCAGAAGCTCCACAGCGCCGGGTCGAGGATCGGCAGGTTCTTCTCACCGTCGGTGGGGACGAACGACCGGAAGTGCTGCACCGGCAGGTAGGCGATGAACAGCGTCAGGAAGCCGATCGAGGCGGCGGTGTCGGTCAGGGTGATCTGCCGGTCGACCGGGCCTTCCGGAAGCTGGTCGACGCTCCAGCGGGGCAGGTGTAGTGGGGTTTTGGTGCGTTCCAGCACCGCGAAGACCAGGGTGACCCAGAAGGCGATGTGCAGCGCCACCGAGAGAGCCGTGGCGACGCCCTCGCCGATCGCCCCGCCGGCGTTGTCGCCGTCGGCGGCCGCGAGCAGCCCGACCAGGATGCCGACCGTGGCCGGTACGAAGCTGAGCAGCAGCTTCAGCAGCCGCTCCCAGGCCAGGTAGTAGGTCGGGCCGATGAGCTGCAACCGGCGGTCGGAGTAGCGGGCGGCCAGCTGTGCCGGGTCGCCCAGTTCGGTGAGGACCTCCCGCTCCGCTGTGGTGGCGTCCTGCCCGCCGGCCGTGCGGCCGTCGATCATGTCCTCGATCGAGCCGCGCAGTTCGGTGGCGATCTCCTCGCGGCGCGCGACCGGCACCGAGCGCAGGGTCGCGGCGAGGTAGCGGTCGGTCAGGGTGGTCATCGGTCGGCTCCTTCGATCAGTTGGGTCAGAGAGGTCTGTACGGCGGTCAGGTCCGTGAGGAGTCGGTCGAGCACCGACTCGCCCTCCTGGCTGGTCCGGTAGAACTTGCGCGGCCGGCTCTCCTCGGTGTTCCACTCGCTGGTCAGCAGCCCCTGCTCCTCCAGCCGCCGCAGCAGCGGGTAGAGCGTGTTGGCGTCGACCGGGAAGCCGTGGTCCGTGAGGCGTTGCAGCAGCGCGTAGCCGTAGTCGGGTCGGCGCAGGGCGACGAGGCTCGCCACCACGACCGTGCCCCGGCGCAATTCCTGGAGGTGGGTCCGCAGGATCTCATCGCTCACCATGCATCACACGATACTGTGTGACACACACTGTTGTCCACCACCATATCGTCGTGCTGATCACTCATGGTGTGACCGACGAGGAACATGTGCCGGCCCGGCCCGCTGAGTGCGGGCCGGGCCGGTGGGCGCCGGGCCGGGGATGCCGGCTGGCCGGTGGTGGCGGGTGGTTCAGCAGGCGGGGCCCTGCCGGAAGGTGCGCTCGACGTACCAGGCCGGGCCGACCTGGAAGGAACCGACACCCGGCCGGATCGGGTGCCCGGTGAACAGCTCCACCCGGGTGCCGATCCGGACCAGGTAGGCGGTGGCGTCGCCGGCGTCGTTGCTGATCATCGCGCCGCGCGGGCCGTAGATCTGCTCCAGCTCGGCGAAGGACATGCCGACCGCCGCCCCGGCGGGCGAGCGCGGCGGCGCGGTGGCGGTGGCCACCTCCACCAGCCGACCGTGCCGGAACGCCAGCAGCACCACGCCGGCCCACTCGCCGGTGGCGCCGGCGTGCACCACCCCGGCGCAGCCGGGCGCTGTCCAGTCGATCCGGCCGGCGGCGGCGAGGCGATCCAGCCGCGCCCCGATCCGGTACGGGCCGGTGCCGCGCACGCTGAGCACCTCGACCTGGGAGCTCCGGGCCGCGGCCGGCCGGGCGGCCGGCCGGGCGGCGACGGCACGGTCGGGCGTGACCGTGGTGGCGGTGCCGGCGGATCGGGCCGCTCCAGTGCTGGGGGCGGCCCCGGGTCGGGCGGCGGCCGGGGCGGCGACGGTGCCGATCGTGGCGAGGGCCAGCGCCCCCGCGACGACGACGGACGAGAGACGGTTCATGGCGGGTTCTCCTCCTGGGTGCGGGTCTCCTGTCCTGTTGGTCTCCGCCCGCACCGGATCCGTTCGTCGCGTTTCCGACCGGCCGCCAACCACCGCCCACCGGCCACCGCCCGACCGACGGGCCACCGCCCACCGAGCCACGGCCCACCGAGCCACCAACCACCGGTAACCGGCAGGCCACCGCCCACGGCCCAACGCCCCCGGCCACCGCCCATCGCCCACGGGCGGCGGCGCTGCGGCGGGCGGGCGCGCCGGTGCGGCGGACACGGCCGGCGGATCGGGGAGTGCCGCCGGCCGGCCGGCCCGTCTACGGTCGAGGTGGACCGTCCCGGGAGGGCGGGTCACGGGGGTGACGGCATGACCGCTCCGGTGCGGATCGGCTCCTACCGGATCGAGCGGCTGCTCGGGGCGGGGTCGTTCGCAACGGTCTGGCTCGGGCACGACCCGGTGCTCGACTCCCGGGTGGCGGTCAAGGTGCTGGCCGAGAACTGGAGCCACGACCTGCGGGTCCGGGAACGCTTCCTGGACGAGGCGCGGCTGCTGCGGCGGCTCGACCACGACCGGGTGGTCCGGGTGCACGCGGTGGGCGAACTGCCCGACGGCCGGCCGTACGCGGTGCTGGCCTGGGCGGACGGCGGCAGCCTGCGGGACCGGCTGGCGCGCGGGCCGCTGCCGGTGGTGTCCGCCGTGGACCTGCTCGGCGAGATCGCGGCCGGGGTCGCCGTGCTGCACCGGCACGGGGTGGTGCACCGCGACCTGACCCCGGGCAACATCCTGTTCCGGTCCACCCCCGCCGGCGAGCGGGTGCTCGTCGCCGACCTGGGGCTGGCCAAGGCGCTCGCCGCCGCCTCCGGGCTGACCGCCCGGGCGGGCACCCCCGGTTACATGGCCCCCGAGCAGGACGACCCGCTCGCCGTGGTGGACACCCGGGCCGACGTGTTCGGGCTGGGCCGGCTCGGCGTACGGCTGCTCTGCGCGGCCGCCGAGCGGCCCGGTGCGCCGGTCCGGCCCCGCCCCGGCGTGCCGCCGGCGGTGACCGCGGTGCTGCGCCGGGCCACCGCACGCCGCCCGGCCGACCGCTACCCGGACGCGGCGGCGTTCCGCGCCGCGCTCTGCGCCGCCGCCGCGCCGCCCGGCGGTGCCGGCGGTGCCGCGGCGCGGCGCGACGGATCCGGTGGGACGGCACCGGCCGACCCGGCGTCCGAGGTGTCCGGGGGCCGGCGGGGCGGCCGGCGCCGGGCCGGGCTGGTGGGGGCGGGCGTGCTGGCGCTCGTCGCGCTGGGCTTCGCGGCCGGGGACGGCGCCGCCCCGCCCCGCCCCGGCGCCGCCACCGCCGGCAGCGGTCCGGTCACCGTCACCCTGCCGCCGGGCTGGCGGGCCGACGGCACCGGTTGGGCCGGCCGGTACGGCGACGACGGGGATCTGGAACCGGCCCTGGTCGTCTCACCGGACCCGGCCCGCTGGGCGGCCGACCCGAGCCTGCCGGGCGCCTTCGTCGGCCTCTCCGCGAGCACCGCCCGGCGGACCGGCGCCGAGGATTTCCTCGCCGAGCGCCCGCACGCCGACTGCGCCGCCGCGCCGGTGCGGCGGACCCGGCAGGGCGGGGTGGACTGGGTGGTGGCCGGGTACGCCTGCCCGCGCGGGCGGCCGGTGATCGTGGAGGCGGCCGGGACGACCCCGGCCGGACTGCTCTACGTGCAGGTGGTGCCGCCGCCGGGCGCGGGGCCCGCGTTCGTCGACGGGCTGCTGGCCGGGGTGCGGGTACGCCCGCCGAACGACTAGGAGCCCGACCTGTCGGGTGATCGTCGGCGGTGGATCGACCTCCCCTAGGGTCGACAGCGTGACAGCCGTTACGGAGCCGCGGATGAGGCTGACGGCGGTGACCCTCGACTGCGCCGATCCGTTGGCGCTGGCCGCGTTCTACCAGCGGGCCACCGGACTCCACCTGAACGATCGATCCGACGGCGACTTCGCCGGGCTGGTCCGACCCCGCTAGACGACCACCACGGTGATGGTGTGCTCGCGGCCGTCCTTCGGGATGGTCACCGCCACCGTGCCGGTCCGCACGAAGCGGATGTCCACCACCCCCGCCTCGTAGTGGCGGGAGACCAGGTCCTCCCGGTCCACCGTGACCAGGCCCGGCCCGATGCCCTGGATGCGCAGCACCGCCCCGGCGGCGAAGCAGAGCGACTCGATCAGTTCCAGTTCGGTCTCGGCGAGGACGATGTCGTACCGGATCGGGCCGTGGCAGGCGGGCGTCGGTGACGGGCTCCGGGTACCCCGGCCGGGGGTGGTCGGCGGGGGAACGGCCGGCGCGGGACGCCGGGTCGTCGGCGCGGCCGTCGACGGGCCCGGCGGGGTCGGCGGGGCCGACGGGGTGCCGGCGGGCGGGCCGGGCGGGCTGGTGGTGCCGGCGGCGACCGGCGCCGGGGGCTGGACGGGCAGCGGCGAGACGGGCCTGTCGCCGCCGCACCCGGCGATCCCGGCGACCACGGCGAGCAGGCCCGCGACGGCGGCGGCCGGTCGGCGGCGCTCAGTCATCGGCGAGCCGTTGCCGGACCTGCCGGCGGGCCAGGTGGACGCGGGACTTCACGGTGCCCTCCGGCACGTCGAGCAGGTCGGCGATCTCGGGGTAGCTCAGATCCAGCACGTCCCGCAGGGCGATCACCTCGGCCAGTTCCGGGCGGACCGCGTCGAGCGCGTCGAGCAGATCGAGCCGGGTGCCGGCGACCACGCTGGTGCGCCGCGGGTCGGGCCGGTCGGGCAGCGGCACCCCGCCGGCCTCGACCAGCCAGCGCCGGCGCAGCACCCGGTAGGTGGACCGGGCCCGGTTGGCGGTGAGCCGGTACAGCCAGGTGTGGAACGACGAGCGCCGCTCGAACCGGGTGATGCCGCGGGCCAGCGCGAGCAGGGTGTCCTGGCACGCCTCCTCGGCGTCCTCGCGGTGCGGCAGCAGCCGGGCGCAGAGCCGCAGCACCTCCGGCCGGACCGCCACCAGCAGCGCGTCCAGCGCGGCCGGGTCGCCGCGCGCGGCGGCGTCGGCCAGGTCCTCGATCCCGTCCGCGAGGGGCATCCGCTCGTCCAATGCTCGCCGGTCCGCCGTCGTTCCAGGCTAGGGCCGTCGGCCCCGGGCGGCGAGAGCGAGTCCGGCAGCCGACTGCCCGGGCGGGGCCGGAAGAGATCCACACCACCCGGCCCGGCGTGCCGTGCGGCGCTGCTGGAGGCGCCCGGCGCGGCGGGGATAGGGTAAGCGGACCGACCTCGACCATCCCATGATCCGACCCCGGGGGGCGCTCCGCATGGGCGATTCGTTCGCGCATCTGCACGTGCACACGGAGTACTCGATGCTCGACGGAGCCGCCCGGCTCAAGGATCTGTTCGCCGAGGTCAGCCGGCAGGGGATGCCGGCGGTCGCGATGACCGACCACGGCAACATGCACGGCGCGCACGACTTCTACAAGCAGGCGATGGCGGCCGGCGTCACCCCGATCCTGGGCATCGAGGCGTACGTGGCGCCGGAGTCGCGCTTCCACAAGCAGCGGGTGCGCTGGGGGCGCCCGGAGCAGAAGAGCGACGACGTCTCCGGTAGCGGTGGCTACACGCACAAGACCATCTGGGCGCGGAACAAGACCGGCCTGCACAACCTGTTCGCGCTGACCTCCCGGGCGTACACCGAGGGCTTCTTCGTCAAGTGGCCGCGGATGGACGCCGAGCTGATCGCCGAGTACGCCGACGGGCTGATGGCCACCACCGGTTGCCCCTCCGGCGAGGTGCAGACCCGGCTGCGGCTGGGCCAGGACGCGCAGGCGCTGGAGGCGGCGGCGAAGTACCAGGAGATCTTCGGCAGGGAGAACTACTTCCTGGAGCTGATGGACCACGGCCTGGACATCGAGAAGCGGGTCCGCGACGGGCTGCTGGAGATCGGCCGCAAGCTGGGCATCCCGCCGGTGGTCACCAACGACTCGCACTACACCCACGAGGCGCAGGCCGAGTCGCACGACGTGCTGCTCTGCGTGCAGACCGGCAGCAACATCGCCGACCCGAACCGGTTCAAGTTCGGCGGCAGCGGCTACTACATCAAGTCCGCCGACGAGATGCGCGGCGTGGACGGCTCCGACGTGTGGCTGGAGGGCTGCCGCAACACGCTGCTGGTGGCCGAGCGGGTCGACCCGACCGGGATGTTCGAGTTCCGCAACCTGATGCCGCGCTTCCCGGTGCCCGAGGGCGAGACCGAGGAGTCCTGGTTCCGCAAGGAGACCTTCGCCGGGCTGGCCCGCCGGTTCCCCGAGGGGGTCCCGGAGACCCACGTCAAGCAGGCCGAGTACGAGCTGGGCGTCATCATCCAGATGGGCTTCCCGTCGTACTTCCTCGTGGTCGCCGACTTCATCCAGTGGGCGAAGAGCCAGGGCATCGCGGTGGGCCCGGGCCGTGGCTCGGCGGCCGGCTCGCTGGTGGCGTACGCGCTGGGCATCACCGACCTGGACCCGCTGCCGCACGGCCTGATCTTCGAGCGGTTCCTGAACCCCGAGCGGGTCTCCATGCCGGATGTCGACATCGACTTCGACGAGCGCCGGCGCGGCGAGGTCATCCGGTACGTCACCGAGAAGTGGGGCGAGGACAAGGTCGCCCAGATCGCCACCTTCGGCACCATCAAGGCGAAGGCCGCGATCAAGGACTCGGCCCGGGTGCTCGGCTACCCGTACGCGGTGGGCGACCGGATCACCAAGGCGATGCCGCCGGCGGTGATGGGCAAGGACATCCCGCTGTCGGGCATCTTCGACCCGAAGCACCCGCGCTACGCCGAGGCCGGCGAGATCCGCGGCCTCTACGAGTCCGACCCGGACGTGCGCAAGGTGATCGACACCGCCCGCGGCATCGAGGGGCTGATCCGGCAGACCGGCGTGCACGCCGCTGGCGTCATCATGTCCGCCGAGCCGATCATCGAGCACATCCCGCTGATGCGCCGGGACGCCGACGGGGCGATCATCACCCAGTTCGACTACCCGACGTGCGAGTCGCTCGGGCTGTTGAAGATGGACTTCCTCGGCCTGCGCAACCTCACCATCATCGACGACGCGCTGAAGAACATCGCCTCCAACCACGGCACCACCGTCGACCTGCTCAAGCTGCCGCTGGACGACAAGCCGACGTACGAGCTGCTGGCCCGCGGCGACACGCTCGGCGTATTCCAGCTCGACGGCGGGCCGATGCGCTCGCTGCTGCGGCTGATGAAGCCGGACAACTTCGAGGACATCTCCGCGGTGCTGGCGCTCTACCGGCCCGGCCCGATGGGCGCCAACTCGCACACCAACTACGCGCTGCGCAAGAACGGCCTCCAGGAGATCACCCCGATCCACCCGGAGCTGGCCGAGCCGCTGGAGGAGATCCTCGGCCCCACCTACGGCCTGATCGTCTACCAGGAGCAGGTGCAGCGCGCCGCGCAGAAGCTCGCCGGCTACTCGCTCGGCCAGGCCGACCTGCTGCGCCGGGCGATGGGCAAGAAGAAGAAGGAGGTCCTCGACAAGGAGTTCATCCCGTTCCGCGACGGCATGCGGGCCAACGGCTACTCCGACGAGGCCATCCAGACCCTCTGGGACATCCTGGTCCCGTTCGCCGACTACGCCTTCAACAAGGCGCACACCGCCGGCTACGGGCTGGTGTCGTACTGGACCGGCTACCTCAAGGCCAACTACCCGGCCGAGTACATGGCGGCGCTGCTCACCTCCGTCGGTGACGACAAGGACAAGATGGCGCTCTACCTGTCGGAGTGCCGCCGGATGGGCATCCAGGTGCTGCCGCCCGACGTGAACACCTCGGCGGGGCCGTTCACCCCGGTCGGCAAGGACATCCGGTTCGGCCTGGCGGCCATCCGCAACGTCGGCGCGAACGTGGTCGCCGCGATCATGCGGTGCCGCGAGGAGAAGGGCGCCTACACCGACTTCTACGACTTCCTGTCCAAGGTGGACGCGGTGGTCTGCAACAAGAAGACCATCGAATCGCTGATCAAGGCCGGGGCGTTCGACTCGCTCGGGCACCCGCGCAAGGGCCTGCTCGCCGTGCACGCGGACGCCATCGACGCGTACGCCGACGTCAAGCGCAAGGAGGCCGTCGGCCAGTACGACCTCTTCGGCGCCGGGTTCGGCGAGGCGGAGACCGGTGGCAGCACCACGGTGATGCCGGTGATCGGCGACGGGGAGTGGGACAAGCGCGACAAGCTCGCCTTCGAACGCGAGATGCTCGGCCTCTACGTCTCCGACCACCCGCTGTTCGGCCTGGAGCACGTGCTCGGCGCGGCCGCCGACTGCACCATCGCCGCGCTGTCGGAGGAGGGCACCGTCCCGGACGGCGCGGTGGTCACCCTCGCCGGCATCCTCTCCGGGGTGCAGCGGCGGGTCACCAAGCAGGGCCGGGCCTGGGCCTCGGCCACCCTGGAGGACCTCGCCGGCGGGGTGGAGACGCTCTTCTTCCCCAACACCTACGAGGTGATCGGGCAGTACATCGCCGAGGACGCCATCGTGGTGGTGAAGGGGCGGGTCGACCGGCGCGACGACACCCCGCGGATCATGGCGATGGACATGTCCATGCCGGACGTCAGCAGCAGCGCCGCCAACAAGCCGGTCACCCTCACCATCCCGGTGACCCGGTGCACCCCGCCGCTGGTCGAGCGGCTCAAGGAGACCCTGGTGCTGCACCCGGGCGACGCCGAGGTGCACGTCAAGCTGCTCAACGGCAGCCGGACCACCACGCTGCGGCTGGGCCCGTTCCGGGTGGCGGCCACCACCGCGCTGATGGCCGACCTGAAGAGCGTCCTCGGCCCGGCCAACGTGAGCTGACGCGGCTCACCCGTCCTGTTGCCCTGTCCGCCGCCCGAGATCGCACTACATCCCTGAAGTAGTGGCCTCCGGTCCCGGGGAAGCCACCACCTCCTGGTTCGAGCGCGGTCCTGGCCGCTTCTCGGCCGCTGCCCCCGTTGATGGGGCAGCTCGAAAGGGCCCGGGGCAGGCTTCGGGCGGCGGCGGGCGGCGGGCCGGCGCGTGGGGCCGGCCGGGATCGGGCAAGATCGGGAGGTGCTCTCGACCGATCTGGTGCGGGTCCGGGACCTGGTGCCCGACTTCCTGGCCTGCCTGCGCGCCTGCGACGGCGTACCGGCCGAGCGGTGGCCGGCGCTCTGGCGTTTCCGCTACCTCGACCGGCACCCCGGGGTCTTCGCCGCGCTCGACGAGGCGGGGGAGTGGTCGCGCCCCGACGACCTCGGCGACGTCCTGGTCCGGCTCCGCGACGAGGGCGCCGACCTCGCCGCCCGGTCCGCGGCGGTACGCGCGCTGCTGCCCGACGGCATCCGGGCCGTCGCCGGGGCGCTGGACTGGACGGCCGACGGCGACCCGGTCGACTGCGTGGTGCTGGTCGGGCTGCACCGGGCCAACGGCTGGGCGGACCGGCTCGACGGCCGGTTCGCCCTCTTCCTCGCCGTCGAGCAGCTCGGCCCGCCGGGTGACGACCGGCTGCTGGTGCTGCACGAGGCGGCGCACGTGCTGCACGACCGGCTCGCCGCGATCCGCGACTGGCCGCCGCACGGGGTGGCGAACGCGCTGTTCACCGAAGGGCTGGCCACCCAGGTCTCGGCCGAGACGGCGCCCGGCCGCACCGACGAGGAGTACCTCTGGTTCGGCCGTCCCGGCTTCCGGACCTGGCTGGACACCTGCCGGCGCCGCTGGCCGGAGATCCTCGACCGGATCGGCGCCGACCTGGACGCCACCGACGTCGAGCACCACGCGCCGTACTTCCTGATGCGGGACTCGCCGCTCGCCGGCGACCTGCCGAAGCGCTGCGGTTACCTGGTCGGGCTGGCGGTGCTGCGCCGGCTGCGCGCCGAGCACCGGCTGGCCGACCTCGCCCGCTGGCCGCTGGACCGGGTGGTCGACGAGGTGCGCCGCACCCTGCGCGCCCTCCGCGCCGCCGCCTGACCGCCGCCCAGCCCCGTCCCGCCGGAACCCGGGCGCCGGCACGGCGGTCCGTCCGGTGGGCGCCGCCGGTGGCGGCCACGCCGGCCGGTCGACCCGGGGCCGCGAGCCGCGGATTGGCCGTGCCGCCGGGCGGCGGTGGTGGCTAGCGTCGACGGGGTGGAGATCGAGCAGGCGCAGAAGTTGTGGCAGCCGCAGCCGGGATGGCTGAACACCGCCAGCTACGGGTTGCCGCCCGAGCCGGCCTGGGCGGCGGTGCAGGAGGCACTGGCCGACTGGCGGGTGGGGCGTACCTCGTGGGAGGGCTGGGGCGAGGCGACCGAGCGGTCCCGGGCCGCCTTCGCCAACCTGGTCGGGGTGCCGGTCGCGGACGTCGCGATCGGCAGCGTGGTGTCGCAGCTGCTGGCGCCGGTCGCGGCGGCGCTGCCGGCCGGCGCGACAGTGGTGGTGCCCGAGGTCGAGTTCACCTCCAACCTCTTCCCCTGGCTGGTGCAGGCCGAGCGCGGGGTGCGGGTGCGCACCGTGCCGCTGGGCGGGCTGGTCGACGCCATCGACGCGGGCACCGACCTGGTCGCGTTCAGCCTGGTGCAGTCCGCCGACGGCACGGTGGCCCGGTACGACGAGATCGTGGCCGCGGCCCGGGCGCACGGCGCGCTGGTGGCGGTGGACGCCACCCAGGCCTGCGGCTGGCTGCCGTTCGACGCGGCCCGCGCCGACGCGGTGGTGGTCGGCGCGTACAAGTGGCTGATGGCGCCGCGCGGCACCGCCTTCGCCTACCTGGCCCCGGGCCTGCGCGACCGGCTGCGCCCGGACGCCGCCGGCTGGTACGCGGGCGAGGACCCGCACGCCTCCTACTACGGGCCGCCGCTGCGGCTGGCCGCCGACGCCCGCCGGTTCGACATCTCCCCGGCCTGGTTCAGCTGGGTCGGCACCGCGCCCGCCCTCGACCTGCTCACCGAGATCGGGGTGCCCGCCGTGTACGCGCACAACGTGGCGCTGGCCAACCGGTTCCTCGCCGGGCTCGGCCGCCCGGCGGGGGAGAGCGCCATCGTCACCGTCGAGGTGCCCGGCGCGCGGGAGCGGCTGGAGCGGGCCGGGGTGCGGGCCGCCGTGCGGGCCGGCCGGGTCCGCGCCTCGTTCCACCTCTACTCCACCACGGACGACGTCGACCTGGCGCTGGACGCGCTGACCGGCTGACGGGCTGACGGGCTGACGGGCTGGCGGGAACGCTCCCGCGGCGCTCGCCGTGGGTACGCCACATGCCGTAGCGCCGCCGGCCGAGCTGCTGATCGCCCTCGATGGCACGGGGTCCGGGTCGGGGTGGCCCGAGGTGGTGCACGCACCCGGTTCGACGCCGGGGAATATGTGGGTCATCGACATGGCTCGACTCACACACCCCGCCGTAGGTTTCCTGAACGCGACGGCCATGTGACCACGGTCACCGACCGGGCCCGTCGCGCCAGACCTGCGGAGGTTGTGCGATGGCCGGGCAAGCGCTCCTGTCGGCTCGCGGGCTGACCCGCGACTTCCGGGGCTTCCGGGCGGTCGACGGCGTCGACCTGGACGTGGCGCCGGACAGCGTGCACGCGCTGGTCGGCCCGAACGGCGCCGGCAAGACGACCCTGTTCAACCTGCTCACCGGCTTCCTGAAGCCGAGCGGCGGGCGGATCGAGCTGGCCGGGCGGGACGTGACCGGGCTGCCCCCGGAGCGGGTGGCCCGCCTCGGCGTGGCCCGCTCGTTCCAGATCACCAGCCTCTTCCCGCAGCTCAGCGCCCGGGAGCACGTCGAGCTGGCGTTGCAGAGCCCGAGCGGGCTCGGCTGGCGGTTCTGGCGCTCGTCGGCGCTGATGCGGCGGTACACCGACCGGGCCACCGAACTGCTCGCCATGGTGGGGCTGGCCGAGCTGGCCGAGGCGCCCGCCGAGGCGCTCGCGTACGGCCGCAAGCGGGCCCTGGAGCTGGCCATCGCGCTCGCCCTGGACCCGAAGGTGCTGCTGCTCGACGAGCCCACCGCGGGCATGGGCCTGGAGGACGTCGACCGCACCGTGGACCTGATCGCCCGGGTCCGGCAGGGCCGGACGGTGGTGATGGTCGAGCACAACATGAGCGTCGTCGGCCGGCTGGCCGACACGGTGACCGTCCTGCAGGCCGGCAAGGTCCTCGTCGAGGGCCCGTACGAAGAGGTCCGCGCCGACGAGCGCGTGATCACCGCCTACCTGGGAGCCGCCGATGCTGCGCATTGAGAACCTGTCCGCCTGGTACGGCGAGGCGCAGGTGTTGCGGGAGGTCAGCCTGGAGGTCCAGGCCGGCGAGGTGGTCACCCTGGTCGGCCGCAACGGCGCCGGCAAGTCCACCCTGCTGCGTTGCGTGATGGGGCTGCACGCCGGCCAGCGCGGCACGGTGGAGCTGGACGGCCGGGACGTCGGCCGGCTGCCGGCGCACCGGCGGGCCCGGCTCGGGCTCGGCTGGGTCCCCGACGACCGGGGCAGCTACGCCACGCTCACCGTTACCGAGAACCTCACCCTGCCGCCCACCGTGGGCCCCGACCCGTGGTCGCTGGAGCGGGTGTACGAGGCGTTCCCGGCGCTCTACGAGCGGCGGGACTCGGCCGCCACCATGCTCTCCGGCGGTGAGCAGCAGATGCTCGCGCTGGCCCGGGTGCTGCGGATGGGCGCCCGGCTGCTGCTCTGCGACGAACCGACCGAGGGGCTCTCGCCGCTGCTCGTGCAGCAGGTCGGCGACCTCCTGCGGGAGGCCAAGCGGCACGGGGTGACCGTGCTGCTGGTGGAACAGAACCTGCACTTCGCCACCGGTGTCGCCGACCGGCACTACCTGCTGGCCGAGGGGCGGATCGCGGAGGCGATGGACAACTCCGAGGTGCGGTCGCGGGAGCGCGAGCTCCTGTCGTACCTCGGCATCTGATGTCGACAACGGACACCGCGCCCGGCGCGGACGAAAGGATCGGGCATGCGTAGGACGGTGGGTGTGGCCGCCGCTTCGGCGGCGGCGGTGATGCTGGTCGCCGGCTGCGGCGGCGGTGGACCCCAGTCGGGCGGCGACGAGAAGCTGACCGGGGGCAAGATCGTGCTGGGCGTGCTCAACGACCAGTCCGGCGCGTACTCGGAGTTGTCCGGCAAGAACTCGGTCACCGCCGTGGAGATGGCGGTGGCCGACTTCAAGGCCAAGCACGGCGACGACGCGGTGACCAAGGACATCACCGTGGAGACCGCTGACCACCAGAACAAGCCGGACGTCGCCAACAGCAAGGCCCAGGAGATGTACGACCGCAAGGGCGTCGACCTGATCCTGGACGTGCCCACCTCGTCGGCCGCGCTGAAGGTGGCCGACGTGGCCAAGGAGAAGAAGAAGCTCTACTTCAACATCGGCGCGGCGACCACCGACCTGACCGGCAAGAGCTGCAACAAGTACACGTTCCACTACGCGTACGACACCTACATGCTGGCCAACGGCACCGGTAAGACGACCACCGAGCAGGTGGGCAAGAACTGGTACATCCTCTACCCGAACTACGCCTTCGGCCAGGACATGGAGAAGAGCTTCTCGGCCGCCATCACCGCCGCCGGCGGCAAGGTGGTCGGCAAGGACGGCGCGCCGTTCCCGAACACCAGCGGCGACTTCTCCACGTTCCTGCTCAAGGCGCCGACGCTCAACCCGAAGCCCGAGGTGCTCGGCACCATGCAGGCCGGCGCGGAACTGGTCAACGTGGTCAAGCAGTACAACGAGTTCAAGCTGCGGGACAAGGGCGTCGGCCTGGCGGTCGGCCTGATGTTCATCACCGACATCCACTCGCTCACCCCGGCGGCGCTCGCCGGCACCACCTACACCGACGCCTGGTACTGGAACTTCGACCAGCAGAACCGCGAGTTCGCCGACCGGTTCCAGTCCGAGACCGGCACCCGGCCGTCCTTCGCGCACGCGGCCAACTACTCCGCCGCGATGCAGTACCTGGAGGCCGTGCAGGCCGCCGGCACCGACGACGCCGACACGGTGGTCAAGGGGCTGGAGGGCAAGGAGGTCAACGACGTCTTCCTGCGCAACGGCAAGATCCGCGCCGAGGACCACCGGGTCATCCACGACGCGTACCTGGCCCAGGTGAAGCCGCAGTCCGAGGTCTCCGAGCCGTGGGACTACGTCAAGGTGCTCAAGACCATCCCCGCCGCCGAGGCCTTCGCCGCCCCGTCGTCGGCGTGCAAGATGTGACGGGCCGATGACCGGCTTCCTGCAGAACACGTTCAACGGGTTGGTGAGCGGGGCGTTCTACGCCCTGCTCGCCCTCGGGCTCGCGGTCATCTTCGGCATGCTGCGAGTGGTCAACTTCGCCCACGGGGCGTTCTACATGCTCGGCGCCTTCGGCGCGTACGTGCTGCTCAGCGAGGCGGGCGTACCGTTCTGGGCGGCGTTGGCGATCATGCCGGTGGGTCTCGGCCTGCTCGGCATGGCGCTGGAGCGGGCGTTCATCCACCGGCTCACCCGGCTCGACCCGCTCTACAACTTCCTGCTCACCTTCGGGTTGACGCTGATCCTGCAGGACCTGGTCAAGCTCCGGTACGGCGTGCAGTCCAGCCCGTACGCCACCCCGTCGGCGCTGAGCGGCTCGGTGGACTTCGGGATCTTCGACTTCCCCACCTACCGGGTGTTCATCCTCGGCTTCGCGGTGGCCGTCTGCGTCGGCGTCTGGTGGGTGCTCACCCGCACCCGGATCGGCATGGTGGTCCGGGCCTCGACCGAGCGGCCCGAGCTGACCCGGGCGTTCGGCATCAACGTCGGCCGCTGGGTCACCCCGGTCTTCGGCTTCGGCATCGGCCTGGCCGGGCTGGCCGGCGTGCTCGCCGCGCCGATGCGGGCGGTGAACCCGCTGATGGGCGCCGACCTGATCATCGTGGTCTTCGCCGTGGTGGTGATCGGCGGGCTGGGCTCGATCTTCGGCTCGGTCGCCGCGGGCTTCGGCATCGGGCTGGTGCAGGCGTGGGGCGAGGCGTACCTGTCGCAGTTCCCGATCGTGTCGCAGACGATCGTCTTCATCGTGATGGCCGTGGTACTGCTCTGGCGCCCGGCCGGGCTGTTCGGCCGTGAGGAGGCACCGGCATGACGAGCACCGTGGACACCCCGGCCGACGCGGCCCGCCCGGCCGCGCCGTCCGGGCTGCTCACCGTCGCCCGCGCGCCCCGCTGGCTCCGGTACGCGCTGCTGGCCGCCGGGCTGCTGGTGGCGTTCTGGCTGCCCAACGGGCTCTACCCGGCGGTGGCGGTGGACATCCTCTGCTGGGCGCTGTTCGCGGTCGCGGTGGACCTGCTGCTCGGCTTCACCGGGCTGATGTCCTTCGGGCACGCCGCGTTCTGGGGCACCTCCGCGTACGTCACCGGCCTGGTGGCGATCCACGTCGGGCTGCCCTTCCCGGCCGCGGTGCTCGCCGGCGCCCTCACCGCGGCGCTGCTCGCGGTGCCGATCGGCTACCTGGCGGTGAAGCGGACCGGCATCTACTTCGCCATGGTCACGCTGGCCTTCGCGCAGATGGTCTACTACGTGGCCAACGAGTGGCGGTCGGTGACCCAGGGCGAGAACGGCCTGCAGGGCGTGCCCCGCGAGCTGTTCGGGCTGGACCTGAGCGACGACTACTACTTCTACTACGCCATCCTGCCGATCGTGCTGCTCGGCCTGCTCGCCGCCTGGCGGATCGTGCACTCGCCGTTCGGCCGGGTGCTGGTCGGCATCCGCGACAACCCGGCCCGGGCCCGCGCGCTCGGGTATCCGGTGCACCGCTACAAGCTGACCGCGTTCGTGCTCTCCGGCTTCATCGCCGGGCTCGGCGGCGGGCTGTTCGCGGTGGGGCACCGGTTCGTCTCGCTCGAGGTGCTGCACTGGACCACCTCCGGCAAGGCGGTCATCGTGGTGGTGCTCGGCGGGATCGGCACGCTCTGGGGCGGGGTGCTGGGCGCGGCCATCGTGGTGCGCCTGGAGGACTGGCTGTCGTTCTCCGGGTTCGAGACGATCGGCCTGGTCACCGGCGGCATCTTCGTCCTCGTCGTGCTGCTGTTCCGGCGCGGCATCTGGGGCAGCGTCGCCGCCCTGGCCCACCGCTGGTGGGCGTCGCGCCGGCGCTGACCGGCTCCGACAACGCCGCTGGCCGGCACCCGGAACGGGTGCCGGCCAGCGGTCGGTCCTTCATGTTCGGTTGTCAGCTGTTCCAGTGCTCGGCGACCAGGTCGGCGGCCTGCTGCTCCCACTGTGCGTAGTGGAACGGGTAGGCCGACACCTGCACCGTCTGGGCGGCCTCGGTCAGCGGCATGTCCTGCCACCCGTCGACCTGCTTGAGGCCCTTGAGGAACGCCATGGTCGAGTACTCGGGGTCGGTGATCTGCTCGACCGTGCCCCAACCCGAGCTCGGGCGCTGCTGGAACAGGCCCTGCGAGTCGTGGTCGTTGCGCTCACCCAGGTGACCCAGGTTCTCCAGCTTCGACTCCTGCAACGCGGTGGCGATGGCCACCACGGCGGCCCGCTCGTCCATGCCGGACTTCTTCGTCGCGGCGATGATCGCCTTCACGTTGTCGACCTGCTCGTCGTTCAGGTCGATGCGCGACTGCTCACCCTGCACACCGTGCGGGATCAGCTTGGCCATGTCCGGCTTGCCCGCCTCGACCATCGCGACAGCGGCCGGACCGGTCGTGGCGGGGGTGGTGTCGGCGTGGTTCAGCGGGCCGGCGGCGAGGCCACCGGCGACGGCGAGACCAGCGATACCGAGAACGCTCTTACGCATGATCGTGTTCATCACGAAGCTCCATTCGGGGGTTGACGCCCGTACCGAGGGGGATCGGACAGGCGCAAGCACCATCAGGCGCTCAGAGAATCGGGGAGAGAACCGGCGCGTGCCGCTGGCGGGGGATGCCTCGGGGCGCCGGGACCATGTGTAACGACCGCCGGCCCGGCATCATTCCGGGGCCGGGGACCCGCATC
Organism: Micromonospora desertarenae; assembly: GCF_056150265.1. Classification (NCBI taxonomy): domain Bacteria; kingdom Bacillati; phylum Actinomycetota; class Actinomycetes; order Micromonosporales; family Micromonosporaceae; genus Micromonospora; species Micromonospora desertarenae. Next base: position 71,198 of record NZ_JAXCFQ010000010.1, read on the forward strand.
CGGCGTGGCGCGCGGACCCTTGCTGCGATCGTCGGGGGATGTAACGACCGGCGGGCCACCGTCATTCCGGGGCGGGTCACGCCTGGCGTGCCCGTGCTCGGCCGTACGCATGGTGTAACGCCCCGCGACCGGCCGCGATTCCGCGCGGGGGATGCACCCGATCACACCGCCGAACCGGACGATCGCGCCCGAACCTCGCAGCCCTATCGGGACCGGCCGCCCGATGGTGACGGCGGACACATAAGATACGGAACGGTTCCGTATCGTTAGCGGAGCGCCTACGCTGACCCCAGTTACGAGTCTGACCCGTATCGTAATTTCGGCACGGGCAACCGGGGGGAGAACGCCACCGATGCCACCGCACGAGAACACCGGACACCCGAGGAGGTGGGCGATCCTCGGGGTGCTGGTGATCAGCCTCCTCGTCGTCGTCCTGGACAACACCATCCTCAACGTCGCCCTCCGCACCCTCGCCGACCCGGTGCACGGCCTCGGCGCCAGCCAGGGCGAGCTGGAGTGGGCGATCAACTCCTACACGCTGGTCTTCGCCGGCCTGCTCTTCACCTTCGGCGTGCTCGGCGACCGGGCCGGCCGCAAGCGTTTCCTGCTCATCGGGCTGGTGCTGTTCGGCCTGTCGTCGCTGCTGTCCGCGTACGCCCAGAGCCCGGCGCAGCTGATCGCGGCCCGCGCGCTGATGGGCGTCGGCGGCGCGGCGATCATGCCGGTGACGCTCTCGATCATCTCCAACGTCTTCGACCCCCGGGAGCGGGGACGGGCGATCGGTGTCTGGGCCGGCGCGGTCGGCCTGGCCGTGGCGATCGGCCCGGTGCTCGGCGGCGCGCTGCTGGAGCACTACTGGTGGGGCTCGGTCTTCCTGATCAACGTGCCGGTGGTGGCGCTCGGCGTGGTCCTGGTCGCGCTGCTGGTGCCCGAGTCCCGGGACCCGAAGCCCGGCCGGGTGGACGTGCTCGGCGTGCTGCTCTCGGTGGTCGGCCTGGTCGCGCTCTCGTACGGGATCATCGACGGCGGCGAGCACGGGTTCGGCCGGCCGGTGGTCTGGGCCTCGATCGCCGGTGGCCTGGCGGTGCTGGCCTGGTTCGTGGCGCACGAGCGTCGCAGCGACCACCCGTCGCTGGACGTCCGGCTGTTCCGGGTGCCGCGCTTCGCCGCGCCGGTGGCCCTGGTCGGGCTGGTCTTCTTCGCCGCGATGGGCGTGATGTTCTTCAGCTCGTTCTACCTGCAACTGGTCCGCGGCTACAGCCCGCTGGAGACCGGCCTGCTCTTCCTGCCGTTCGCCGCCGCCCAGCTCTTCTTCGCCCCGCGCAGCGCGGCGATGGTGCACCGGTACGGCGGCAAGGCGGTCGCCGGCGTCGGCCTGACGCTCACCGCGGTGGCGCTCGGCGCCTTCGCGTTCATCGACGCCACCACCCCGATCTGGGTGGTGCTGGTCTTCTTCTTCCTCCAGGGCGTCGGGATGGCCAACATCATGCCGCCGGCCACCGAGTCGATCATGTCGGCGCTGCCCCGGGAGAAGGCCGGGGTCGGCTCGGCGGTCAGCAACACCATCCGGCAGGTGGCCGGCGCGCTCGGCGTGGCGGTGCTCGGTTCGGTGCTCTCCGCGGTCTACCGCGGCGACGTCGAGCCGGCCCTGCGGGACCTGCCGGCCGGGGCGCAGCAGGCGGCCGGCGAGTCGATCTCCGGGGCGTACGCCGCTGCGGGCCAGCTCGGCCCGGCGGCGCCGCAGCTGATCGCGGTGGCCAACGACGCCTTCGTGACCGCGATGCACTGGGCAGCGGTGCTCGCCGCGGTGGCGGCCGCCGCCGGCCTGCTGGTGGTGGCCCGGTGGATGCCCGGCCGTTCGGCGGCCCCGGCCGCGCCGGCGCCCGCCGGGGAGCCCGAGTTGGCCGGGACCGCCTAGGGTCGGCGACAATGTCCGACATGACTTCCGCAGCCGACGCTCCGCGGTCGCCCGGGCGACCGCGGAGCGTCCGCGCGGACGAGGCGATCGTCGAGGCCACCCTGGACCTGCTCGCCGAGGGCAACTCGGTGGAGACGATCTCGATCGAGGCGATCGCGGCCCGGGCCGGCGTCGGCAAGGCCACCATCTACCGCCGCTGGCCGGGCAAGGACGCCCTGCTGACCGACGCGCTGCGCCGGCTCAAGGGCAACCCGCCGGCGCCGGCCGGCCGGTCGGTCCGCGACGACCTGGTGGTGCTGGTGAGCGCGGTCGGGCACCACATCGACCCGCGGGCGGCGCGGATCATGCCCTGCCTGGTCCCGCGGGTGAACCGCAGCCCGGACGAGTACCAGCTCTACCAGAGCATCATCGAGCCGCGCCGGGCGCTGATGCGCGAGGTGCTGCGCCGGGGGATCCGCACCGGCGAGCTCCGCCCCGACCTCGACATCGAGGTCACCATGGCGATGCTGACCGGCCCGATGCTGATCCAGCGGGTGCTGCGCTGGCACCCCGACCTCGACGACGCCGGCCTGCCGGAGCGGGTCGTCGACGGCGTGCTGGAGGGCATCCGCGCTCGCTGACGGCACCGCCCACCGGCGGCGTCACCCCCCGCCGCGGGGGTCCGCCGGCCGGTGGCCACCGCCCGCCGGCGGCGCCACCGTCAGCCGGCGGGGGTCCGCAGGCGGTGCAGGCGCAGCGCGAGCTGCACCTCCAGGGCCCGCTCGGGCTTCTGCCAGTCCGCGCCGAGCAGCTGCCCGACCCGCTCCAGCCGCTGGGTGACCGTGTTGACGTGCACGTGCAGCAGCTCGGCGGCCCGGGCCAGGCTGCCGCCCACCCCGAAGTACGCCTCCAGCGTCCTGACCAGCGCGGTGCCGCGCCGCGCGTCGTAGTCGACCACCGGGCCGACGGTGGCCTCCAGGAACCGGGTGACGTCCTGGTCGCCCTGGCCGCCGACCGCGCCGAGCAGCAGCCCGACGAAGCCCAGCTCGGCGGTGCTCGCGCCCTGCCCGGCCCGGCCCAGCGCGCCGAGCGCGGTGAGGCAGCGGTCCGCCTCCCGGAAGGTGGTGGCCAGCGAGGCCGGCCCGGTGGACGGGCCGCTCGCCCCGGCGGTCACCGGCCGGCCGGTCACCCGGGACAGGTCCCGGGCCACCGCCCGGGCGCTGCCGCCGGCGTCCGTGCCGGGCAGCATCAGCACCACCCGCCCGTCCCGCGCCGCGGCCAGCCCGCCCCGGGTCGATGCGTACGTGGTGGCCCAGGAGAGCACCCGCTGCCGGGCCGAGCCGGTCGCCGCTATCGCGTCGTCACCGACCGCCACCAGCACGTGCGGCGCGTCCAGGTCCACCCCGAGCCGGCGGGCCCGGCTGCGCAGCGCGTCGGTGTCCCGCAGCGGCCGGGCGATCAGGTCGTCCAGCAGCTCGCCGCGGACCCGCCCCTCCGCCTCGGCGACCGTGCGCCGGAACAGCAGCAGCAGCGCGGTCACCAGCGCGGCCCGCTCCAGGATCCGCTGGTCGGCGTCGACCAGGTCGTCGTCCGGGCGGAGCACCAGCGCGCCCAGGTTCTCCGCGCCGGCCACCACCGCGGCGTACCAGAGCGAGCCGCGGCGCACGCTGCGCCCCTCGGTGCGCGACGCGGCGATCGCCTCCACCATGTCCGCCCGGTCCGGCTCCTCGATCTCGCCGACCCGGGCCAGCAGCCGGCCCTCGGCGTCCAGCGCCAGCAGCGCCCCGCCGAGCACCTCGGTCACCGCCGCCGCCACGTCCTCCACCCCGCCGCCGCGCAGCACCAGCGCGGTCATCCGGTCGTGCGCGGCGGCGGCCCGCTCCACCGAGCTGCTGTGCGCCCGGATGGTGGTGTTGGCCGCCGACAGCTCCTCCAGCGCCGACCGGGTCTCGGCGAGCAGCCGCGCGGTGTCGATCGCCACCGCGGCGTGCGCGGCCAGCGAGACCAGCAGCGCGACCTCCTCCCGGGCGAACGGGCGGGCCGAGCGGTTCGCGGCGTAGAGCACGCCGATCGAGGTCGAGCCGAGCCGCAGCGGCACCCCGAGGATGGCCACCAGGCCCTCCTCGCCCACCCCCGCGTCGATCTCCCCGGTGTGGTGGAAGCGGTCGTCCTCGGGATAGTTGGCGGTCACGTACGGGGCGCCGGACTGGGCCACCAGGCCGCCGAGCCCGGCGCCCATCGGCAGCCGCAGCCGCTGGAACCGGGCCGACACCGATCCGTCGGTCACCCGCATGTAGGTGTCGCCGCGCTCCTCGTCGTTGAGCGTCATGTAGGCGACGTCGGCGCCGAGCAGGTTGCGCGCCCGGTGCACGATGGCCCGCAGCACGTCGTCCAGGTCGCGCAGCCCGGCCAGGTCGCTGACCGTGTCGTACAGCCCGGACAGCTCGGTCTCCCGGCGGCGCCGCCGCTCCAGCAGCGCGCGGACCCGCAGCGCCACGGTCTTGGCCTGCTCCAGCTCGGCCAGCCGTTCGGCGGAGAGGCCGGCGGCGCGGGCGGCGACCAGCGGCCCCTCGAACTCCACCGCGGCCGCTTCCCGCGCGAGCAGCTCCAGGTACTCCACCGGCGACGACATGACCGACATTGTGCGGCTCGCCACTAGCTCGCCGTCCAGCCCCCGTCGAGCGCGATCGACGCGCCGGTGATGAACGCGGCCGGCGGCGAGCAGAGGTACGCCATCAGCTCCGCCACCTCCTCGGGTTCGATCAGGCGCTTGATCGCGGCCCGGGCCAGCATGATCTTCTCGATCACCTCGGACTCGGGGATGCCGTGGCTGGCCGCCTGGTCGGCGATCTGGCTCTCCACCAGGGGGGTGCGCACGTACGCCGGGTTGACGCAGTTGGCGGTCACGCCGTGCGCCGCGCCCTCCAGCGCGACCACCTTCGACAGCCCTTCCAGCGCGTGCTTGGCCGACACGTACGCCGCCTTGTACGGCGAGGCGCGCAGCCCGTGCACCGAGGAGATGTTGACGATCCGGCCCCAGCCCTGCGCGTACATGTGCGGCAGCGCCCGGCGGATGAGCAGGAACGGCGCCTCCACCATCACCCGGTGCAGGTACGCGAACCGGTCGGTGGGGAACTCCGCCACCGGGGCGACGTGCTGCAACCCGGCGTTGTTCACCACGATGTCCACGTCCGCGTCGAGCCGGTCCACCGCCTCGGCGTCGGCCAGGTCGATGCCCTCGGCCCGGCCGCCGGCCTCGGCCGCCACCGCCTTGGCCGCCTCGACGTTGCGATCCACCACCAGCACCGCCGCGCCGGCCGCCGCCAGGCGCAGGGCGCAGGCCCGTCCGATGCCACTGCCGCCCCCGGTCACCAGCGCGGTGCGACCGGCGAGGTCGACGTTCACGACGTGGGGGACCGCCACGGGTTCTGCCGTCATGGCGCAAGAAGTTACGAGCTGTGTGGCCGGGCGCACATGGGGTGGCGACACATACTCGACGGCCAAGTTGTGTGGGCCGCCGCGCCTCCTCGCTTCCGCGTCCCTGAGCTGCGGAGGCGGGCGGAATGTCGGGGGGCCGTGGCAGATTCACCGGCGGTGGGGTCGCGCCGCACCGGGGCGACCGACCGTGAGGGCCATCGGGGCGGAGGTGGGGATGACGGTGACGCCGACCTTCGAGGCGACCCTGGTCCGGTGGTCCGGCCCGGGTGGTTGGGTGTTCGCGCCCGTGCCCGAGGCCCACGCGCCGGACGCGGCCGGGCCGTTCGGCCGGGTGCCGGTGACCGCCACCGTGGACGGCCGCACCTGGTCGACCAGCGTCTGGCGGGACCGGAGGGCCGGCTGGCTCCTGGCGGTGCCGGCCCGGATCCGCGCCGGCAAGGACGACGGCGACCCGGTGACCGTCGCCATCGAGGTGGACCGGGCCCGGATGTGACCGCCGGCGACCGTGGAACCGGACGCCCGGCCCGCCCACGTCGCCGCCGGATTTCCGGTGGCGGGCCGCGTCCCGGCGTGTCCCGCGGGGCACCGGTTCCCGGGCCCCAGTAGGGTGTCGAACACACGTACTGCTGACGGCTGGGGGAGGAGGCGGCGTGCGGGTGCTGGGCGTCGACCCGGGGCTGACCCGGTGCGGGGTCGGCGTGGTCGAAGGGCTGCCCGGGCGCCAGTGCACCCTGGTCGCCTACTACGTCGTCTACACCGACCCGGCCGACGAGCTGCCGGTGCGCCTGCTGCACCTGGACCGCTCGCTGACCGACCTGGTCGCCGAGCACCGGCCGGACAGCGTCGCCGTGGAGCGGGTGTTCAGCCAGCACAACGTGCGCACCGTGATGGGCACCGCCCAGGCCAGCGGGATCGCCGTGCTGGCCGGGGCGCGCGCCGGGCTGCCGGTGCAGACGTACACCCCGAGCGAGGTGAAGGCCGCGGTGACCGGTTCCGGTCAGGCGGACAAGGCACAGATGACCGCCATGGTCACCCGGCTGCTGCGGCTGCCCGAGCCGCCCCGGCCGGCCGACGCCGCCGACGCCCTCGCCCTGGCCATCTGCCACGTGTGGCGCGGCGGTACCCGCTCCAAGCTGGCCGCCGCGGCCGACCGGGTACGACGAGGAGGAGCCAGATGATCGCCAGCGTGCGCGGCGTGGTGACCGCGACCGGTCCGGACCAGGCGGTGATCGAGGTCGGCGGGGTCGGGCTGGCGGTGCACTGCGCCCCGGCCACGATCGCCGACCTGCGGGTCGGCCAGCCGGCCCGGCTGGCCACCAGCCTGGTCGTCCGGGAGGATTCGCTCACCCTCTACGGCTTCGCCGACGACGACGCCAAGCAGCTCTTCGAGCTGTTGCAGACGGCCAGCGGGGTCGGCCCCCGGCTGGCCCAGGCGGTGCTCGCCGTGCACACCCCGGACGCGGTCCGCAAGGCCATCGCCAACGCCGACACCGCCGCGCTGACCCGGGTGCCCGGCATCGGCAAGAAGGGCGCCGAACGGCTGGTGCTGGAGCTGCGCGACCGGATCGGCCCGGTCCCGGTGGGCGCCGACGGCGCGGCCGGGGTGACCGGCGGGGCCTGGCCCGAGCAGGTCCGCCAGGCGCTGGTCGGGCTCGGCTGGACGGCCGCCCAGGCCGACCAGGCGGTGGCCGCGGTGGCGGAGACCGTGGAGGGGGACACCCCGCCCGTGCCGGTCCTGCTCAAGCAGGCCATCCGGCTGCTGGGCCGGACCCGATGACCGGTCCCGACGGCGGTCTGGTCTCGGCGTACGTCAACGACGCGGAACGGGACGCCGAGGCCAGCGTCCGGCCGAAGCGGCTCGAGGAGTTCATCGCCCAGCACCGGGTGCGCGACCAGCTCGACCTGCTGCTCAAGGGCGCGATGCGCCGCGGCAGCCCGCCCGACCACATCCTCCTGTCGGGGCCGCCCGGCCTGGGTAAACCGGTCTCGGTCGATGCCCTGGTACTGCTGGAGGACGGTACCCGTCGTCGGCTGGGCGACATCGTCGTGGGAGACCGGGTCATCACCCGTACGGGCGAGGGTGCAACGGTGACCGCGGTGCATGAACAGGGCGAACTGGATTCGGTTCGGATCCGGACGGCCAGCGGACGGGAGGTCGTTGCCGCACCGGACCACCCCTTCTGGACTCCGGACGGTTGGGTCAAGGCGGGTGACCTCACGGACCGCGACTCCGTCGCGAACGTCCTGTGTCCGGAGCTGATCTCCGACGGGACCGAGGATGCCGATGAGTTCCGGCTGGCGGGGTACCTCATCGGGGACGGTTGCACGACCAACCAGGTGACCTTCACCAGCGGCGACGAGGCGGTCCTGGCGGACTTCAGGGCGGTGTGCGACCGCCTCGGCCACCCCCACACCAGTAGGCCGAACAGTGCCCGTAGTGAGCTGGTTCGCGTGTCCGGACTCCGGCCATGGCTGGCGGAGCACGAACTGATCGACAAGAACGCATGGCAGAAGCGCGTACCGCAATTCGTCTACCGTGGCGACCGCTGGCAGGTGGGGGCCTTCCTCGCCGCGTATTTCGCCTGCGACGGCACCGTGAGCCGGCGCGGGCGCGACCGCTACGACCTGGTCGTCGAGTACTACAGCGTGTCCCGCGGGCTGCTTCAGGACGTTCAGCACCTGCTGCTCCGGCTGGGCGTCCAGTCCCGGCTCAAGCTCAAGCGCGGCCGCTACCAGGGCAGGCCGCACGAGTCCTGGCGGTTGAGCATCACGAGTCAAGACGATGTGGCCCGGTTCGTCGAGCGAGTGACGGTCATCGGCGAGCGCGGCGCGCGACTCGCCGAGTGGAGTCCGCGCCGTGACCGCTTCGAGGAGCGGTTGGCGGCCGACCGGGTGACCGCTGTGGAGCCCGCCGGTCTGCACGAGTGCCGGTGTCTGACGGTCGACGGGGACCACACCTTCACGGTGAACGACTTCGTCGTCCACAACACCACCCTGGCCAACATCGTCGCCGCCGAGCTGGGCTCGGGCATCCGGGTGACCAGCGGCCCGGCGATCGAGCGCTCCGGCGACCTGGCCGCCATCCTGACCAGTCTCGCCGAGGGCGACGTGCTCTTCATCGACGAGATCCACCGGATCGCCAAGCCGGCCGAGGAGCTGCTCTACAGCGCCATGGAGGACTTCCGGGTCGACGTGGTGGTCGGCAAGGGCCCGGGGGCCACCGCCATCCCGCTGGACGTCGAGCCGTTCACCCTGGTCGGCGCGACCACCCGGTCCGGCCTGCTGACCGGGCCGATGCGGGACCGGTTCGGCTTCGTGGCCCATCTGGACTTCTACTCCCCGGCCGACCTGGAGACGCTGCTGCACCGCTCGGCGCGGATCCTCGGCGTGCCGATCACCGACGACGGGGCCGCCGAGATCGCCGGCCGGTCCCGGGGCACCCCCCGGATCGCCAACCGGCTGCTGCGCCGGGTCCGCGACTTCGCCGAGGTCCGGGCCGACGGCGTGGTCACCCTGGAGACCGCCCGGGCGGCGCTGACCGTCTACGACGTCGACGCGCTCGGCCTGGACCGGCTGGACCGGGCGGTGCTGACCGCGCTGGTCGACTCGTTCCGGGGCGGCCCGGTGGGGCTCTCCACGCTGGCCGTGGCGGTGGGGGAGCAGCCGGACACGGTCGAGGAGGTCTGCGAGCCGTTCCTGGTGCGAGCCGGTCTGCTGGCCCGTACGCCCCGCGGGCGGGTGGCCACCGAGGCCGCCTGGCGGCATCTGGGGCGTACGCCACCGAATGGTACATTTGGCACCGATGCCCCTCCCGCGCCCGATCTGTTCTCCGTGCAGTCCGATCAGCCGTGATGCGAACGTGATCTGTGCCGCATTCGGCGTTCCCAGGTGCAGGGATTAGACTCGCCGCGGTCTGTACAGGACGTGAGAATCCGCCTCCGCTCCGGTGCCCCTCGTACCGAGCCGGAGGCCAATGGGAAGGTCTGTAACCGTGCTTTATGCAGCACAGGGCGGCGGAGGTGCCGGCGGTCTCACGCCGATCCTGATGATCGTCCTGCTCTTCGGTGTCATGTACTTCATGATGATCCGCCCCCAGCAGAAGCGCCGCCGCGAGGCGGAGGCCATGCAGCGGGCCCTCGCCCCGGGTGACGAGGTGGTCACCATCGGCGGGCTCTACGGCACGGTCACCGGGGTGGACGACGACACCGTCCTGCTGGAGGTCGCGCCCGGTGTGCAGACCCGGTACGCCCGCCCGGCGATCGCCCGGGTGGTCACCCAGGCGGAGCGCCCGGTCGAGGAGACCGTCGAGGACGCGGACGCCGTCAAGGAGTGATCCGTCCGCCCCGACCGGGGGGTGGGTTCGCCGCGCGCCGGCGGGTCACGCCGGGCGGGGCTGCGGACGTGACGTGAAAACTGGATAGTCGGGTCGACGCCGGGCGTCGGCACGTGACCGCGACCGGTCGACCTCGTCGGCCGCCGTGGTGGCGTGCCGGCCCGGTGCCGACCCCTCAGGCCCGTCGGCCGGAACCCCGGCCCGACACCCGCCGCCGCAGCCCGGCGGCGCGACCGTTACAGGGAGACAGGACAGCCGTGGCACCACCTCAGGGACAGATGCGCCCCGGACGGCAGCTGGCCGTGCTCGGGCTCATCTTCGTCGTCCTCTACCTACTGGTGTTCTTCTCGGGCGGCGCCAGCGGCGGCTTGAAGGACCGGCTCGAGCCCCGGCTCGGCCTGGACCTGGTCGGCGGCACCCGGCTGACGCTGGAGGCGACCAACACCGTCGACGGCCGGGCCCCGACGGCGGAGAACCTGGAGGAGGCCCGCCAGATCATCGAGAGCCGGGTCAACGCCTTCGGTGTGGCCGAGGCCGAGGTGGTCACCGAGGGCAACCGGAACATCGTGATCTCCCTGCCCGGTGAGAACCGGGACCTGACCGAGGTCGGCAGCGCCGCCGAGCTGCGCTTCCGCAAGCTGCTCAAGGCCGCCGACGGCAGTGGCGCGGCCGCCGCCCCGGCCGCCACCCCGGCGCCGTCGGGCAGCGCCAGCCCGGCGCCGTCCGGCAGCGCCACACCGACGCCGTCGGCCAGCGCGCCGAAGGCGACCACCTCCCCGAGCGCCGGTGGCCAGGGCGGCTCCGCCCCGGCGCCGAGCGCGACCCCGTCCGGGTCCGCCTCGCCGAGCGCGGCCGCGCCGTCGCCGAGCGCCAGCGCCGCCCCGGTGCCGCAGAGCGTCGAGGAGCAGCGCAAGGCAGTCGAGCAGAAGGTGGGCGCCGCCGCCTGGGCCGCCGCCAGCGGCCTGCAGGGCCCGGCCGACCTGAGCGCCGACCCGTCGCTGGCCGAGAAGCTCAAGCCGTTCGCCTCGCTCACCCCGCGCGAGGTAGCGGTGCTGCCGGCGACGATGCAGTTCAACGTGCCGCAGATCAGCTGCGCCCAGCTCGACGACCGGCCGCCGGCGTCGATCTCCGACCCGAACCAGCAGGTCGTGGCCTGCGAGGACGGCGCCGCGAAGTACCTGCTCGACGTGGCCAAGGTGCTCGGCACCGACGTCAGCGACGCCAACGCGGTACTCGACCAGACCAGCGCCTGGGTGGTCAGCCTCGACTTCACCGGCGACGGCCAGGAGAAGTGGACCAACCTCACCCGCGAGGCGTTCAACAACGAGGGCGGCGCCTGCGACGCGACCGCGCTGGGGCAGGACGGCAAGTGCCGGGTCGCCGTGGTGCTGGACAACGAGATCGTCTCCTCGCCCGAGATCCAGGGTGTGCTGACCGGCAACTCGCAGATCACCGGCAGCTTCAACCAGAAGGACGCCAGCGAGCTGGCCGGCCAGCTGCGCTACGGCGCGCTGCCGGTGACCTTCGAGGCGCAGGAGCAGCAGAACGTCACCGCCACCCTGGGCGCCAGCCACCTGCGGGCCGGCCTGCTCGCGGCGGGCATCGGCATGCTGCTGGTCATCATCTACTCGTTCTTCTACTACCGGCTGCTCGGCTCGGTGATCTTCCTGAGCCTGATCCTCTCGGCGCTGCTGGTCTTCGGCGCGCTGGTGGTGCTCGGCCGGCAGATCGGCTTCACCCTCACCCTCGCCGGCATCGCCGGCATGATCGTCTCGCTCGGTGTGGCGGCGGACTCGTTCGTCATCTACTTCGAGCGGCTCAAGGACGAGATCCGGGAGGGCCGCAGCCCGCGCAGCGCCGTGCCGCGTGCCTGGATCCGGGCCCGGCGGACGATCATCTCGGCCAACGCCATCACCCTCATGTCGGCCGTGGTGCTCTACATCGTCTCGGTCGGCACGGTGAAGGGCTTCGCGTTCGCTCTCGGTCTGGCCACCGTGCTGGATCTGGTCGTGGTCTTCCTGTTCCGCCACCCGATCATGACGATGTTCGCCCGGACGCGGGCGTTCCTGTCCCCGCGGGTCAGCGGACTGGGCCGGGCCCTGCCCGCCCGGACCCAGCAGGCCACGCCCCGCAACCCGCGTGCCAAGGAGGCCTGAGATGGCTGGAAGTGGTCTGGCGAGTCGCCTCTACCGGGGCGAGGCCGGTCTCAACATCATCGGCCGGCGGAAGCTGTGGTTCGCCGTCGCCGGCGCGCTGATCCTGATCGCGGTGCTCAGCGTCTCGCTGCGCGGCTTCAGCCTCGGCATCGAGTTCGCCGGCGGCAACTCGTTCCAGATCCCGGCCAGCGTGGGCACGCTGGAGCGGGCCGAGGAGCAGGTCGACGCGGCGCTCGCCGAGGTGGGCGACGGCGCCGAGGTGGTCACCGCGCAGAAGGTCGGCGGCACCGGCGGCGACTTCTACGAGATGCGCACCACCCAGCTCAGCGCCGAGCAGGCCAACGACGTCAAGGCGGAGATCGCCCGCGAGTTCGGCATCGACCCGGCGCAGATCAGCGGCAACCAGGTCAGTGAGGCGTGGGGCAGCCAGGTCACCGAGCGGGCCCTGCTCGGTCTGGTGATCTTCGTGGCGCTGGTGATGGTCTACCTGGTCCTGCGCTTCGAGTGGCGGATGGCGGTCGCCGCGGTCGCCTCGCTGGTGATGAACCTGATCCTGACCGCGGGCATCTACTCGCTGGTCGGCTTCGAGGTCACCCCGTCGACGATCATCGGCTTCCTGACGATTCTGGGCTTCGCGCTCTACGACGTGGTGGTGGTCTTCGACAAGGTCCAGGAGAACACAAGGGGCATCACGGCCAACAACAACCAGACGTACGGCGAGGCGGCCAACCTGGCCATCAACCAGAGCCTGATGCGGTCGCTGAACACCTCGGTGGTCGCCCTGCTGCCGGTCGGCGGCCTGCTCTTCATCGGTGCCGGCCTGCTCGGCGCGGGCACCCTGAAGGACCTCGGCCTGGTGCTCTTCGTCGGTATGGCGGTGGCCTTCCTGACCTCGATCCTGCTGGCCACCCCGCTGCTGGTGCTGCTGAAGAACTACGACCCGCGGATCCAGGCGCACACCAAGCGCGTCCTGGCCCGCCGGGGCGCCGTCGAGCGGGGCGAGATCACCCCGAAGGGCGCCCCGCGCACCGGCGCGGAGGCCGCTGTCGAGGTCGACCCGGAGGCGGCGGCGCTGGCCGGCGCCGCGCCCAAGGTGGGCGCCCGGCCGACCGGCAAGCGGGCCGGTGGCGCCCGGGGCGGGCGGCCGGCCGGTGGCGGCGGCAACCGGCCGGGCGGCAAGCGGCGCTGACCGCGCCCGGGGACACCCGGTAGCAGACGACCCGACGGCGTCCTTCATGCTGTGCGAGCAGCACGAAGGACGCCGTCGTCGTGGAAGGGACACAGAACTGCCGTGACGGAGACCCACAGCACCGGACTTCGCGGGGACAGCGGGTTGGACGCCGCACAACTGGTCGCCAGCCGGGTGCTCGACGTGCCCGACTTCCCCAAGCCCGGTGTCGTGTTCAAGGACCTGATGCCGCTGTTCGCCGACGGTGCGGCGTTCCGCGAGGTGGTGGACCGGATCATCGCGTACCACGGGCCGGACTCGTTCGACGCGGTGGTGGGCATGGAGGCGCGCGGGTTCGTGGTCGCCGCCGCCATCGCGTACGCGACCGGGGTCGGCGTGGTGCCGGTACGCAAGGCCGGCAAGCTGCCCCGGGCCGTGCACTCGGCCTCGTACGAGCTGGAGTACGGCGAGGCCACCCTGGAGGTGCACCAGGACGCCTTCACCGCGGGGCACCGGGTGCTGGTGGTCGACGACGTGCTCGCCACCGGCGGCACCGCCGCGGCCACCCTGGAACTGGTGGAGCGGGCCGGCGGCACGGTGGCCGGCTTCACCGTGCTGCTGGAACTCGGCTTCCTCGGTGGCCGGGAGCGACTGGCCCCGCGTCCGGTCCATGCCCTGCTGACCGTTTGAGCTGCCCGGCCGTCGGACGGATCCGGCGCGGTCCGTCCGGCGGAGCGGCGGGGTACCGTGCGTGCGGGTAGCATTGCCCTTTGCTGACCGGGCGGTGACCCGTCCGGGTGGCGCGAGACCAGGCCGGCCGGCGCACGGTCGGTGTTCTTCCGGCGAGCGGTGAGGAGGCCGGTGTCCCACGATGTCGTCCCTCCGGTGGAGGGCACGGTGCACCCGACAGGCGACGCGGACGGCTCGGCGACCGGCCGGAACGGTGACGCTTCGGCCCGGGTGACGGGCTCTGGCAACGGCTCCGGCCCGGCCGAGGGCGTACGCGCCGGCACGGCCCGGGCCGACGGGGCCCGGCCGGGGGCGGACGCGGTCGTGGTCCCCTTCCCGACCGACGCCGGCGAGCCCACGCCCAGTGCCGGGTTCGCCCTCTCCAACGCGCCCACCGGCCGCCGGGTACGCGCCCGGCTGGCCCGGTTCAACGCGCCCTGGCAGACCTCGCAGGTCAGCGAGGTGCTGGAGCCGCTGATCTCCACCCACCGGGAGAACCACCCGAAGGCCGACGCGCGGCTGCTCCAGCGCGCCTTCGACACGGCGGCCCGGTGGCACTCGGGGCAGTACCGCAAGTCGGGCGATCCCTACATCACCCACCCGCTCGCGGTGGCAACCATCCTGGCCAACCTCGGCATGGACACCACCACGCTGGTCGCCGCGCTGCTGCACGACACGATCGAGGACACCGAGTACACCCTCGACCAGATGCGCGCCGACTTCGGCGGCGAGGTCGCGCTGCTGGTCGACGGCGTCACCAAGCTCGACAAGGTCAAGCTGGGCGACGCGGCCAAGGCCGAGACGATCCGCAAGATGGTCGTCGCGATGGCCAAGGACCCGCGGGTGCTGGTGATCAAGCTGGCCGACCGGCTGCACAACATGCGCACCCTGACCTTCCTGCCCCGCCCCAAGCAGGAGCAGAAGGCCAAGGAGACGCTGGAGATCCTGGCCCCGCTGGCGCACCGGCTGGGTATGAACACGATCAAGTGGGAGCTGGAGGATCTCGCCTTCGGCACGCTCTTCCCGAAGCGCTACGAGGAGATCAACCGCCTGATCGGGGAGCACCAGCCGCAGCGCGAGGCGCTGCTGCGCCAGGTCACCCAGAAGGTGCAGACCGACCTCAAGGCCGCGAAGATCAAGGCGGAGACCACCGGCCGGCCGAAGCACCTCTACTCGATCTACCAGAAGATGATCGTGCGGGGTCGCGACTTCAACGACATCTACGACCTGGTCGGGGTGCGGATCCTGGTCGACACCGTGCGCGACTGCTACGCGGCGCTTGGCGTGATCCACGCCAACTGGCAGCCGGTGCCGGGCCGGTTCAAGGACTACATCGCGATGCCCAAGTTCAACATGTACCAGTCGTTGCACACGACGGTCATCGGGCCCACCGGCAAGCCGGTGGAGATGCAGATCCGCACCTACGCGATGCACCGCACCGCCGAGTTCGGCATCGCCGCGCACTGGAAGTACAAGGAGCACAAGGGCACCCAGATCGTCGGCCCGCCGGCGCACATCGACGAGATGACCTGGCTGCGCCAGCTGCTGGACTGGCAGCGGGAGGCGGCCGACCCGAGCGAGTTCCTCGACGCGCTCCGGTTCGATCTGTCCAGCCAGGAGGTGTACGTCTTCACCCCGAAGGGTGACGTCATCCCGCTGCCGACCGGGTCGACGCCGGTGGACTTCGCGTACGCGGTGCACACCGAGGTGGGGCACAAGTGCATCGGGGCGCGGGTCAACGGCAAGCTGGTGCCGCTGGAGTCGACGCTGTCCAACGGCGACGTGATCGAGATCTTCACCTCGAAGTCCGACACCGCCGGCCCGACCCAGGACTGGCTCGGTTTCGTCAAGAGCCCCCGGGCGCGGACGAAGATCCGCCAGTACTTCAACAAGGAGCGGCGCGAGGAGGCGATCGAGGCCGGTAAGGACGCGATCGTCAAGGCGATGCGCAAGCAGGGCATGCCGTTGCAGCGGATGCTCACCCCGGACGCGCTGATGGCGATCGCCCGGGACCTGCACCTGCCCGACGTCGCCTCCCTCTACGCCGCGGTCGGCGACAGCCAGGTCTCCGCCCAGTCGGTGGTGCAGAAGCTGATGGCCGCGTACGGCGGCGAGGAGGGCGCGGCGGAGGACATCGCCGAGACCGCCGTCGCCACCCGGCCGCCGCGCAGCCGGCAGAGCAGCAGCGACCCGGGCGTCGTGGTACGCGGGGTCAGCGACGTGTGGATCAAGCTGGCCCGCTGCTGCACCCCGGTCCCGCCGGACGCGGTCTTCGGGTTCGTCACCCGCTCGGGCGGGGTGAGCGTGCACCGCGACGACTGCGCCAACGCCGAGGACCTGCGGGCCCAGGGCGAGCGGGTGGTCGAGGTGAGCTGGAAGCTCACCAGCGCGTCGACGTTCCTGGTCGCCATCCAGGTGGAGGCGCTGGACCGGCACAAGCTGCTCGCCGACGTCACCCGGGTGCTCTCCGACGAGCGGGTCAACATCCTGTCCGCCACCGTCACCACCACCCGGGACCGGGTGGCGGTGAGCCGGTTCAGCTTCGAGATGGCCGACCCGAAGCACCTCGGGCACCTGCTGGCCGCGGTCCGCAAGGTCGACGGCGTCTTCGACGCCTACCGCGTAACCTCCGGCGCCTAACCCCACCCCCACCCCACCCCACCCACCCCCCGGGCCTCCCGAGCCCCCGAGGAACTCGTTGATCATGAGGTTGGCGGCGGTTTTCGAGATCGAGACCGCCGTCAACCTCATGATCACCGGGGCAGGGGGAGGGGGAGGGGGAGAGGGAAGCGCCCGCCGGGGGCCGGCGGGCGCTTTGTGGTGCGGGGTGGGCGGGTCAGCCCTGGGGGGCGCTCATGGTGAGCTTGTTGATGGTGATCTCCTTCTTCGGGTGACCACCGCCGGCCTGCTGGGCGAACGCCTTGTCGTCGCCGGCCGCCGCGACCTGCTTGACGATGTCCATGCCGCCGGTGATGGTGCCGAGCACCGTGTAGTTCGGGTCCAGCGGCGAGTCGCCGTAGACGATGAAGAACTGGCTGCCCGTGCTGCCCGGCTGGCCGGAGTTGGCCATGGCGATCACGCCCTCCGGGTACGGCGGCCGCTTGTCGGTCGGCAGGTTCTCCTCGGCGAGCCGGTAGCTCGGGCCGCCGGTGCCGTCGGTCTCCCGCCAGCCCTTGCCGGTGGCGCTCGGGTCACCGCACTGGAGCACCTTGATTCCCTCCGTCACCAGCCGGTGGCACTTGCTGTTGTCGAAGAAGTTCTTCTCGGCCAGGTGGGTGAAGCTGCCCGCCGTGCAGGGCACCGCGGCCCGGTCGACCTTGGCGGTGATCGGCCCCAGGTTGGTGTCGATCGTCATGGTCTGCACGCCGGTGTTCGACTGCTGCGCCGCCGGCAGCCCGACGTCCTTGATCTGCTTGGTCCGCTGGTCGGCCGGGAGTTCGGTGAAGGCGCACTGGGCGAAGCCGGCCTCCGGCGCCGCGGTGTCGGTCTTGTCGTCGTCACCCAGGCTGGCGGCGAGCCAGACCGTCCCGGCGACCACCAGCAGCAGGGCCGCCGCGGCCCCCACGATCGCCTGCGTCTGCCGGCGCTTGCGGGCCTTCGCCGCGCGCTCGGCCATCTCCTTCTCGAGCCGGGCGCGGGCCGCCGCGCGCTGCCGCTCTCTGGTGGACGTCACGCCTGGATCCTCCTGGACTATGTCGGGCGCGGCCGGTGCCGCTGAAGTGGATGGGGCCGGGTCAGCCCGCGCTCGGGCTGGCCGACGGAGCGCCGGTCGCCGAGGGCGTGGGTGCCGGCGCCGCCGTGGCCTGCGCCACCGGCTCGCCCACGGTGAGGCTCTGGATCACCACGTCGGTCTTCGGCTTGACCTTGGCTCCGTTCCCATTGTCCACGGTCTCCAGGGCACCGATCTTCTCCACCACGTCGATCCCGCCGGTGACCCGGCCGATGATCGGGAACTTCGGGTCGGTGGTCTGGTAGTCCTTGAAGAAGATCAGGAACTGGCTGCCGTTGGCGCCCGGCGGGTTGGCGATCATCGCGACCGTGCCCTTCGGGTACGCCGGGGGCTGGTCGGGCGCGGGGCTGGCCGACGGGGAAGCCGACGGGGCGGTGGGCACGTTCTCGTTGTAGAAGGAGTAGGTCGGACCACCCAGACCGGTGCCGCTGGGGTCACCGCACCGCAGCGCGCCCTCGGCGGTGATCTCGTGGCACTTGGTGTTGTCGTAGAACGACTTGCTGGCCAGGTGCGCCATGCTCGCCCCGCCGCACGGCGCGGTGGCCAGGTCGAGCTCGACGGTGATCGGCGCGCCCTGGTTGGTGGTGATCGTCATCGCCCGGACGCCGTCGGTGGGCAGGCCGGTGGTCGCCGGGGTGCCCACGTCCTTGAGGTTGGTGTTGGCCGTGGCGTCCTGCGGGGTCCAGAGGCAGATCTCCTCGGCGGCGGTGTTCTGCTCGTCGTCGCCGTCGAAGGCACCCAGCGCCCAGGCCGAACCGGCCACGATGAGCAGGAGGACGACGGCGGCGCCGACGCCCGCCTGGATCTGCCGGCGACGCCGGGCCCGGGCGGCCCGGCGGGCCAACTGCCGGTCGAGCTTGGCCCGCGCCAGTTTGCGCTGCCGGTCCCTGCTGGAAGCCACCCGCGCTCCCCTTCCTCTACCCTGGTCGTCACCGGCGGACGGACGGCCCGCGCCCCGTCGGGCGGCACGTGCGCCGCGCCACACGCCCGCCAGAGTGTACGGCTACCGACTGGGAATGTGGTGTACGAGGTCCAGGCTGGGCTTATCGGAGCGCGTCACTGTGCCGTACGGGGCCGGCGGGACGGATGCGCAGAACCGGGTCGCGCCGCCGGTTAGGCTGCTCACAGGGACGCAGAGCTCGACGGAAGGGGAGCGCCCGTGCTGGTGGCCGGCTTTCCCGCGGACGCCTTCGGCACCAACTGCTACGTGGTCGCCGCCGCGCCCGGGGAACAGTGCGTGGTGGTCGACCCCGGTATCGGGGTGCTCGACCGGCTCGACGCGCTGCTCGCCGAGCACCGCCTGCACCCGGCCGCCGTGCTGCTCACCCACGGCCACCTGGACCACACCTTCTCGGTGGCGCCGGTGTGCGGCGCCCGCGGCATCACCGCGTACGTGCACCCGGACGACCGGGAGATGCTCGCCGACCCGACCAAGGGGCTCTCCACCGACCTCACCGCGCTGTTCGGCGGGCGGCTGCCCTACGCCGAGCCGGAGGACGTCGCCGAGCTCACCGACGGGCTCACTCTCGACCTCGCCGGGCTGACGATCACCGTCGACCACGCCCCGGGCCATACCGGCGGGTCGGTGCTGTTCCGGTTGCCGGGCGCCGGCTCGCCGTGGGAGGCCGAGGAGATCTGCCTCTCCGGGGACGTGCTGTTCGCCGGCTCCATCGGGCGCACCGACCTGCCGGGTGGCGACCTGCCGGCGATGCTCGCCAGCCTGCGGAGCAAGATCCTCCCGCTGGCCGACGACACCGTCGTGCTGCCCGGCCACGGCCCCGCGACCACCATCGGCCGCGAGCGCGCGAGCAACCCGTACCTCATCGAGGTGGCGGGCGCCGACGGCGCGCGAACGGCCGCTCCCAGCCGAGGCTGGTGACCCCCGCCCGCGCCGCACGCGGGCCCCACGACCTGACCGCGCCCCGCGCGGACCGCCAAGGAGTACGCCATGAGTAAGCCCACGCCCATCTCCGGCTTCCCGGAGTGGACGCCGCCGCAGCGGATGATCGAGCAGTACGTGCTGGACCGGATCCGGGCCACCTTCGAGCTGTACGGCTTCGCCCCGCTGGAGACCCGCGCGGTGGAGCCGCTGGACCAGTTGCTGCGCAAGGGGGAGACCTCCAAGGAGGTCTACCTGATCCGCCGGTTGCAGGCCGAGGCCGACAGCCCGACCGGTGACGACGCGCTCGGCCTGCACTTCGACCTGACCGTGCCGTTCGCCCGCTACGTGCTGGAGAACGCCGGCAAGCTGCAGTTCCCGTTCCGCCGCTACCAGATCCAGAAGGTGTGGCGGGGGGAGCGGCCGCAGGAGGGGCGCTACCGCGAGTTCCTCCAGGCCGACATCGACATCGTCGACCGGGACACCCTGGCGCCGCACCACGAGGCGGAGATGCCGCTGGTGGTCGGCGACGCGCTGCGCTCGCTGCCGATCCCGCCGGTGCGCATCCAGGTCAACAACCGCAAGATCTGCGAGGGCTTCTACCGGGGTGTCGGGCTCACCGACCCGGAGGCGGCGCTGCGCGCGGTGGACAAGCTCGACAAGATCGGCCCGGCTCGGGTCGCCGAACTGCTGGCCGAGACGGCCGGGGCGAGCGAGGCGCAGGCCAAGGCCGTGCTGGCGCTGGCCGAGATCTCCGCGCCGGACGCCTCCTTCGCCGACGCGGTGCGCGCCCTCGGGGTGACCGACCCGCTGCTCGACGAGGGGATCGAGGAACTGGTCCGGGTGGTGGAGACCGCGGCCGAGCACGCGCCGGGGCTCTGCGTGGCCGACCTGCGGATCGCCCGCGGCCTGGACTACTACACCGGCACCGTCTACGAGACGCAGATGGTCGGCTACGAGCGGTTCGGCTCGATCTGCTCCGGCGGCCGGTACGACAACCTGGCCAGCGCCGGCACCGCCCGGTTCCCCGGGGTGGGCATCTCGATCGGGGTGACCCGGCTGCTCGGCCTGCTCTTCGGCGCCGGCACGCTGACCGTCTCGCGGGACGTGCCGACCTGCGTGCTGGTCGCGGTGACCAGCGAGGAGCAGCGCGGGGCGAGCAACCGGGTGGCCGAGGCGCTGCGGTCGCGGGGGGTGCCCACCGAGGTGTCGCCGAGCGCGGCGAAGTTCGGCAAGCAGATCCGCTACGCCGAGCGGCGCGGCATCCCGTACGTCTGGTTCCCGGGCGCGGAGCAGGACGAGGTCAAGGACATCCGCTCGGGTGCGCAGGTGCCCGCCGAGGCGGGGGTGTGGATGCCCCCGGAGGTGGACCTGAAGCCCCTGGTGGGCTGAGCCGCCGGAGCGCCGGGCTGGGACGAGACTGGCGCGGACGGACGATCGGACCTACGGTGGCGTAAGTTACGCCACCGTAGGGAGATCCTTGTGACCGCACTGAGCCAGACCGCACTGCTCATCGAGTTGGAGCCGGTGGTCGAGCGCAACCTCGACCGGCACCTCTCGCTGGCCAAGGAGTGGTTCCCGCACGAGTACGTGCCGTGGAGCGAGGGACGCACCTTCGACGGCCCGCTGGACGGCCAGCCGTGGTCCGAGGCCGACTCGACCCTTCCCGAGGTGGCCCGGACCGCCCTGGTGGTCAACCTGCTCACCGAGGACAACCTGCCCTCGTACCACCACGAGATCGCCACCCTGTTCGGCCGGGACGGCGCGTGGGGCACCTGGGTGCACCGGTGGACGGCCGAGGAGGGGCGGCACGGCACGGCGATCCGCGACTACCTCACGGTGACCCGGGCGGTCGACCCGGTGGCGCTGGAGCGGGCCCGGATGACACACATGTCGGCGGGCTACGCCAACACGCACGACGACGAGGTGCTGCACTCGCTGGCGTACGTGTCGTTCCAGGAGCTGGCCACCCGGATCTCGCACCGCAACACCGGCCGGGCCACCGGCGACCCGGTCTGCGAGGCGCTGCTGGCCCGGGTCGCGGCGGACGAGAACCTGCACATGGTCTTCTACCGCAACCTGCTGGCCGCCGCCTTCGAGCTGGCGCCCAGCCAGGCCATGCGGGCGGTGGCCGACGTGGTGGCCGACTTCCAGATGCCGGGCAACGGGATCGAGGGCTTCGCCCGCAAGTCGGTGGCGATCGCGCTGGCCGGCATCTACGACCTGCGCCAGCACCGGGACGAGGTGCTGGTGCCGGTGCTGCGGCAGTGGGACATCTGGAACGTCACCGGCCTGGACGCCGACGGCGAGGCCGCCCGCGACCAGCTCGGCCGGCAGCTCGACGACCTGGAGCGCGCCGCCGCCCGCTTCGAGGACAAGCGCGACGCCCGCCGCGCCCGCCTCGCCGCCCGCTGACCGCCCCACCCCCTCCCGGCGCTCCCGCTCCCCGAATGCTCCGGGCGCGACCGTCGCTGGCTCTCGGAACGACGACCGCGCCCGGAGCGGCTTGCCGGCGATCTTGCACTTGGCGCCCCGGCCAAAGCCGCATTCCACGCGTATCAGGGGCGGAAACTGCAAGATCGCGTGGGGGTGGGGTGGGGTGGGGTGGGGGCTAGGCGGGGGGGTCGAGGGGGAGGAGGAGGCAGGTGGAGGTGGCGTGGGCGACCAGGCGGGAGCGGGCGTCGACGAGCTTGGCCTCGGCCAGCGCGGTGCGGCGGCCGCGTTGCAGGACGGTGCCCTCGCAGCGCAGCACGCCGGAGTCCACGGTGACCGGACGCAAAAACTTCACGTTCAGGTCCAGCGAGGTGTAGCCGACGCCGGCCGGCAGCGTGGTGTGCACGGCGCACGCGGCGGCGGTGTCCAGCAGGGTGGAGATGACCCCGCCGTGCACGGTGCCGAGCGGGTTGTAGTGGAACTCCTGCGGCACCAGCTCGACCGCGACCCGGCCCTCGTCGGCCTCCATCCGGGTCATGTCGATCAGGTGCATCACCGGCGGCGCGGCCAGCTCGCCGGCGATCATCGCGCGGAGCAGCTCCAGCCCGCTGCGCCGGCCGACCAGCGCGGCGTTGAGGCCCGGGTCGGACCAGGAGAAGGTACGGCTGCGCGCCTGCGTCTGTGTCATGGACTCAGCCTGGCAGCCCGTTGCTGAGTCTGTCAATGAGACCTAGCCTGGAGGGCATGAGACCCCCCGCACTGGACTGGTCGGTGGAGAACTGCACCATCGCCCGGGCGATGGCGGTGCTCGGTGAGAAGTGGACCCTGGTGGTGCTCCGCGAGGTGTTCAACGGCGTGCGCCGCTTCGACGACATGCGGATCCGCACCGGCATCCCCCGGCAGGTGCTCACCAACCGGCTGGCCACCCTGGTCGAGCAGGGGGTGCTGCGCAGGGAGCCGTACCGCGAGCCGGGCAGCCGGGAGCGGCACGAGTACCGGCTGACCGACAAGGGGCTCGACCTCTGGCCGGTGCTGGTCGCGGTGCTCGGCTGGGGGGACCGCTACCTGGCCGACCCGGACGGCTCCCCGTTGAGCGTCGGGCACCGCGACTGCGGCGGCGAGGTGCACGTCGAGCTGCGCTGCGAGCGGGGGCACCTGGTGACCGCCGTGCGCGACGTGGTGCCCCGGCCCGGCCCGGGGGCGCGCCGCCGGGCCGACTGACGGCCCGCCGCCGGTCCGGCGGGCGGGTGGCTCCCCGCGGATCGGGTCGACGGCGGCGCGGCGACCGGCTCCCGCGCAGCGGGCCGATCCGGTCGCGCAGCGTGCCGATCCGCCGGTGCGGGGGCGCGGCCGCTGTTCCGTCGCACGGGAACGCGGGCGGGACGGCGGGCGGACGGTGGGCGCGCGGACGGGGTGGCCGCCCGCGCGCCGGGGGCGTCGCTACCAGCGGAAGCCGGCGGCGTACGACACGCTCGCCAGCACCTGCTGGCCGCTGGTGTTGGGGTGGAAGTAGTCCCAGCCGGAGAGCTGGCTGAGGGTGAACGGGTAGCCGAACACCGCGTTGCCGTCGAACAGGCAGTTCGCGCCGTACGCGGCGCAGGCCTGGGCCAGCTGGGTGTTGTAGTCGACCACCCGCTGCCGGACCCGGGCCCGCCGGTCCACGTCGGCCTGCGCGGTGGAGGTCGGGTTGGCCAACATGGACTGGCAGATGCCGAAGAGCGACCAGGCGCTGCGCGCGCTGCCGCTGGTCCGGCCCACCGACCAGAGCCGGTGGATGTCGGGGATGCTGATCACCAGCACCCGGGCGGTGGGCAGACCGGCCTTGAGCCGGTTGAGCGCGGAGTCGATGTTCGCCCGGAAGGTGCTCACCGGGGTCATGCCCGACTCGGAGCTGGTGCAGGCGTCGTTCGCCCCGATCAGCATGGTGACGTAGCCGACGCCCTGGCTGACCGCGGTGCCGGCCTGGCCGTACATGTCGGCCGACTTCGCCCCGGACCGGGCGTCGTTGTGGTTGCGGCCGCCGATCGCCGGGTTGACCGTTCGGATCCGCAGGTAGTGGCTGTTCACGGTGGCGTAGTCGCCGGTGCTGAACGACCGCGCGGTGCAGTCGACGTACCAGCCGCAGGCGTTGAAGCCGCGGGTGATGGAGTCGCCGAGGCTCGCCATCGAGCTCGGCGGCGGGCCGGGGTCGGCCTGGGCGGGGGAGGGGGCGACGGCGAGCAGGGTGACGGTGGCGGTGGCGCTGGCGAGGGCGGCCAGCGCGCGGCGGGCGAGGGACATGGTGGCCTCCGGATCACGGGTGCCGGAACTGCGCGGTGACCGGATCGTATAGATGACGCTCTCTGTCCACAATGTTGCCCGGGTGTTACAT
Organism: Micromonospora desertarenae; assembly: GCF_056150265.1. Taxonomy (NCBI): domain Bacteria; kingdom Bacillati; phylum Actinomycetota; class Actinomycetes; order Micromonosporales; family Micromonosporaceae; genus Micromonospora; species Micromonospora desertarenae. The sequence continues at coordinate 95,332 of NZ_JAXCFQ010000010.1, forward strand.
CGGGGTGTCGGGTCAATACGGGCAAACAGGGTCTTGCCGAGGATCTTAAACATGTGAATACTTCACTCAGTCCGGCCGGTTGCCCCCGATCGGCCAGGCATCGCCCTCGGGCCCCGTCACCTCCGGCGCGGCCCTGTCACCCCCTTCCGGGAGGTTGTTCCATGCGACCCACGAGGTCATCTCTCCGCCGCGCCGCCACCGTGGCCGCGGCCGGAGCCCTGGTCGCCGGCTCGCTGCTCGGCGCCCCCGCCCAGGCGGCACCCGCGGCTGCCACCCCCGACGCCGCGGCCGGCCTGGCTGAGCGCCTCGGCGACCGGTCCGCCGGCACGTACGCCGACGCCAGCGGCAAGATGGTCGTCACCGTGACCGACGCGGCCGCGGCCCGTCAGGTCCGGGCGGCCGGCGCCACCCCGAAGCTGGTCACCCGCGGCGCGGCCGAGCTGGCCCGGGCCACCAGCGAGCTGGAGAGCAGCGCCAAGATCCCCGGCACCGCCTGGTGGACCGACCCGGCCACCAACCAGGTCGTGGTCTCCGTCGACAGCACGGTCACCGGCGCCAAGCTGGAGCGGGTCAAGGCGGCCGCCGCGCGCACCAACGGCGCGGTCCGGATCGAGGCCGAGGCCGGCGTGTTCAGCACCCGGATCTCCGGCGGCCAGGCCATCTACGCCGGCGGCGGCGGGCGCTGCTCGCTCGGCTTCAACGTGCGCAGCGGCAGCACCTACTACTTCCTGACCGCCGGGCACTGCACCAACATCTCGTCCAGCTGGTACAGCAACTCCGCGCAGACCAACCTGCTCGGCACCCGTACCGGCAGCAGCTTCCCGGGCAACGACTACGGCATCGTGCGGCACAACAACTCCGCCAACGCGGCCGGCAACGTCTACCTCTACAACGGCAGCTACCGCGACATCACCGCGGCCGGCAACGCCTACGTCGGCCAGTCGGTGCAGCGCTCCGGCAGCACCACCGGCCTGCGCAGCGGCTCGGTGACCGCGCTCAACGCCACGGTGAACTACGCCGAGGGCTCGGTCTCCGGCCTGATCCGCACCAACGTCTGCGCCGAGCCGGGCGACAGCGGCGGCTCGCTGTTCAGCGGCAGCACCGCTCTCGGCCTGACCTCCGGCGGCAGCGGTAACTGCCGCACCGGCGGCACCACCTTCTTCCAGCCGGTCACCGAGGCGCTCAGCCGTTACGGCGTCAGCGTCTTCTGACCGATCCACGCCAGCGGGCCGCCGGAGCGATCCGGCGGCCCGCCCGCGTGTCCGGGCCGGGTCGCCCCGGGGTAGGAGCGCCCGGTGCCAGCCGGCGGCGGAGGACCCTGACAGAATGCGGGGAGCAGACGTGTACCGCAGATGAGGAGACGCAAGTCGTGATCCGTACCCATGACGCCGGCAGCCTGCGCGCGACGGACGCCGGCACCACGGTGACGCTCGCCGGGTGGGTGGCCCGCCGGCGCGACCACGGCGGCGTGATCTTCGTCGACCTGCGCGACGGCTCCGGCGTGGTCCAGGTGGTGTTCCGCGAGGAGGACGCGCACGCGCTGCGCAACGAGTTCTGCGTCCGGGTGACCGGCGAGGTGACCCGCCGCCCCGAGGGCAACGAGAACCCCGACCTGCCCACCGGCGAGGTCGAGGTGACCGCCGCCGAGCTGGAGGTGCTCTCCGAGGCCGCGCCGCTGCCGCTGCCGGTGGACGACCAGGTCGAGGCCGGCGACGACGTCCGGCTCCGCTACCGCTACCTGGACCTGCGCCGCAGCGGGCCGGCGACGGCGATGCGGCTGCGCTCCCGGGCCAACCAGCTGGCCCGCGCGGTGCTGCACGAGCGCGACTTCCTGGAGATCGAGACGCCGACGCTGACCCGCTCGACGCCCGAGGGCGCCCGCGACTTCCTGGTGCCGGTGCGGCTTCAGCCCGGCAGCTGGTACGCGCTGCCGCAGTCGCCGCAGCTGTTCAAGCAGCTGCTGATGGTCGGCGGCATGGAGCGCTACTACCAGATCGCCCGCTGCTACCGGGACGAGGACTTCCGTGCCGACCGGCAGCCGGAGTTCACCCAGCTCGACATCGAGATGTCCTTCGTCACCGAGGACGACGTGATCGACCTCGGCGAGGCGATCGTCGCGGCGCTCTGGTCCGACCTGGCCGGGCACGAGATCTCCCGGCCGATCCCGCGGATCACCTGGCACGACGCGATGGCCCGGTACGGCTCCGACAAGCCGGACCTGCGCTACGGCGTCGAGCTGACCGAGCTGACCGACTACCTGCGCGGCACCGAGTTCCGGGTCTTCGCCGGCGCCATCGACGCCGGCGGCTACGTCGGCGCGGTGGTGATGCCGGGCGGCGCCAGCCAGAGTCGCAAGGAGCTGGACGGCTGGCAGGACTGGGCCAAGGCGCGCGGCGCGCGCGGCCTGGCGTACGTGGTGCTCGACGCCGAGACCGGCGAGGCCCGTGGCCCGGTGGCCAAGAACCTCTCCGAGGCGCACCTGGCCGGGCTGGCCGACGCGGTCGGCGCCAAGCCGGGCGACGCCATCTTCTTCGCCGCCAGCGCCAACACCCGAGAGGCGCAGGAACTGCTCGGCGCGGCCCGGATCGAGATCGCCAAGCGGGCCGGGCTGGTCGACGAGAGCGCCTGGGCGTTCTGCTGGGTGGTCGACGCGCCGATGTTCGAGCGCACCGACGAGGGCGGCTGGACGGCCGTGCACCACCCGTTCACCTCGCCGAACGCCGACTGGGTGGACCGGTTCGAGGAGGCGCCGGACCGGGCGCTGGCCTACGCGTACGACATCGTCTGCAACGGCAACGAGATCGGCGGCGGCTCGATCCGTATCCACCGGGGCGACGTGCAACGGCGGGTCTTCGACCTGCTCGGCATCACTCCCGAGGAGGCGCAGGACAAGTTCGGCTTCCTGCTGGAGGCGTTCAAGTACGGCCCGCCGCCGCACGGCGGCATCGCGTTCGGCTGGGACCGGGTCTGCATGCTGCTCGCCGGCGCGGACTCGATCCGCGAGGTGATCGCGTTCCCGAAGACCCGCGGCGGCTTCGACCCGCTGACCGGCGCGCCGACCCCGATCACCGCCCAGCAGCGCACCGAGGCCGGCATCGACGCCAAGCCCAAGCCGCAGCCCGCCGCACACCCCGGCACCGCCGGCCCCGCCGCCCCCGTAGCCGACCCCACCTGACCGACCCGGCCCCGCCGCCCCGTTGATCATGAAGTTGTTGCGTCGCGCCTCGGCGTGTCACGACAACAAATTCATGATCAACGCTGGGGGTGGGGCGGGATGAGCCTGCTCGTGGTGGGGGGTAGCGGGTTTCTGGGTGGGGAGGTGTGTCGGCGGGCCGTGGGTGCCGGGTGGTCGGTGGTGGGGACGTACCACTCGGGGGCGGTCGCGGTGCCGGGGGTGCGGGCGCGGCGGCTCGACGTGACCGACCGGGCCGCGGTCCGGGCGCTGGTCGCCGAGGTGCGCCCGGACGCCGTCGTCAGCACCCCCTACCGGTACGGCGACTGGGCGGTCACCGCGGACGGTGCGGCCCACGTCGGGTACGCCGCGGCCGAGGCGGGGGCCCGGCTGGTGCACATCTCCAGCGACGCGCTGCACGCCGGCCGCCCCGAGCCGTACGGCGACGACGAGCCGCCCAGCCCGGTGTTCCCGTACGGGGCGGCGAAGGCGGCCGCCGAGACGGCGGTGCGCGCCCTCGACCCGGGCGCGGCGCTGGTGCGTACCTCGCTGATCGTGGGGGAGGGGAGCAAGCAGATCCAGCTCTGCCACGACGCCCTCGCCGGCCGGGCGCGCCTGTTCACCGACGAGCTCCGCTGCCCGGTCGACGTCACCGACCTGGCCGCCGCCGTGCTGGAACTGGTCGCCACCGACTACGCCGGCCCGCTCAACGTGGCCGGCCCGGACGCGGTCAGCCGCGCGGAACTGGGGCTGCTGGTCGCCGCCCGGTACGGCATCGACCCGGCCGGCATGACCACCACCACCGGCGCCGCCGCCGGGCTGCTCCGGCCCACCGAGGTACGCCTCGACTCCGCTCGCGCCGCCGGGCTGCTACGCACCCGGCTGCGCGGCGTCCGGGAACTGCTCGCCGGCTGACCCCACCGGCCACGCGTCCTCGCTCGTGCACACTTTCTATGCACAAGAGTTGTGCATAGAAAGTGTGCACAGATATTGTGCATACATGGACGACGAGCGAGCCGAGCCGCGCGCGGTACGGCTGAACCACCAGCAGGTGCGGGTGCTGGCGCACCCGCTGCGGATGCGGCTGGTCGGCGCGTTGCGGGTGAAGGGGCCCGCCACCGCCACCACCCTCGCCGAGCTGCTGCACACCAACACCGGCGCGACCAGCTACCACCTGCGCCAGCTCGCCGAGGTCGGCCTCGTCGTCGAGGCCCCCGACCTGGCCAGCGGGCGGCAGCGCTGGTGGCGCGCCGCGCACGACGTCACCAACTGGGAGCCCACCGACTTCGACGACGACCCGGACGCCCGGGCCGCGATCGAGTGGATCCAGGGCGACCAGGTGCGGCTCCTGGTGGAGCACGCCGAGCGGTGGTTCGCCCGCCAGCACGAGTGGTCGGCCGCCTGGCGGGACGCCCTCGGCATGGGCGACATCTTCATGACCATGTCGCCGGCCCGGCTGGAGCAGCTCAAGACCGAGGTGTGGGACCTGCTGGAGCGCTACCGCGAGGAGAGCGACTCCGACGCGCCCGACGCCGAACAGGTTCAGGTCTTCGTGGCCGCCTACCCACTGTTCGAGGAGATGCGATGAGCGAGCGCAGCGAGCGTCAGGCTCAGCGCGAAGGTGCCGCACGGCGGCGCGGAGCGAAGCGGAGCGGCGGCGTGGGCGCCCTGTCCGTACGCCAGGTCCGGCGTCGCTTCCTGCTGCTGCACGGGCTGCGCTGGCTGCCCACCGGCCTGATGATCCCGGTGATGATCCTGCTGATGCAGGAGCGTGGCCTGACGCTGTCCCAGATCGGCCTGGTGTCGGTCGCCCAGGGGCTGGTCGTGCTGGCCCTGGAGCTGCCCACCGGCGGGTTCGCCGACGCGCTCGGGCGCCGCCCGGTCCTGGTCACCGCCTGGCTGATCAACCTCGGTGCCCTCGCGCTCTTCGCGGTGGCCGACTCGTTCGCGCTCTTCTTCCTGGTCTGGGCGTTGCAGGGCGTCTTCCGCGCGCTGGACAGCGGCCCGCTGGAGTCCTGGTACGTCGACGCCACCCTGGCCGCCGACCCGGAGGCGAAATACGAGCCGGGCCTCGGCTACGCCGGCACCGTCATCGGCGTGGCGATCAGCGCCGGCGCGCTGCTCGGCGGCGGCCTGGTCGCGCTCGGTCCGGTCGGGCCGGTCAGCGCGCTCACCGTGCCGGTACTGGTGGCGATCGCCCTCCAGGCGGTGGCCCTGGTCGCCCTGCTGGTGCTGATGCGGGAGGTCCGTCCGGGCCGGGGCGCCGGCGCCCTGCGCGCGTCGGTCGTCGAGGCGCCCCGGATGGTGGGGCAGGCGGTCGGCCTGCTGCGTCGCTCCCGGGTGCTGTTCGCGCTGGTCGCGGTCGAGCTGTTCTGGGGCTTCGGGATGGTCACCTTCGAGTCGCTGCTGCCGGTGCGGCTCGCCGAGGTGGTCGGCGACCCGGACCGGGCGGCGGCGCTGCTCGGGCCGGCCAACTCGGCGGCCTGGCTGGCCGGCGCGGCCGGCGCCGCCCTCACCCCGCTGCTGCTGCGCTGGCTGGGCGCCGCGCCGAGCGCCGCGCTGCTGCGCATCGTCCAGGGCGCCACGGTGGTCGGGATGGGGCTCTTCGCCGGCTCGGTCGGGGTGCTGGTCGCCTACCTGGCCTGCTACACCGTGCACGGGGCGTCCAACCCGCTGCACATGGGGCTGCTGCACCGGCAGGTCGACGGCCCGTACCGGACCAGCGTGATCTCGCTGAACTCGATGATGGGCCAGCCCGGCTTCGCGGTCGGCGCGGTCGTGCTCACCGCGCTCGCCGACTCGGTCAGCGTCACCGCCGCCATGCTGGTCGGCGCGGTGGTGCTGGCCGTCGCCGCCCCGCTCTACCTGCCCGCCTGGCGAGCCGACCGCAGGGGAGCACCGGCCCCCGGCACCACGCCGGAGGACGCGACGGACCCACGCCCGGCGACCCCCGCCCCCACCCCGGCGCACAACGGCTGACCTGGTGGTCGTCTGCTGCCGGGCCGGTGCCGATCGCGGGATCGGCCCTGCCCGGCAGCAGATTGTCGCCGTGGCTCAGCTGAGCCGGACCGAGCTGCGGGGGAGGGAGTCGGTGAAGCCTAGGCGGCGGTAGAGGCGGATCGCACCGACGTTGGCCGTGTAGACGCCGAGCGCCACGGTGTCGTGGCCGGCGAACAGGGCCCGGGTCATCCCGGCGGTGAGCGCCGCGCCCAGGCCCTGGCCGCGCCGGTCGGGTGCCACGGTCAGGCCGGCGAGGAAGCCGATGTCGCCCCGGCTGCGGTCCGCCCCGCAGGCGACCAGCCGGCCGCCGTCGCGGATGCCGTACCAGTCGACCACCCGGGGGTCGCCGGGGCGCGAGGTGGTGCTGGGGAAGGCGCGGTCGATCAACTCGGTGAGCGCCGGCTGGTCGGCCTCGGTGAGCCGGACCACCCCCTCCTCGCCGGGCTGGGGCGGCGGCGGGGTGGTGGTCCAGCGGAAGTCCCACTCGTCGTGCCGGTCCACCGCGAGCCGGCCGTCCAGTGCCGCCGGGTCGAGCCGGGGCAGGTGCAGCCACTGGCCCGGTTCGAGCACCCCGGCGGCGGCCAGCCCGGCGGCCACCTCGACCGCCGCCCCGGCGCCGCCGAGCGCGCCGCCGGCCGGCCCGTGGTCGGCGGGGAGCAGCCAGACCAGGGCGCCGTCGCGCTGCCAGCCGCGCGGCCGCCCGCCGTGCCAGAGCGCGTGCCGGGCGTACGGGTGGTGACCGGCGGCCGCCAGGATGGCGTCCCGCCCCTCCAGGACCTGGTCGGCGATGATCATGTGGCCAGCCTAGAGCCCCGGCGGGGGTCGCCGTCGCCGGCCCGGCGGACCGGTGACCAGGGCGGTCCACGGTGGAGATTGGCGCGCGGACCGATTGGGTACATCCCGCGCGACCTACTGGGACCCCCCTACCGGAGGAACGCCATGCTCGCCATTCTCGCGGCCATCGTCTTCGCCTTCACCCTGCTGCTGGACCTGCTGGACACCAACTTCGGCGCGCCGGATCTGTTCAACTGGAACACCCTCGTGCTCATCGGCCTGCTGCTGCTCTCGCTCTACCTGGCGGGGGTGGGCCGTGGCCCGGGTGGCGGCGGCGGCCGGGGTCGCTGGTACTACGGCCGGCGCCCGGGGCGGGGCTGACCGGAAGCGATCACCTGGGCCGGGTCAGCGGCGCGATTCCGGCGTCGCGGACCCGGCCCGGTACTGTTCTCGTGATGGAGTCCGACGCCCTCTTCTCCCTCGGTGAACCCGCCGGAGCGCCCAGCGCCCCCGCGGGTTCCGCAGGTGTGGACGGCTTCACCCCGGTGGCGGCGGATTCGCCCCTGCCCGTCCGGATGCGCCCGGCGAGCCTCGACGAGCTGGTCGGGCAGGACCACCTGCTCGCACCGGGCGCCCCGCTGCGCCAGCTGGTCTCCGGCGGCGCACCGCTGTCGGTCATCCTGTGGGGGCCGCCGGGCAGCGGCAAAACCACCATCGCGCACCTGGTGGCCCGGGCCACCGACCGCCGGTTCGTCGCCATGTCGGCGCTCTCCGCCGGCGTCAAGGACGTCCGGGCGGTGATCGACACCGCGCGCCGCCAGCGCCGTTCGGGCGGGCCGCAGACCGTGCTCTTCATCGACGAGGTGCACCGGTTCAGCAAGACCCAGCAGGACTCGCTGCTGGCCGCGGTCGAGGACCGCACCGTCACGCTGCTCGCCGCGACCACCGAGAACCCGTACTTCTCGGTCATCTCGCCGCTGCTGTCCCGGTGCGTGCTGCTCACCCTCCAGCCGCTGGACGACGCGGCGGTGCGCGGCCTGCTGCGCCGCGCGGTCACCGACCAGCGCGGCCTGGCCGGCGCGCTGACTCTCGCGGAGGAGGCCGAGGACCACCTGGTCCGGCTCGCCGGCGGCGATGTCCGCAAGGCGCTCACCGCGCTGGAGGCGGCCGCCGCCTCCGCCGCCGCGCTCGGCACCGGCCGGATCGACCTGGCCACCGCCGAGCAGGCGGTCGACGTGGCGGCGGTCCGCTACGACCGGGCCGGCGACGCCCACTACGACGTGACCAGCGCGTTCATCAAGAGCATGCGCGGCTCGGACGTGGACGCGGCGCTGCACTGGCTGGCCCGGATGCTGGTGGCCGGCGAGGACGCCCGGTTCATCGCCCGCCGCCTGGTCATCTTCGCCAGCGAGGACGTCGGCATGGCCGACCCGGGCGCGCTGAGCGTGGCCACCGCCGCGGCGCACGCCGTGGAGTACGTGGGCCTGCCGGAGGCGCAGCTCAACCTCGCCCAGGCGGTGATCCACCTGGCCACCGCGCCGAAGTCGAACTCGGCCACCACCGCGATCGGGGCGGCGATCGCCGACGTGCGGGCCGGTCGGGGCGGGCCGGTGCCGCGCGGGCTGCGCGACGCGCACTACGCCGGCGCCAAGGGGCTCGGTCACGGCACCGGCTACCGCTACCCGCACGACGACCAGCGCGGCGTGGTCACCCAGCAGTACGTGCCGGACGACCTCGTCGGCACCGACTACTACCAGCCCAGCCAGCACGGCGCCGAGCGGGCGGTGGCCACCCGGCTGCCCCTGCTGCGGCGGATCGTCCGGGGGCTGCCGGCGCCGGCCGCCCCGGCGCAGGCCCGGCCGGAGGGTGCGGCTGCCGAGCAGAGCACGCGACCGGTGGCGCCGGTCGGGGGGGACGGGTCGGGCAACGGCCGTCGGTCGACGGGCCCGGGCGCCGGCGCGGCACAGGTAGGCGGCAGCAACGCCGCCGGGGAGGGTCAGCAGTGAGATCGCGTGGTTCGGAGCGACCGGAGGACGGCCCGGACGAGCGGCGCGATTCCCGCGCCAAGGGTCGCCGCTGGGGCCGGGGCAAGGCGGAGGCCGAGCCGGAGGAGCCGATCAGCGGCGAGGAGTTCGGCTGGATCGACGACCTGCGTACGGCCAAGCAGCAGCGTACCGAGCTGGGCCCCGGCGGCGGCGGTCCCGAGCCGGTCCCGCCGGCGCGCCCCGGCGCCCCGGTGCCACCCGGCCCGGACACCCCGCGCGGCCCGGCCGCGCCCCCGCCGCACCGCCGCGGTGAGGCGGAGCCGCCCCGCGCCCGTCCGGTCGACGGACCCTGGCCCGGCGCGGCCGAGCCCCCCCGCCCGGCGGACCGCCCGCACCCCGGCGGCCCGGCGGCGCCCGGCGCCGGTCCCGTCGCTCCGGCCGGCCCGCCCGGCCGGCAGGGCCCACCGCCGGCCGGCGGCTGGCCGCCCCCCGGCGCCGACCGGCGCCCCCGACCCGTCTCCGGCGGACCGACCGGCCCCGTCTCCGGTGGACCGACCGGCCCCGTCTCCGGTGGACCGACCGGCCCCGTCTCCGGTGGACCGACCGGCCCCGTCTCCGGGGCTCCGGTCGGCCCGGTCTCCGGCGCGCCGGTCGGCCCGCCGCGCCAACCGGCCGGCCGGGGCCAGGCCCCGGCCGACCCGGCCCGTCCGCCGGTCACCGGTGGCCCGGACGCCGGTCGCCGGCCGGTCGGACCGGACCAGGACGGGGCCCCCGGTGTGGCCGCGCCGCGCCGTGCCGGCATGGCCGGGCCGCCGCGGACGGGGGAGCCGACCGAGCCCGGCCGCCCCGGCGGCGCGCCCGCCGGCCGGGCCGGAGTGCCGGTACCCGGAGGCCCACAGCCCCCGGCCGGCGTCCCACGCCCCGGTCCGGCCGAGCGCGAGCCGCGGGCCGGACGGTCCCGGCGCGGCCCGGCGGAGCCCGGCCTGCCCGCCGATCCGGCCGGTCGGCCGCATCCGGACGGCCCGACCGCGGGTGCTCCGGGCGTCGACCCGGCGTCCGCCCGCGGCCGTGGCGCCGTCCCCCGTCCCGCGCCCGGTGGTGGTCGCCGCCGGGCCGCCGACGAGCCGCCCGCGCCCCGGACCGGGGGCACCGCGCCGGTACCCATGACGGGCAACGCCCCGCCGGTGCCGTTGACCGGCAACGCCCCGTCGGTACCCGGCGCCGAGCCGACGCCGCCCCCGGCCGGTCCGCGCGGCCGGCACCCCCTGCCCGGCTCGCCGGCGGCCGATCGCCGGGCGGCAGTGGACGCGCTGACCGAAGCGGCTCCGCCGGTACGCGGCCACCGCGTGGCGGAGGAGACCGAGCCGCCGGTGCGCGGCCGCCGTGCGGCGGAGGAGACCGAGCCGCCGGTGCGCGGCCGCCGTGCGGCCGGCGAGACCGAGGCGCCCAGCGGTGGTGCGCGGGTCGCCGACGGCCCGCCGTCCCGGGGTCGGCGCTCCGCACCGGAGGATCCGGCCGCGCGGATCGCCGGCCCGCCGGAGGCGGAACCGCACCCCCAGCGCGGACCCGGCTCGCCGGGCGGCCCCGCCGCCCGGAGCGGTCGCCCGGAACGGCCGGCCGACTGGCTCCGGCAGGCCGGCCGCGCCCACCACACCGACCCGGCGCTGCCGACCATCGACCGCCCGACGACCTCGCCCTCCGGACCGCCCACCGGCGGCCGCCGTGCCGTCGACCCGGCCGCCCCGGCCGGCCGGGACCGGCCCGCCGGGCCACCGACCGCGGCTGGCCGGCGACCCGGTCACGCCGCCGATCCGGAGCTGCCGCCCGGTCCGCACCCCGCCGCGCCACCGGCCGGCGGCCGCCACAGCGCGCCCGCCGAGCCCGGTCGCGCGCCGGTCGGCCGGGCCCGCCCCGGCGCCGAGCCGGGTCGTCCCGAGGCCACCCCGCCCGGCGGCGTCCGCCGGGGCGCGACCCCGCCCGAGGCCACCCCGCCCGGCGGTGTGCGCCGGGGCGCGACCCCGCCCGAAGCCACCCCGCCCGGCGGTGTGCGCCGGGGCGCGACCCCGCCCGGGGTCGCCCGCCCGGCCGGCCCCGCGGCCGGCCCGCCCGGCGCCACCCCGCCCGGCGTGGCGCGTCCGGCCGGCCCCCAGCCCGGGGTGGCCCGGGCCGGGGTGACGCCGCCCGGGGTGGCCCGCCCGGACACCGCGCCGGGCCGCCCGGTCGGCGGGGACGACCGGGGACGGCCGGCGTCCGGGGACGTCCCCCGGCCCGCCCCGTCCGGGGCGACCGGGACGGCCCGTCCGCCCGGCCCGCCGACCCGACCCGGCCCGGAGGACCGGTCCCTGGGCCGGGCCGCGCCGCCGCACCGCGAGCCGGGTCGGCCGGAACCCTCCGGCGTACCGCCCGTGCCGCCGCCCGAGCCACCGGCGGTGGCCCGCGCCGCCGCGGTGGTGCCGCCGCCGGTGCCGCCGGCCGACCGGCCCGAGCCCGAGCCGGTGAGCGGGGCGCCGCTGCGCCGGGCCGCGGACCCGGATCCGGCGGAGCCGGACGCCGCGGCCGCCGGTGGGCTGCGCGGCGCCCGGTCCGAACTGCGCCGGCAGATCCGCGAGCGACGCCGGCTCCGGATGGCCGTGCTCGCCCTGGTCAGCGTGGTGCTGCTGGGCGCCGTCCCACTCTTCTTCGGCATCCGTACGCTCAGCCGCGACCCGGTGTTCGACACCCTCGACCAACTGGACGTGCCGAGCTGGGCGGCGGTGAAGACGGTCGACGACGTCAGCGGCAGCCGCTGGTGCCTGCTCGACTGCCGGCTGCGCGAACGCACGGTCACCTCGGAGGGGTCGCCGGAGGACACCGCCCGGGCCTACGAGGCGGCGCTGGCCGCCGACGGCTGGCGCCAGTGGAAGGTGGCCCGCTGCCCGGAGCAGCCGGCGAAGGGCAGCTACACCTGCTGGCGCCGGGACGAGCTGACCCTGGATCTGTGGGTGCGCGAACCGACCTGCACGCCGCCGCCGGTCGACGGCGAGCCGGCCGTGGTGCCGTCGCCCAGCCCGTCGGCCGCAGCGCAGGGGTGCACCGGATCGTTGGTGTCGGTGAAGGTCCGCAACGCGATCGACGACGAACGGACCCGACCCCAGCCGAGCACCGACCCGTCGCTCACCGGTGAGGACCCGTTCCCGACCCTCACCGAGGACCCGTTGGGCGAAGTGACACCCTCACCGTCCTGAGCCGGTTTCCATCACGGACGGTAGGGTCTGGGGCTGGCGGGCCCGGCTGCTCCCGCCGGCCCGTCCCGGGTCGCCGAGCGCCGGCATGGGCAAGGGTCGTGCGGTTCGCGGACGTCGGTCCGCAGAACCCCCTGGTTGAGGAGGACAGGCGTGGACTTTGGAGAGGTCGCGGCGCTGATCGCGGCGATCGCGTTCGCGATGCTGGTGTTGATCCTGACGCTGCCCATCCTGCGGCTGCGGCACACCGTGGACGCCACCACCCGGATGATCAACGACCTCAACGACCGCACCGCGCCGCTGCTCGGCGACGTCAACGCCACGGTGAAGAACGTGAACACCGCGCTGGAGCAGGTGCAGACCTCGCTGGACGGGGTGAACCTGCAGCTGGCCAAGGTCGACACCATGACCAGCCACGCCCAGAACATCACCGCCAACGTGGCGAACCTGGCCACCGTCGTCTCCGCCGCGGCCGCGAACCCGTTGGTCAAGGTGGCGGCCTTCGGCTACGGCGTCCGCAAGGCCGCCGCCGCCCGCCGGCACGCCGAGACCGAGCGCGAGGTGCGCGACACCATCAAGCAGCAGCGGCGGGCCGCCAAGCGCGGCAACCGCTGACCGCCGGCGACCAGGAGGTTGAGAGCATGAGGCGGCTGTTCTGGCTGGGCATCGGCCTGGCTGTCGGCGTGGTGGTGGTCCGCAAGGCGACCCGCACCGCGCAGGCGTACACGCCGGCCGGGATCGCCGGCTCGTTGTCGCAATCGGCTGGCGGGCTGGTCGAGTCGCTGCGTAGCTTCGTGGAGGACGTCCGGACCGGGATGGCCGAACGCGAGCAGGAGATCCACGAGGCGTTCGCCCGCGGCGAGGCCTTCGACGACCAGTTCGCCGACCTGCGGGAGGACCCGCGCATCGGCGACCGAGAGATCTTTCCGGAGGAACACCAGCGATGAAGACGGCGGAGATCAAGCGGCGGTACCTCGCCCACTTCGAGGCGAACGGTCACACCGTGGTGCCGTCCGCTCCGCTGCCCGCCATCAGCGACCCGAACCTGCTGTTCGTCAACGCCGGCATGGTGCAGTTCGTCCCCTACTTCCTGGGCCAGCAGACCCCGTCGTACCGGCGGGCCGTCAGCGTCCAGAAGTGCATCCGCACCCCGGACATCGACGAGGTCGGCAAGACCAGCCGGCACGGCACGTTCTTCCAGATGAACGGCAACTTCTCCTTCGGTGACTACTTCAAGGACGGGGCGATCCCGTTCGCCTGGGACCTGGTCACGAAGTCGCAGGAGCAGGGCGGCTTCGGGCTCGACCCGGAGCGGATCTGGCCGACGGTCTACCTCGACGACGACGAGGCGTACGACATCTGGCGCTCGGTCGGCGTGCCGGCCGAGCGGATCGTGCGCCGCGGCAAGGCTGACAACTTCTGGTCGATGGGCATCCCGGGCCCGTGCGGCCCCTGCTCCGAGCTGTTCTACGACCGCGGCCCGGAGTACGGCCGCGAGGGCGGCCCGGCGGTCGACGAGGACCGCTACATGGAGTTCTGGAACCTCGTCTTCATGCAGTACGAGCGGGGCCCGGGCACCGGCAAGGAGGACTACCCGATCCTCGGCGAGCTGCCGGCGAAGAACATCGACACCGGCATGGGCCTGGAGCGGATGGCGTCGATCCTGCAGGGGGTCGACAACCTCTACGAGATCGACGAGGTCCGGCCGATCCTGGACAAGGCCGCCGAGCTGACCGGAAAGCGGTACGGCGCGCACTCCGGCCACGTGGCCAGCGAGTCGCACCCGGACGACGTGCGGCTGCGGGTGGTGGCCGACCACGTGCGCACCGCGCTGATGCTGATCGGCGACGGGGTGACCCCGAGCAACGAGGGGCGCGGCTACGTGCTGCGCCGGATCATGCGCCGGGCGATCCGCGCGGTGCGGCTGCTCGGCTGGCAGGACCGGGCGCTGCCCGAGCTGCTGCCGGTGGCCCGGGACTGCATGTCCCCCTCGTACCCCGAGCTGGCGGAGGAGTTCGACCGGATCGCCGACTACGCGTACGCGGAGGAGGAGGCGTTCCTGTCTACCCTGCGGGCCGGCACCACGATCCTGGACACCGCGATCGCGGAGACCCGGACCGCCGGCGGGAAGAGCCTCTCCGGCGAGAAGGCGTTCCAGCTGCACGACACGTACGGCTTCCCGATCGACCTGACCCTGGAGATCGCGGCCGAGCAGGGGCTCTCGGTGGACGCCGAGGGCTTCCGCCGGCTGATGGCCGACCAGCGGGCCCGGGCCAAGGCCGACGCGCAGGCCCGCAAGACCGGGCACACCGACCTGTCGGCGTACCGGGGGGTGCTCGACTCGGGCGGCCCGGTGCGGTTCACCGGCTACAGCGAGGTGTCCCGCGAGTCCACCGTCCGGGCGGTGCTCGGCCCGGCCGGGCCGGTCGGCGCGGCGGTCGAGGGCGACACCATCGAGCTGGTGCTCGACGCCACCCCGTTCTACGCCGAGGGCGGTGGCCAGCAGCCCGACCACGGCATGATCACGGTGGGCGACGGCCAGGTCGAGGTGCTCGACGTGCAGCAGCCGGTGCCGGGGCTGATCGTGCACCGGGCCCGGGTGGTCCGGGGCGAGGTGCGGCCCGGCCAGACCGGCTTCGCGGAGATCGACACCAGTCGGCGGCGGGCCATCTCCCGCTCGCACACCGCCACCCACCTGGTGCACCAGACCATGCGCAACTTCCTCGGCGAGTCCGCCACCCAGGCGGGTTCGCTGAACGCGCCCGGCCGGCTGCGGTTCGACTTCAACACCCCGACCGGGGTGGCGCCGAGCGTGCTGCGCGACGTCGAGCAGCAGGTCAACGAGGTGCTCCTGGCCGATTTGGAGGTGCACGCCTTCATCACCTCGCTGGAGGAGGCGCGCCGGATCGGCGCGATGGCGCTGTTCGGCGAGAAGTACGGCGAGGAGGTGCGGGTCGTCGAGGTCGGCGACTACGCCCGGGAGCTGTGCGGCGGCACCCACGTGGCCCGCTCCGGCCAGCTCGGCCTGGTCAAGATCCTCTCCGAGTCGTCGATCGGCTCCGGGGTGCGCCGGGTCGAGGCGCTGGTCGGCATGGACGCGTTCAACTTCCTGGCCCGCGAGCACCTGCTGGTCGCCCGGCTGGCCGAGCTGTACCGGGTGCCCAGCGACCAGGTCGCCGACCGGGTCGAGCAGACCGTCACCCAGTTGCGCGACGCCGAGAAGGAGCTGGAGAAGCTGCGCGCCCAGTTGGTGCTCGGCGGTGCGGCGGCCCTCGCCGCGCAGGCCAGGGACGTGCGCGGGGTCGCGTACGTGGGCACCGAGGCGCCGGAGGGCGCGGGCGGCAACGACGTGCGGACCCTGGCCCAGGAGATCCGCGGCAAGATCGACCCGGCGCGGCCGGCGGTGGTCGCCGTCGCCGCCCGCGCGGGCGGCAAGGCGTCCCTGGTGGTGGCGGTCAACCAGGCCGCCCGGAGCCGAGGGATCGGCGCCGCCGACCTGGTCAAGGCGGCCCTGTCCGGGCGCGGCGGGGGCAGCCCCGACCTCGCCCAGGGCGGTGGCCTGCCGGCGGCGGAGGCGGCGAACCTGCTGCTCACGGTCGAGAAGGCGATCGCCGAGGCGTGATGGGCGACACAGCCCGACCAGGGCGGACCGGCCCGGTCCGCCCTGGTTCGCGTTCCGGGGTGGGTGACCAGCGGTGACGGAGCTGTCGCGCGGGGTCCGGCTCGGCGTGGACGTCGGGCAGGTCCGGGTCGGGGTCGCCCGCTCCGACCCGCACGGCGTGCTGGCCACCCCGCTGGTCACCCTCGCCCGCGACCTCACCGCGGCGCCGGACGCGGTGCCGAGCGACATCGCCGAACTCGCCGCGCTGGTCAGCGAGCACGAGGCGGTGGAGGTGGTGGTCGGCCTTCCGGTCAACCTCGCCGGCAAGCACGGTCCGGCCGCCGTCCACGCGAAGGCGTACGCTGACCGCTTGGCCGATGTAATAGCGCCTGTTCCGGTAGCGCTCACCGACGAGAGGATGTCGACGGTCGTGGCGTCTCGTAGGCTTGCCGAGCGTGGCGTCCGGGGGAAACGGCAACGGGCGGTGGTCGACCAGGCCGCCGCGGTGGAGATTCTGCAGAGCTGGCTGGATGCGCAGCGGAGGCGGACGTAATGATTGACGATCTGGACCTCGGGTTCGACGACCAGGAGCGGGGGGAGAAGGGCCGGCACCGGCGCGGCTTCGTCAAGAAGCGGAACCGACGCTCGGGCGGCCGGGGCAAGACCGTCCTGGCCCTGCTGCTCGCCCTGGTCCTGCTCGGAGGCATCGGCGGTGGCGCCTTCTACGGCTTCGACCGGATCCAGAACTACTTCGTCACGCCCGACTACGACGGCACCGGCACCGGCGAGGTGATGGTCGAGATCAAGCAGGGCGCGCTGATCGCCGACATGGCCGACGCGCTGCACGCCGCCGGCGTGGTGAAGAGCCCCAAGGCGTTCATCGAGGCGGCGGCGGACAACTCCCGCAGCAAGAACATCCAGCCGGGCCTGTACAAGCTGCGCAAGCAGATGAGCGGGGAGAGCGCGGTCGCCGCGATGCTCGACCTGAAGAACCGGGTCGTCAACGGGCTCACCATCCCGGAGGGCCGCACCGCCAAGAACGTCTACAAGCTGCTCTCCGAGAAGACCAAGATCCCGGTGAAGGAGTTCGAGACGGCGGCGAAGGACCCGATCGCCCTCGGCGTGCCGGACTGGTGGTTCAAGCGCACCGACGGCAAGAAGGTCAAGCCGTCGATCGAGGGCTTCCTCTTCCCGGACACCTACGAGATCCCGCCGAAGGCGACCGCCGAGAGCATCCTCAAGCTGATGGTGGAGAACTTCCTCACCGTCACCGGGCAGATGCAGTTCGCCGACCGGGTGCAGAAGGAACGCGGCGGGATCAGCCCGTACGAGGCGCTGATCGTCGCGTCGCTGGCCCAGGCGGAGGCGGGTAACAAGGACGACCTGGGCAAGGTGGCCCGGGTCGCCTACAACCGGGTGTTCGGCGAGTTCCCGTGCAACTGCCTGGAGATGGACGTCACGGTCAACTACTACCTGGAGCTGACCGGCCAGGAGACCAAGGCGTCCAAGGACATGACCGCCGCCGACCTGGACAACCCGAAGAACCCCTACAACCGCAAGCTGCGGGGCCTGGTGCCGACGCCGATCAACAACCCGGGCAAGCAGGCCCTGGAAGGCGCGATGGACCCGCCGGCGGGCAAGTGGCTCTTCTTCGTGGCGATCGACAAGGAAGGGCACTCCGCCTTCGCCGAGACCTACCCGGAGCACGAGCGCAACATGGCCAAGGCCCGGGAGGCCGGGGTCATCTGATGACGGTCCGACGGCGGGCGGCGGTGCTCGGCAAGCCGATCGCGCACTCGCTCTCCCCGGTGATCCACAACGCCGGGTACGCGGCGGCCGGGTTGACCGGGTGGTCGTACGACCGGATCGAGTGCGCCGCCGCCGAGCTGCCGGACCTGGTCGCCGGCCTGGGCCCGGAGTGGGCCGGGCTGTCGGTGACCATGCCGGGCAAGGAGGCGGCGCTCGCGGTGGCCGCGGCCGCCTCGCCGGTCGCTGCCGCCGTCGGCGCCGCCAACACGCTGGTACGCCGGCCGGACGGCTCGTGGTACGCGGACAACACCGACGTGGGCGGCATGGTGGAGGTGCTCACCGACGCCGGGGTGCGCCCCGGCGCGACGGTGACGGTGATCGGCGCGGGTGGCACCGCCCGGGCGGCGCTCGCCGCGGCGGCCCGTCTCGATGCCCGCGAGGTGACAGTGGTGGCCCGCCGGGCGGCGGCGGTCGAGGAGTTACGCCCGGTGGCCCGCGCGCTCGGCGTCCCGCTGACCGGCGCCCCCTGGGCCGACGCCGCCGACCGCTGCCGGGCCGACGTGGTGGTCTCGACCGTGCCCAGGGGAGTCGCCGACCCGCTGGCCGGGTCGGTCGGCTGGCGGGCCGGCACGGTGCTCTTCGACGCGCTCTACGACCCGTGGCCGACGCCGCTGGCCGCCGCGGCGGGCGCGGCCGGCTGCCGGATCGTTTCCGGGCTCGACCTGCTGCTGGCCCAGGCGATCGGCCAGTTCGAGCAGTTCACCGGCGTCCCGGCGCCCCGCGACGCGATGGCCGCCGCGCTCGCCGCGGCCCGCTGACCCGCCCTGGCGAGAGCATTCCGTGCCGGCGGCTTAGCTGTCGGTTAAGTCGCGCTTAGGTCCGACTGTCCCCGCCGCGACGTACCGTTACCGTCGATACGCTGCTGTGCGTAACCACTTCGGACACAGGGAGTCGCGTTGGCTCGGCCCGGACTGCACCGCCGCCCCCGGCTCGATGGCCCCCGCCGCAAGGCGCTGGTACTGAGCGTCCTCGGCGTCTTCGTGGTGGCCGGCCTGCTGGCCACCACCGTGCCGTTGCTGGCCGCCGACGACCTCGCCGTCCCGGCGGGCGCGGACACCACCGCCACGGCGGTGCCGCAGGACGGCGACAACGGCGCGAAGAGCACCCTGGCCACCTGCCCGGCCCGCTGCGACGGCAACCCCCGGGGTGCCCGGGAGGCCGTCCTCGCGTTCACCGTCGGCGACCTGCCGGCGAACGCGGTCAACGTCCGCGCCACCCTGCGGGTGTACGCCTGGCAGCGGTTCGCCGCCACGGTCACCGCGCACGCGTCCGCCATCGACGCCCGGCCGGCCCGCCCGGCCCCGGCGCCGGCGGGCGCCAGCCTGGACAGCGTCGCCGGGGTGGCCCGGGGGTTCAACGAGTGGGACGTCTCGGGGCTGGTGCGCGGCAACGGGACCTGGACGGTGGCGCTGGCGCAGACCGGCCTGGAGACCCGGGTCTACTGGGCGTCGAGCGAGCACCGCGATCCCGACCTGCGCCCCCGCCTGCTGCTCAGCTACGACGTCGGCACCCGGCCCAGCCCGACCATGACCGCCCCGGCCACCCCGTCCGCCGGGCCGACGACCGCCGCCGGGCGGCCGAGCGTGAGCCCGAGCCCGACCCGGAGCACGCCGAACCCGACGCCGAGCACGCCGGCCGGCCGCTGCGGTCAGGTGTCGGAGAAACTGGTCCCGTCCTGCGGTGCCTGGTGGGGGATGTACACGCCGGCCAGCGCCGCCACCGGCTGGGACCACGGCCGGGCGGTCGCCGAGGTGGAGGCGCAGGTCGGCCGGAGGTTCGACATCGTGCACCGCTACCACGACTTCTCCGGCACCGGCAGCAACGGCGCCTTCCCCGACGCGTACGAGCGGCAGCAGATGCGCGAGGGCCGGCTGCTCTTCTTCGCCTGGGAGTCCCGGATCTTCTCCGCCGGCACCGTGCTGACCTGGCAGGACGTCTACAGTGGCCGGTACGACGCGACGATCGACGCGGTCGCCGGCCGGATCCGGGCCGCCGGCGTGCCGGTCTTCCTCGGCTTCGACCACGAGCCGGAGGACGAGCCGGCCAAGGGCAGCGACGCGGACTTCGTCCGGGCCTGGCGACACGTGCACGACCGGTTCGCCGCGGCCGGTGCGCACAACGCGGTGTGGGTGTGGACGATGATGGGCTGGTCCGGCCACCACCACCGCTACGCCGGCCTCTACCCGGGTGACCGCTACGTCGACTGGGTGGCCTACGACCCGTACAACTTCCACGTCTGCAACGGCAGCACCGTGTGGAAGAGCCCGGCCACCACGGTCGGCGGCTTCTACCGCTGGCTGGACGAGCACGGCGTCGGCGCCGGCAAGCCGCGGATGCTCGCCGAGTTCGGCACCAACTTCGACGCGGCCGACCCGACGGCCAAGCGGCGCTGGTTCGAGGAGTTCCCGGCGGCGCTGAAGGCGCACCCGAAGATCAAGGCGGCGATCTACTTCAACTCGGCGGGGATGACCACCCGGTCGAGCCGGTGCGACATGACGATGAACCACGACGCCGCGGCGCTGGCCGGGTTCATCCGGGCCGGGCAGGACCCCTACCTGCGGCAGCCCACCGGCGGCGGTCGCTGACCCTGCGTGGCGTCGTGATGACGTAAGGTGGCGCGAGGTCCTTCCGACATCCGCAGGCGCTCGCGCTGCGTCACCTTGGCGACACGATGGCCGGCCAATCGGCGGATATCGCCCACCGTGCCCGTCGGGTCACGCTACGTGGGTTGTCGTCCACCTTGGAGGCGCCGCGTGCCCACACTCCCGCTCTCCCGGCGTTCCGTCGGCTGCCGCGCCCGGGCCGGGATGGTCGCGCTGGCGGTCGTCGCCGCCGCGCTGGTCGTGCCGGCCCCGGCGGCCGCCGCCGTGGTGCCGGCGCCCGCGCCGGCGACCCTGGTCGCGACCAACCCCGCCGACCTGACCCCGCACGCCCGCGACGGCGAGACCCGCGCGTTCGCCCAGGTCGGCACCATGGTCTACGTCGGCGGCAGCTTCACCCAGATCCGGCGGACCGCCGGCGCGGCGTGGACCACCCAGCGCTACCTGTTCGCGTACGACCGGGCCACCGGGGCGATCTCGACCAGCTTCCTGCCGGTGCTGGACGGCGCTGTCAACGCGCTGGTCGCCGGGCCGGGTGGCACGCTGATCGTCGGTGGCACCTTCACGACCGTCAACGGGGTGAGCCGGCGCAACCTGGTGGCGCTCAACCCGAGCACCGGGGCGATCGTCGGCGGTTGGGAGGGGCGCTCCGACGGCGGCACGGTGCGCGACCTCGTGCTGCGCGGCAACTGGCTCTACGTCGCCGGCGCGTTCAACTGGCTCAACGGCACCGCGCACGCCGGGCTCGGCCGGCTCGACGCCACCACCGGCGCGATCGACCCCACCTTCACCGTCGACGCCACCGTCGGCCGGCACGGCACCGGGTCGTACGTGTGGACCATCGACGTCACCCCGGATGGTCGCACCCTCGCCGTCGGCGGCAACTTCACCCTGGTCGACGGCCTGCCGCGCAACCAGCTCGCCCTGGTGGACCTCGCCGGCACGCCCACCGTGCGGGACTGGAGCACCGAGAAGTTCGCGCCACCGTGCGCGGCGCCGGCCACCTTCGTGCACTACGTGCAGGACATCCGCTTCGGCGCGGACGGCAGCTGGTTCGTGGTCGGCACGAACGGCGGCGCCGGCTGGCCGGCGGCGTACTGCGACGCGCTGGTCCGCTTCGAGACCGCCGCCCGCGGCGGGGGGCAGCTGGCCACCTGGGTCGACTTCACCGGCAACGACACCATCACCTCGGTGGAGGTGGCCGACGGGGTGATCTACCTGGGCGGGCACTTCCGCTGGCTGAACAACCCGAACGCCAGCGACCGGGCCGGCGACGGCGCGATCGACCGGCTCGGCATCGCCGCGGTCAGCCCGGCCACCGGCCTGCCGGTCAACTGGAACCCGCGGCGCAGCGGCGGCGCGTCCCTGCCGCCCGGCACCAGCGCCTGGGGTTCGGCGGTGCCGGTGCTCTGGCGGGGCAGCGACGGGCTCTACTTCGGGCAGAACTCGGACGGGATGGGCGAGGAGTACCACGGCCGGCTGGGCATGTTCCCGCTCGCCGGTGGGCGCGCCGTCACCCCGAGGAACCCGCCGACGGCGACCACCGGCAACCTCTACCTCGGCACCGGCAGCGGCGTGCTGGCCCGGGTGCCGTTCGACGGCACGTCGGTGGGCGCCCCGGCCACGGTGAGCCAGCCGAACTACACCGCCGCCGGCGCGACCTGGCGGGTGGCCGACCGGATCTACTGGTCCCACGCGGTGGCCGGCACGCCCACCGGCAGCCGCATCGACATCTCCATGTTCACCGGCGGCGCCATCGGCGTGCCGTGGGAGGCGTCCGGCTACAACGACTGGTTCAACCCGGCGGCGATGACCGGCGCGTTCTTCCTCGACGGCCGGCTCTACTACACCCGGGCCGGGGCGAACGCGCTCTACTACCGGTACTTCGAGATCGACGGCAACTACCTGGGCGCCACCGAGTTCAGCTTGCCCACCACCGGGGTGACCTGGTCGGCGGTGCGGGGGATGGCCTGGGTGGGCGGGCGGATCGTCTACGGCGCCACCGACGGGACGCTGCGCGCCGTGCCCTTCGACCCGTCCGCCGCCCCGGCGGTCGACGGCGCGGCGGCCACCGTGATCGCCCCGCCGGCACCCGGGCTGAGCTGGTCGACCCCGTCGATGTTCTTCTCCGTACAGTGAGCGGCTACGGTTCGTAACGGAAAGTCGGTATGGTGCGCGTCGGGCCGGTGGATCCACTGTGATCGGTCCCCGCGAGGTGAGGAGGGGCCGGTGGTCGGCGCGGGCGGCATCCGCCGGGGCCTCGTGGTACGGACGGTCTTCGCTGTCAAGCGCGGCTGGTACCGGCTGCGCTATCCCGGGCTGACCCTGGGGCGCGGCGTGGAGATCCGCGGCCGGATCCGGCTGCGCCGCGGGGTGCGGGTCAGCATCGGTGACCGCACCCGGCTGAACAAGCTGGTCCGGTTCGCCGGCCCGGGCGAGGTCCGGGTCGGCGCCGACTGCCTGCTCAACGCGACCTGGATCGGCGCCTGGAGTGCGGTCACCATCGGCGACCGGTGCCTGCTGTCGAACTGCGAACTGCTGGACAGCGATTTCCACAACCTGTCCCCGGACCTGCGACACGACCCGCCCACCCCGGCCACCCGCGCCCCGATCGTGGTCGAGGAGAACGTCTGGATCGGCGCCCACGCCCTGGTGCTCAAGGGTGTACGGATCGGCCGGGACAGCGTGGTGGGCGCGGCGACGGTGGTCCGCACGGACGTGCCGCCACGGGTGGTGGTGGTCGGCAACCCCCAACAGATGGTGAAGAAGTTCGATGGCTGACGCTCCTGGCGGCTCCTGGCCCGGCGACGGCGCGGGCGGGTCCCCACCCGGCCGCACGGTCACCCTGACCGACCTGCTCCGCGTGCCGCTGCACCGGTTCCGGCTGGTGGCGGTGGCGGCCGCGGTCGGCCTGCTGGCCACCGCGGGCTACCTGCTCCTGGTCCCGGCGGCGGTGACCGCCAACGCGGTGGTGGCGGTCCGGCCGGTGGTCACCGACGCCTTCACGCCCAGCGGGGCCGCCGCCGACCGGGCGGTCAACATGAACGTGGAGAGCGGCATCGCCACCGGCACCGAGGTGGTGCAGCGGCTCGCCGACGCCGGTGGCCGGGACCCGCGCGAGGTGCGTGACGCGCTGGAGGTGGAGGTGCCCACCGGCGGGCAGATCCTGCGCTTCGTCTACCGGGCGTCGGACGCCCGGCAGGCGGTGGAGAGCGCCAACCTGGCCGCCCGCGCCTACCTCGACGTGCGCCGCACGATGTACGAGAAGCAGCGCGCGGAGATGCTGCGCTCCTACGACGACAGCATCGCCCGGGTCGCCGCGCAGCAGAGCGCCCTGCAGAAGCGGATCGGCGCCGCCCGGGACGGCGCGGTCGACGCGGCGGTGGCCGAACTCGCCGGCATCAACAACCAGCTCACCCAGCTCAACGCGGCGCGTACCGAGATCGCCGCGGTGGACGTCAACCCCGGCTGGGTCACCCGGACCGCCGACCGGACGCTGGTCTCCGCGACCGGGCACCGGCCCCTGCACCTGCTCGCCGGGCTGCTCGGCGGCCTGCTGGCCGGGGTGGTGCTGGCCTACGTCCGGGAGTCGGCGGACCGCCGGATCCGGTCGGTGGCCGAGGCGCGGGACGCCACCGGGCTGCCGCTGCTCGGCACCGTGCGGCGCCGCCACCCGCGCTCCCGGGGGCGGGCGGTCGACGCCGACGTGCGGTATGTGGCGATGGCCGTCGCCGAGCGGGTGCGCCAGCCCACCCGGGTCGCGCTGCTGGCCCCCCGGGAGGACGCCACGGCGCTCACCGCCGGCCTGGCGGTGGCGCTGGCCGCCGGCGGCCGGGAGGTCTTCGTGGCCGACGACCACGGCCGCGCCGAGCGGTTGCGCGGCGCCGTGCTGGCCGACCGGGCGCGGCTGCCGATCGGCGTCGACCCGGCCCGCCCGGCGGTGCCCCGACCCCGCCCGGGCGGCTCGGCGACCGGCGGCGGCCCGGCCCGGCCGGCCCCGGCCCGGCGGCCGTCCCCGCACCCGGTCGGCGCGCGGCCGTCCACCGAGTCCGACGCCACGCTGACCCTGCCCCTGACGGCGGACACCGCCGACACCGGCAACGGCCGGACGCCGGGTGCCGACGCGGTGCCGGTGGGCGCCGGCAGCGTGCGGTTCGGCACCTGGCGGCAGTGCGCCGGTCACGGGCTGGTGCTGTACAACGCGCCACCCGCGGAGTCCGACGAGCGGGGGGTCGCGGTGGCCCGGCAGGGCACCGCCGTGGTGGTGGTCGAGCGGGACCGCACCCGCCAGGGCGACCTGCGCCGGCTCGCCGAACGGCTGCGCGCCGCCGGGGTCACCCCGCTGGGGTTCGTGCTGACCCGCAGCGGTCGGGGCTGACCGGTGCCGCTCACCCGGGCCCCGGCGACCACCGAACCGGCCGGCGACGGCCCGGGTACGGCACCGGCGCCGCCGCCGGACCCGCCGCCGCCCCGGCTGCCGCTCTGGCCGCTGGCGGCGATGTTCGGCCTGGTGCCGCTCTGGTGGCTGGCCGGCGGCTTCTACCTGGGCTGGCCGCTGTTCGGCGCGCTGCTGTTCGCGCTGCTGCTGACCCGGGGCCGGATCCCGCTGCCGCCGGCCACCGGGCTCTGGCTGCTCTTTCTCGGCCTCGTCGTGGTGAGCGCCACCCAGTTGCCGTCGGGCTCCGCGCTGCTCACCTTCGGCCTGCGGCTGGCCTTCTACCTCACCGCGCTGGTGGTCGGCGGCTACGTGTACGCCGTGGCGCGGGAGCGCCCCGACCAGGCGGCCGTGCTGGTCCCGCTCTGCGCGTTCTGGCTCGGGCTGGTGGTGCTGGGCTGGCTGAGCGTGCTCGCGCCGCGGTTCGCGCTGACCACGCCGACCGAGGTGCTGCTGCCCGCGGGGATCGCCGGCCACCCGTTCATCCAGGACATGGTCCACCTGACCACCGCCGAGTACAGCACCCGGTCGCTCGATCCGATCTACCGGCCGGCCGCGCCCTTCGCGTACACCAACAACTACGGCAGCGCGTTCGCGATGACGCTGCCCTGCGTGGTGGCCTTCACCATGCTGCGCCGCCGGGGCGTGCTGCGCTGGGTGCTGCTCGGCTCGCTGCCGGTGTCGCTGGCGCCGGCGTTCCTCACCCTCAACCGGGCGATGTTCCTCAGCCTCGGCGCGGGGTTGGCGGTGCTCGGCGTCCGGGCCAGCCTGCGCGGCAACGTGCGGGTGGCCGCCTCGCTGGCCGGGGTGGTGGTGATCGGCGCGCTCGCCGCCCTGGTCATCCCGATCGCCGACCTGATCGACGAGCGGGTCGAGGCCAGCGACACGAACGCCGACCGGCTCTCGCTCTACGCCGAGGTGCTCCGGCGGATCCAGGACTCGCCGTGGCTCGGCTACGGCGCACCGGTCACCGCCGATACGGTCACCGCCGCCGCGCCGGTGGGCAGCCAGGGTCAACTGTGGCTGGTGCTGTTCAGCCACGGCGTCCCGGCGCTGCTCTGCTTCCTGGCCTGGTTCGTGGCCGCCGCGGTGAACTGTGCCCGGGCCACCTCGGCGGCCGGCCAGTGGCTGGCCGTCGTGCCGGTGGTCTGCCTGGTGCAGATCCCGTTCTACGGCATGGCCAACCAGAACCTCGCGGTCGCCTTCTTCGCCATCTCGTTCGCCCTGGCGCTCACCGAGCGGGAACGGCGGGCCGGCGCCGAGCGGCGGGCGGGGCCGGGCTCCGCGGAGGCGGTGCCGGCATGACCGCCACCACCCGTCCCGTCCCGCCCCCGCCAGCCGGCGCCGACCGTACGGCGGAGACCCGGCGCAGCGCCCGCAGCGGGGCGGCCGGGCTGGTCGGCGCGGCCACCAGCGGGCTGTTCGGCTTCGTCCTGGCCGTGGTGATCACCCGCGGCTACGGCACCGCGGGTTCCGGGGCGATCTTCGCCGCGATCGGGGTGGTCACCGTCGCGGCGGCGATCTGCACCCTCGGCGCGGAGACCGGGCTGATGTGGGCGCTGCCCCGGCGGCGCGCCGGGGCCGGGGGCGACGCGGCCCGGCTGCTCCCGGTGGCCCTGGTCCCGCCGCTGCTGGTGGCGACCGCCGTGGCGGTGGCCGGGGTGCTCGCGGCGGGCCCGCTCGCACCTCGCCTGCTGGGCCCGGACACCGCCGCCGGGCCACTGCTCGCGGTCACCTTCGCCGCCGTGCCGGTGGTGGCGGCGACCATGCTGCTGCTCGCCACGCTGCGCTGCGTACGCCCCGTCCGGGCGTACGTCGGGGTGCAGTTCCTCCTGCTCCCGGTGGCCCGCCCGGCGCTGGTCGGCGCGGCGGCGCTGACCGGCGCCGGGCTGCTCGCCGGCATGACCGGCTGGCTGCTCCCGGCCGCGGCGGCCCTGCTGGTCTGCCTGGCCCTGGTCGCCGGCCCGCTCGGGCTGGGGCGCGGCGCGCGGCTGCGGCCCGAGCCGGGTGACTGGCGGCTGTTCTGGCGGTTCGCGCTGCCCCGGGCCGCCTCGGCCGCGATCGACGCCGGCAGCATGTGGGTGGGGGTGCTGCTCACCTCGGTGCTGGCCGGCCCGGCCGACGCCGGCGTGTTCGGCGCGGTCGGCCGGTACGTCCTGGCCGGACAGTTGGCCATGCAGGGGTTGCGGGTGGCGGTGTCCCCGCAGCTGTCCCGGCTGCTCGGCCGGGGGGAGCGGGCCGCCGCGGCCGCCGTGCACCGGCAGCTGACCACCTGGGGGCTGGTGCTGTCCTGGCCGGTGTACCTGCTGCTGGCGGTCTTCGGGGTGGCGTTCCTCGACCTGTTCGGCGCGGAGTTCCGGGCCGGCGCGGCGGCGATGACCGTGCTCGCCCTGGCGATGCTGGTGAACACCGGGGTCGGCAACGTGCAGAGCCTGCTGCTGATGGGTGGACGCAGCGGGCTGCACCTGCTCGCCACGCTGGCCGGGCTGCTGGTGACCGTCTCGCTCGGGCTGTGGCTGATCCCCGGCCACGGTGCCACCGGCGCCGCGCTGGCCTGGGCGGCCGGCATCGCCACCGAGAACCTCACCGCGTACGGCTGCGCCCGGGCGGTGGTCGGCGAGCCACTGCTGGACGCGGCGCTGCTGCGGGCCGGCGCGGTCACCGCCGCCGGGGTGGGCGCCGCCTCGGCCGCCGGGGTGCTGGCCGCCGGGCGGGGCATCCCCGGGCTGGTGGTGGCGGCCGGGCTGCTCGCGGCCGGCGCTCTCGGCTCGTCGACGTTTCCCCGGGTGCGGCGCGGCATCCGGGTGACCATCACGCAGATCCGTGGGCGGGAGGGGCCGGCCCGGGCCAGCCGACCCGCCCCGGCCTCCACGAAGGGCAGGTGACGGTCGTCGTGTCGTCCATCCGGGACCGGGTGAAGCAGATCGTGCCGACCCAGGTGACCAACCGGGTACGGGAGAGCCTCGTCGACTACGGGGTGCGCACCAGCGACCGGCGGCCGTTGCCGGACTTCCTCATCATCGGCACCAAGCGGGGCGGCACCACCTCGCTCTGGAACTACCTGCTCCAGCATCCGCTGGTGCCCCGGCTCTTCCCGGCGTGGAACACCAAGAGCGCGCACTACTTCGAGGAGAACTGGGGGCGCGGGGAGGCCTGGTACCGGTCGCACTTCCCGACGGTGCGGCAGCGCGAGGCGCTGGCGCGCCGGCACGGCGGGCCGGTCCGGGTCGGCGAGGCGGCCCCGCTGTACATGTTCCACCCGCTCGCCGCGGGGCGGGTCGCCGCGCTGATGCCCGAGGTGCGGCTGATCGTGCTGCTCCGGGACCCGGTGGAGCGGGCGTACTCGCACTGGAAGGAGCGCCGCGCGCAGGGCGTCGAGCCGCTGGACTTCGCCGCCGCGCTGGCCGCCGAGGCGGAGCGTACGGCGGGGGAGCGGGAGCGGCTGATCGCCGAGCCGGAGTACGTCAGCCGCGCGTACGACTGGTACAGCTACCGGGCCCGGGGCCGGTACCTGGAACACCTGGAGCCGTGGCTGCACCGCTTCGACCGGTCGCGGATCCTGGTCCTGCCCAGCGAGCAGCTCTACGCCGACGCCCGGGCGACCTACCACCGCACCCTGGACTTCCTCGGCCTGCCCCGGTACGACCTGCCCGACTTCAAGGTCTACAACGACCGCCGCTCGGCGCCGCTGGATCCGGCGCTGCGGGCGGAGCTGACCGAGTACTACCGCCCGCACAACGCGGCGCTGCGGCAGCGGCTCGGGCTGGACCTCGACTGGCCGGAGCGGGCGGCGTGACCGCGCCGGGCGGCACCGGAGCCGATCCCCGCTCCCGGGCGGACGGGCTCGGCTGGGTCACCCGCGCGGTCTTCGGCGACGAGCGGATCGGGTTGGCCGTGGACCGCCCGCCACCACCCGGGCACCGCGCCGTTGCCCGGTACGCGGTCGTCCCGTCGGTACGCCGGGCCCGGTTCCTGCTGCCCCTCGGCGCGCCCCGGGTCACCGCCGCCGCGCTGCTGGCGTACAACGCGCTGCGTCCGCCCGCGGTGCGCGCGGCGCGGGCGGTACTCGGCGGGCTGGCCCGGGTCGGCGTGCTGGACCGGGCGCCGTTTCCCACCCTGACCGTGTCCCTGCCCGCCGGGCTGGTCCCGGCCGACGTGCTGCTGGCGCAGCGGCTCGCCGCCGCCCTGGACGGCGGGCCCGGGTACGCGGCCTGCGGGGTCCGCCCGCCGGACCCGAACCACAAGCCGACCCTGCAGCTCTTCGCCGCCGACGGGCGACCCCGGGGCTACGCCAAGATCGGCTGGAACGGCGCCACCCGGGCGCTGGTCACCGCCGAGGCGGCCGCGCTGCGCGGCCTGCCCGCGCTGGCCGGCGTGCCCGGGCACCCGGTGGCGCCCCGGCTGCTGACCGAGACGTCGTGGGCCGGGCAGGCGGTCGCGCTGGTGGAGCCGCTGCCGCCGGCGGTGCGCGGGCTGCCGGTCGGCGCCCCGCCGGCCATCCCGGCGCTGCTCGCGGTGGCCCGCCGGGGCCGCCCGCCGGCGCCACCCCGACCGCTCGCCGGCTCGGCGTTCCTGGCCCGGCTGGCCGGCACGGCCCGGCGCGCCGCCGCGGCCGATCCCGCCGGTGCCCGGGCGGTCGCCGCGGTCGCCGCGCTGGCCCACCGGCACGGCGACACCCCTGTCGAGTTCGGCCACTGGCACGGCGACTGGGTGCCGTGGAACCTGGGCCGGCACCACGGCCGGCTGGTCGCCTGGGACTGGGAGCACAGCGGACCGGACGTGCCGCTCGGCTTCGACCTGGCGCACGACGCGTTCCAGCGGGCCGTGGTGCTGCGCGGCGAGCCGGTCGCGGCGGCCGCGCGGGCCGTCGACGCGTGGCTGGCCCGGCACGGCGCCGCCCTCGGGCTCGACCCGGCCGCCCGCCGGCTGGTGGCCGACGCCTACCTGGTGGAGATGTGGCTGCGGAGCTGGCGGCTGGCCGACGCCGGCGCGGGTTGGAACCGCACCCTCCATCCCGCCCTGCTGGACG
The DNA here is from genome assembly GCF_056150265.1 of Micromonospora desertarenae. Classification (NCBI taxonomy): domain Bacteria; kingdom Bacillati; phylum Actinomycetota; class Actinomycetes; order Micromonosporales; family Micromonosporaceae; genus Micromonospora; species Micromonospora desertarenae. The sequence goes on from NZ_JAXCFQ010000010.1 coordinate 124,958, forward strand.
TCGTCGCGGAACGACATGGCGGTTGATCGTACGAATCCGCCATGACCGCAGGTCAGACCAATGGCGGACAGTGACGGGAGAGCCGCAGGCCGTTACCATCGCTGGGGGTGACGGTCGGGCGGCGGACCTCCTCCACCTGCAATGGAGATGCAGCGTTCGCCGGTCGCCGGAACCGGCCGGGGGAGTGTCATCGCGTCGGCGTCGCGCCGACCGTGGATCCAAGCGAACTTCTGGGGACTCGCGTGGAGCAGAACATCGAGGACGCCGCGGACCCGCCGGTCCTGCTGCTGGTCGGGTCCAGCGGCGGGCACCTGGCCCAGCTGCTGGCCCTGCGCCCCTGGTACGAGCAGTGGCGCCGCTGCTGGGTCACCTTCGACACGCCCGAGGCGGTGTCCCTGCTCGCCGGTGAGGAAGTGGTGCCGGCGCACCACCCGACCACCCGCAACCTGCCCAACCTGCTGCGCAACGCGGTGCTGGCCCGGCGGGTGCTACGCCGGCGGCGGGTCGCCGCGGTGGTGACCACCGGCGCCGGCGTGGCCGTCCCGTTCGTCGTGCTGGCCTGGCTGCGGCGCATCCCGACGGTCTACATCGAGGTGTACGACCGGATCGACACCCCGACGCTCACCGCCCGGCTCTGCCGGCCGTTCCTGTCCGCGATGCTCGTGCAGTGGGAGGAGCAGCGCCGGCAGTACCCGGAGGCGACGGTCGTGGGGACGCTGCTGTGAGCGGGGCCGCCGACGCGGCGCCGGCGCACCGGTTGGCCCCGGGCCGGCCGGAGCAGCGGCCGGCACGGCCGGTGGACCGGATCGAGCCGGCGAAGCAGGTGCCCCGACCCCGCGACCCGGCCGAGGTCGCTCGGATCCACCTGCTGGTCGCCGTCGGCACCGACCGGCACCCGTTCGACCGGCTGGTCGACTGGTTGTGCGAGTGGCACGCGGAGGTCGCCGACCGGGTCGACCTCACCGTCCAGCACGGACACACCCGCGCCCCGCGGCTGCCCGACGCGGTGCCCTTCCTCTGCCACGACGCGTTGCAGGCCGCGATGGCCGGGTCCGACCTGGTGGTCTGCCACGGCGGCCCGGCGACCATCCTGGAGGCCCGCCGGCACGGCCACCTGCCGATCGTGGTGCCCCGCGACCCGGCCCACGGCGAGCACGTCGACGACCACCAGCAGCTGTTCTGCCGGCGGCTCGGCGCCGCCGGCATGGTGGCGCTCTGCGAGTCCCGGGAGGAGCTGCGCGGCGCGCTCGGCAGCGGGCTGGCCGATCCGGACCGGTTCACCGTCTCGACCGACGCCGCCGCGGCCGACGCGCAGCGGGCCGCGGTGCGGCGGGTGGGGCGGATCGTGGAGGAGCTGGTGGCCGCGTCCGCGCGGCGGCGGCACCGGGCGTGGTGGCGGTGGACCCGGCCGGGGCGCGACGGAGCACGGCGATGACCGGGCCGCCGAGCGTGAGCGTGGTGGTGCCCACCCGGGACCGGCCGGAGCTGCTGCGTGCCGCCGTCCGGGCGGCGCTCGACCAGGACCATCCCGGCCCGGTCGAGGTGGTGGTGGTCCACGACCGGTCCGAGCCGGACGCCACGCTGGCCGACCTGGGCCGTCCCGGCCGCCCGGTCCGGGTGCTGCGCAACCGGCGCACCCCGGGGCTGGCCGGCGCCCGCAACACCGGCACGCTGGCCGCCGCCGGGGAGCTGATCGCGTTCTGCGACGACGACGACGAGTGGCTGCCCGGCAAGCTGCGGGCCCAGGTCGGGGCGCTGGCCGCGGTGCCGGGCGCGCAGTTCGCCTGCTGCGGCATCCGGGTCAGCTACGACGGGCGGACCGTCGACCGGTCGCTGCCCCGCGACTCGGTCACCCTGACCGACCTGCTCCGCGACCGGATGACCGAGCTGCACCCCTCGACGTTCCTGATCCGGGCCGCCGCGCTGCGCGACGGGTTCGGGCTGGTCGACGAGGAGATCCCGGGCAGCTACGCGGAGGACTACGAGTTCCTGCTCCGGGCCGCCCGCAGCGCCCCGCTGGTCAACGTGCCCACCCCGTACGTGCTGGTGCGCTGGCACCGGCGGTCCTACTTCGCGCAGCGCTGGGACACCATCGCCGAGGCGTTGCAGTGGCTGCTGGCCCGCTATCCCGAGTTCGGCGCCCAGCCGGCCGGCGAGGCGCGGGTCGCCGGGCAGATCGCCTTCGCCCGGGCCGCCGCCGGGGACCGCCGGGCGGCGGTGCACTGGGCCCGCCGGACGCTGCGGCGCAACCCGCGCGAGCCGCGCGCCTACCTCGCCCTGGCCGTGGCCGGGCGGGTGGTACGGGCCGACGCGGTGCTGCGCACCCTGCACAGACGCGGCCGGGGCATCTGAGCCCTCCCTGCCCGGGGCCGTTCGTCGAGCCCACCCGACCCAGGAGAAAGAGGACCCCGGATGGCACTGCACTCGCTCAGGTTCCGGCTGGTCGACTCGCCGACCTCGCTCGGCGCGAAGCGACGGGCGCGCCGCGCCGCGTGGCTGTCGGACACCTTCCCGAACCTCGCCGAGATGACCGTCCTGGACCTGGGCGGGCGGGTGGAGAGCTGGGCGCGGGTGCCGGTCCGCCCGGCCCGCGTGCACGTGGTCAACCTGGAACCGCTGCCGGCCGCGCTGCCGGACTGGGCGGAGGCGGACCACGCGGACGCCTGCGAGCTGCCCGAGCGCATCCTGAACCGCCGCTACGACCTGGTCTTCAGCAACAGCGTGCTGGAGCACGTGGGCGGGCACGAGCGCCGCCGCCGGATGGCCGAGGCGATCCGCGGGCTGGCGCCGGCGTACTGGGTGCAGACCCCATACCGGTACTTCCCGATCGAGCCGCACTGGGTGGCGCCCGGCATGCAGTTCCTGCCGGTCTCGGCGCGGGTGCTGGTGGCCCGGAAGTGGCCGCTGGCCTACACGCCGGGCAAGTCCTACCAGGCGGCGATGCGGCAGGTGCTCACCACGGAACTGATCGGCCGGGCCGAGCTGCGCTACCTGTTCCCCGAGGCGGCCATCCGCAACGAACGGCTGGCCGGGCTGACCAAGTCGCTGATCGCGGTCCGGGCCTAGGCCGGCCGGTTCGCCGCGCGGGCCGCCGCCGTGGTCAGCGCTGCCGGTCCCGGCGCTGCGTCGACGCCTGGCGCAGCCGCTCGTACCAGGCGGGCGTGGTGGCCGGGTCGAAGATCCGGGCGATCACCAGGTCGGTCGAGGAGTGCGCCAGGATCGACAGCACGATGGTCAGCGCCACCAGGTGGAAGACCTCGTCCCCGGCCGGGATGCCGGCCTCCAGCACCAGCAGGCCGTAGACCACCGAGGCGAAGCCCTTCGGGCCGAACCACATCGCGGCGAACTGCTCGGTGCGGGTCAGGTGCGAGCCCAGGAACGACACGGCCAGGGCGAGCGGCCGGGCCGCCACGATGGCGAGCACCGCGAAGATCCAGCCGGTCCAGGCGATCTCGCCGAGGAACTCGAACGAGATCAGCGCGCCGAAGACCAGCAGCGCGACCAGCTTGAACAGCTCCGCGACCAGCTCGCCGAAGTGCTCGAAGCTCTCCCGCTGCCGCTGGCCGAAGGTGGCCACCGTGACGCCGGCGGCGAACGCGGCGAGGAACAGGTTGGCGTGGGTGACCTGGCCGAGCGCCAGCACCAGCAGGCCGATCGCCACCCCGTTCAGCGGCTCGTACTGGGTGGAGGCGGAGAAGAACCGCAACCGCTCCAGCCGCAGCGCCAGCCACGGCACCGCCACCCCGATCACCACGCCGAGCAGCAGTTCCATGCCCAGCTCGTCGAGGTGCAGGTCGCCGGAGCCGGCGGCCACGGCCAGGAAGAGGATGACGAACGGCAGCGCCAGCCCGTCGTTGACCCCGGACTCGACGTTGAGCAGGTGCCGCAGCCGGCCGGGCACCCGCTCGTTGCCGACCAGCGCGGCCGCGAACACCGGGTCGGTGGGAGCGAGGATCGCCCCCACCAGTAGCGCCTCCGGCCAGTCCAGCCCCGCCACGTAGCGGGCCAGCAGCGCGGTGATCAGCAGGGTCAGCGGCAGCCCCCAGCCCAGCGCCCGGCCGGGCAGCCGCCAGGCCGACCGCAGGTCGGCCCAGCCGACCCGCATGCCGTCGGTGAAGAGCACCGTGAACAGCGCCAGCTCGGCGAGGGTCGACACGATCGGGGTGTCGGGCGTGATGTCCAGCACCCCGGTGGTCTCCGGGCCCAGCACGAAGCCGGCGACCAGGAACAGCACGGCGGTGGAGAGGATGGTGCGGTGCGCCAAGCTGGAGAGCAGCACGGCGAGCAGCAGGACGGCCGCGAACGCGAAGAGCAGCACCGGTGACTCCCGAGGAAGGGTCGATGAGGGACCTGCCGACCAGACTTCCCGGCGCGCCGCCATGATCGTACGGGTTCATCGCGCGACGTGGTGCCCGGCGGGGCGCCGTCCGCTGGGCGGGACGCGGCGGGCGCGCCGTCGCGGCGACCACCGGCCGTGACAGACTGAGCGCTGTGTTGCGCTGGTTGACTGCAGGTGAGTCGCACGGTCCCGCCCTCGTCGCGCTGCTCGAGGGGGTGCCCGCCGGGGTCGAGGTGACCACCGGCGAGATCGCCGGCGAGCTGGCCCGGCGCCGGCTCGGCTACGGCCGGGGCGCCCGGATGTCGTTCGAGCAGGACGAGGTCGAGATCATCGGCGGGCTCCGGCACGGCGCCACCCTGGGCAGCCCGGTGGCCATCCGGGTCGGCAACTCCGAGTGGCCCAAGTGGCAGACGGTGATGGCCGCCGACCCGGTCGACCCGGCGGAACTCGCCGGGCAGGCCCGCAACGCCCCGCTGACCCGGCCCCGCCCCGGCCACGCCGACCTGGCCGGCATGCAGAAGTACGGCCACACCGACGCCCGGCCGATCCTGGAGCGGGCCAGCGCCCGGGAGACCGCCGCCCGGGTCGCCGTCGGCACCGTGGCGAAGGCGCTGGTGCGGCAGGCGCTCGGCGTCGAGATCGTCTCGCACGTGGTCGAGCTGGGCCCGGTCGCGGTGAAGCCGGGGCTGCGGCCCCGCCCCGAGGACGCCGCCCGGATCGACGCCGACCCGCTGCGCTGCCTCGACCCGGAGGCCAGCGCCCGGATGGTGGCCGAGGTCGACGCCGCGAAGAAGGCCGCCGACACGCTCGGCGGCGTGGTCGAGGTGCTGGCGTACGGGGTGCCGCCGGGGCTGGGCAGCCACGTGCAGTGGGACCGCAAGCTGGACGCCCGGCTGGCCGCCGCGCTGATGTCCATCCAGGCCATCAAGGGGGTCGAGATCGGCGACGGCTGGCAGCAGGCCCGCTCCCGCGGCTCGGAGGCACACGACGAGATCATCCCCACCGCCACCGGCGTGCGGCGGGTCACCGACCGGGCGGGCGGGCTGGAGGGCGGCATCACCACCGGCGAGCCGCTGCGGGTGAAGGCGGCGATGAAGCCGATCTCGTCGCTGAACCGGGCGCTGGCCACCGTGGACGTGACCACCGGCGAGCCGGCCACCGCGATCAACCAGCGCTCGGACGTCTGCGCGGTGCCCGCCGCCGCGGTGGTCGCCGAGGCGATGGTGGCCCTGGTGCTGGCCGAGGCGGCGGTGGAGAAGTTCGGCGGCGACTCGGTCGCCGAGATGCGCCGCAACCTGGCCGGCTACCTCGATTCCCTGGTGATCCGGTGAGCGCGAGGAGTGCAGCGCAGCGGAGCCCCGCAGTCGCGAACGAAGGGCAACTCCGGTGAGCGCGAAGAGTGCGGCGCAGCGGAGCCCCGCGGTCGCGAACGAAGGGCAACTCCGGTGAGCGCGAGGAGTGCGGCGCAGCGGAGCCCCGCGGTCGCGAACGAGGGGCAAACCCCGGTGAGCGGCCGGAGCGTGACCCGGTGACGGGGACGACGCGGCCGGTGTGCGTGCTGGTCGGGGCGCCGGGGTCCGGCAAGACCACTGTCGGCCGGGCGCTCGCCGACGCCCTCGGGGTGGAGTTCCGGGACACCGACGCCGACATCGAGCAGCTCGCCGGCAAGCCGATCCCGGAGATCTTCGTCGACGAGGGGGAGGCGCACTTCCGTACCCTCGAACGGGCGGCGGTGGCGGCGGCGCTGGCTTCCTGCTCCGGCGTGCTCGCCCTCGGCGGCGGCGCGGTCCTCGCCGAGGAGAACCGGGCCGCGCTGATCGGGCACCCGGTGGTGCACCTCTCGGTCGAGCTGCCGGACGCGGTGAAGCGGGTCGGGCTCGGCGCGGGCCGCCCGTTGCTGGCGCTCAACCCGCGGGCCACCCTCAAGCACCTGATGGAGCAGCGCCGCCCGCTCTACGCCGAGGTGGCGACCGCGACGGTGGTCACCGACGGGCGGAGCCCGGAGGAGATCGCCGCCGAGATCGTCGCGTTGCTCAAGCGCTGACCGGCGGTCGCCGGCCCGACGGGCGGGCCGGCGACCGCGCGGGTCAGCCGTGGGCGATGGTGTCGAGCACCGTGGCGAGGCCCTTCGGCTCGCTGAGCATCGGCCAGTGGCCGGTGGGCAGGGCGTGCAGCTGGCCACCGGCCAGCCCGGCGAAGAACGGGTGTCCCTGCGCGATCATCTCCTCCACCATCGGCAGCGGGAACGTGCTGGCGACCAGCGCGGTCGGCACCGCCCGCCCGCCGGTGCGCCGCACCGGCTCGGTGGCGGCCCGCAGCGGGTGCGGGGTGGCCCGGGCCCGCAGCAGCGCGAGCGCCGCGTCGTCCAGGCCGGCCAGGTTCTCCGGGTCCGCCGCCGGGTCCCAGGCCGGCGGCGGCAGCAGGTGCCCGTCGCCGATCTGCGCGCGCAGCCGCTCCTGCTCCTCCGGCGGGTTGCTGTCGAACTGGGACATCCCGTCGGGCATCGGCCCGCTCTCCACGTAGACCACCCGGGCGATCCGGTCCGGGATCCGGTCCGCGGCCTGGGTCACCGGCAGGCCGCCGCCGGAGTGCCCGACCAGCAGCACGTCGCGCAGGTCCTCCACCTCGATCAGCCGGACGATGTCGGTGGTGTGCGTCTCCAGGCCCACCTCCGGCCCGGCCAGGTGGGCCCGTTCGGCCACCCCGGTCAGCGTGACCGGGTAGACCTCGTGGCCCTGGCCGCGCAGCGTGGCGGCCACCTCCCGCCACGCCCAACCACCCAACCAGAACCCCGGCACCAGCACGAACGTCGCCATCTCGATCTTCCTCTCTCGTGACTCCCGGATAGCGTACGATCGAATCCGGACGACTTCCGCCCGGTTTTTAGGAGTGTCCCGTGTCACATCCCGCCGGTCGGGTGCTCGGGCTGCTGGAGCTGCTGCAGAGCCACCACCGGCTGACCGGCGCCGAGTTGGCCGCCCGTCTCGGCGTCGACGAGCGGACCGTGCGCCGCTACGCCACCACGCTGGCCGACCTCGGCATCCCGGTGACCGCCGACCGGGGCCGGTACGGCGGCTACCGGCTGCGCCCCGGCTACAAACTCCCGCCGCTGATGCTCACCGACGACGAGGCGGTGGCCGTGCTGCTCGGCCTGGTCGCCGCCGAACGGCTCGGGCTGGGCACCGAGGAACCGGCCACCGCCACCGCGCTCGCCAAGATCCGCCGGGTGCTGCCGCCGACGCTCGCCGACCGGCTCGCGGCCGTCCAGGAGCACCTCGGCTTCACCCTGCGCCGCGCCGACCCGGCGGTCCGCCCGGCCACCGGGACGCTGCTCGCCCTGGCCGCGGCGGCCCGGCAGCGGCGCCGGGTGCGGCTGGACTACCGCTCCTACGCCGGCGCCGCGTCCCGCCGCCGGCTGGACCCGTACGGGCTGGTCTTCCACGCCGGCCGCTGGTACGTCACCGGCCACGACCACCTCCGGGCCGAGGTGCGCACCTTCCGGCTGGACCGGATCGGCGAGGTGGTGGCGGAGGCGGAGACCTTCGAGGTGCCGGCCGGGTTCGACCCGGTGGCCCAGGTGACCCGCTCGCTGGCCGGGGTGCCGTACGCGCACGACGTCGAGGTGCTGCTGGAGACCGACCCGGACACCGCCCGGCGCCGGATCCCGCCCAGCGTGGGCGAGCTGACGCCCACCGCCGACGGGGTGCTGCTGCGTACCCGGGCGGAGCGGCTGGACGGGATGGCCCACCTGCTCGCCGGGCTGGGCTGGCCGTTCACCGTGCTGCGCCCGGACGCGCTGCGCGACGCGGTGACCGAGCACGCCCGCCGGCTGGCCGACTGGGCGGGCCGGTCAGCCGGCTGAGGCCGGCAGGGGAGCCCGGGCGTGCCGGGGCTCCGGCCGCCAGGTGACCAGCAGCGCCAGGGCGACCAGCAGCTCGGCCAGGTCACCGCCGTAGTACATGACCGTCGCGGCAGCGCGCAGCTCGGCCGCCGGGGCGGTGACCTCCACCAGCAGGCCGGCGTAGAGGAGCTGGGCGAGGGTGGCGTGCCCGGCCACCGCGACGCCGAGCACGACCAGCCGGACCGGCACCCGCGCGCGGTGCGGACCCGGGTCCGGGCCGGCGATCGCCCAGGTGAAGAGGTAGCCGCTGAGCAGGAAGTGCAGCAGCACCAGGTGGTGCAGGACCGGGTGGGTCAGCGTGGCCCGGTACAGCGGGGTCAGATAGAGCACGTAGAGCCCGCCCACGGTCAGCAGCAGGCCGGTCACCGGATGGGTGAGCACGCCCACCGCCGGGCGGCGCAACAGGCGGACCACCGCGCGTCCGGCGCGCCGGTCGACGACCCGCAGCGCCAGGGTGGCCGGCGCGCCCAGCGCCAGGCCGAGCGGCGCGAGCATGCCCAGCAGGAGGTGCTGCCACATGTGCGCGGCGAGGCCGTGCCCGGGCAGCGCCAGCGCGACGGCGGCCGCCGCCGCGCCCGCGCCGAAGCTCGCCGTCCGCCAGTGGCTCCACCCGGCGCGGTCGGCGGCCCGCTCGCGCAGGGCCGCCGCCAGGTAGACCCAGAAGAGCACCGGCGGTACGAGCAGCAGCGGCCCGATGGCGAGCCCGGGTCCGGCGTGCTCGGGGGTCATCGCCGGTCGTCGGCGCAGAGGTCCACCACGGTGCCCCGCCGCTGCACCAGCCAGCCGACCGCGATCAGCACCACGCCGAGTGCCAGGAAGCCCAGGTCCCACCAGGTCTGGTGCGGGCCGGCGCGGACGTGGTGGATGCCGAGCAGGTGGTGGTCGACGATCCCCTCGACCAGGTTGAACAGGCCCCAACCGACCAGCGCCCAGCCCCACAGCACCGGCGAGCGCCACAGCCGGCCCCGGGACCGGGTGACCCGCGAGTACAGCATGGCGAGGCCGGTGAGCACGGCCACCCAGGTCACGACGTGGAAGATGCCGTCCCACAGGGTGTTCATCTCCAGTCCCGCGACGGTGTCCACCGGATACGGCCGGATGCCGACGTTGTCCGTGTCGGTGCTGCTGAGCAGGTGGTGCCACTGGAGTACCTGGTGCAGCAGGATGCCGTCGACGAAGCCGCCCAGCCCGACCCCGAGGACGGTGGCGGGCAGCCGGATGTCTCCGCCGTCCAGGGTGGTTCTCGCCATCGGGCACCTCCGCGGGGTTCGGTTGGGCACTCGTTGCCCGGCACGAACCGGACTAAACGCGCGGACGGCTCGGCGGTCACCTGGTGGACAGCCCGGCCCGGCGGCCGGCTCGCTCGACTAGGCTGCCGGCGATGGACGAGGTGACCCGGATCCCGGTCGGCGGCGAGCGCCCGTACGACGTACTGGTGGGACGCGACCTGCTCGACCCGCCGCCGCGGCTGCTGCCCGGGGCGACCCGGGTGGCGCTGCTGCACACGGCCCCGGTCAAGGCGCTGGCCGACGCGCTCGGGGAGCGGCTGCGCGCCGCCGGCGTGCGGCCGCTGCCGATCGAGGTGCCGGACGCCGAGGCGGCCAAGCAGATCGAGGTGGCCGCCGCCTGCTGGGACCGGCTGGGCGAGGCCGGGTTCACCCGGGACGACGGGGTGGTCGGGATCGGCGGCGGCGCGGTCACCGACCTGGCCGGGTTCGTCGCGGCCTGCTGGCTGCGGGGGGTGCGCTGGGTGCCGGTGGCCACCTCGCTGCTGGGCATGGTCGACGCCGCGGTGGGCGGCAAGACCGGGATCAACACCGCGGCCGGCAAGAACCTGGTCGGCGCCTTCCACCCACCGGCCGGGGTGGTCTGCGACCTGTCCACCCTGGACAGCCTGCCGCCGGCCGAACTGGCCGCCGGGATGGCCGAGGTGGTCAAGTGCGGCTTCATCGCCGACCCGGTGATCCTGGAACTGGTGGAGCGGGATCCGGCGGCCGCCGTCGACCCGACCGGCCCGGTGGCCCGCGAGCTGATCGAGCGGGCGATCCGGGTCAAGGCCGGCGTGGTCTCCGGCGACCTGCGCGAGTCCGGAGTGCGCGAGGTGCTCAACTACGGCCACACCCTGGCGCACGCCATCGAGAAGGTGGAGGGTTACCGCTGGCGGCACGGGCACGCGGTCGCCGTCGGCCTGGTCTACGCCGGCGAGCTGGCCCGGCTCGCCGGCCGGCTCGACGAGGCCACCGCGCGGCGGCACCGCACCGCCGTGGCGGCGCTCGGCCTGCCCACCGGCTACCGGGCGGACGCCTGGCCGGAGCTGCTGGCCACCATGCGGGTGGACAAGAAGGCCCGGGGCGACCGGCTGCGCTTCGTGGTGCTCGACGGGCTGGCCCGACCGGCGATCCTGGAGGGCCCCGACGACGAGCTGCTGCACGCCGCCTACCGCGAGGTGGCCCGGTGAGGGTGTACGTGCTCAACGGGCCCAACCTGGGCCGGCTCGGCACCCGCGAGCCGGAGGTCTACGGCGCCACCACCTACGCCGACCTGGTGGCGCTCTGCGAGGCGACCGGCCGGGACCTGGGCCTGGACGTGACGGTGCGGCAGACCGACGCCGAGCACGAGCTGCTCGGCTGGCTGCACGCGGCCGCCGCCGAGGGGGCCGCCGTGGTGCTCAACCCGGCCGCCTGGTCGCACTACTCGTACGCGGTCCGGGACGCCTGCTCGATGCTGCGCGGGCCGCTGGTCGAGGTGCACATCTCCAACATCCATGCCCGGGAGGAGTTCCGGCACCACTCGGTGGTCTCCGCGGTGGCCACCGGGGTGATCTGCGGCCTGGGCGTCGACGGCTACCGGCTGGCCCTGCACCACCTGGCCTCCCGCCTCGGCTGACGAGCGGCGGGCCCGGCCGGGTCGGTCACCGTGCTGGCCCGGTGAGCGTGGCCGTGCGACGGTCGCCGTGCGGCGGGCTGGCGGGTGGGCGGCAGCGGGCGACGGGGGTCACCGCAGCTAGTAGACTTTGCAGGTCTGTCCGCCAATTGATGATCAAGGCAGGAAATGGCCACCACCAACGACCTGAAGAACGGCCTGGTACTCAACCTCGACGGGGAGCTCTGGTCCGTCGTCGAGTTCCAGCACGTCAAGCCCGGTAAGGGTGGTGCGTTCGTGCGTACCACGCTGAAGAACGTGCTCTCCGGCAAGGTCGTCGACAAGACCTTCAACGCGGGCACCAAGGTCGAGACCGCGACCGTCGACAAGCGCACCATGCAGTACCTCTACGCCGACGGCGAGGACTACGTCTTCATGGATCTGGAGACCTTCGACCAGATCACCGTCCCCGGCGGCACCGTCGGCGAGGCGGCCAACTACCTGCTGCCCGAGGCCGAGGCGACGGTGGCCACCCACGAGGGCGTCCCGCTCTACGTCGAACTGCCCACCAGCGTGGTGCTCGAGGTCACCTACACCGAGCCGGGCCTGCAGGGCGACCGCTCGACCGGCGGCAACAAGCCGGCCACCGTCGAGACCGGCGCGACCGTGCAGGTGCCGCTCTTCATCACCACCGGCGAGAAGATCAAGGTCGACACCCGCGACGGCCGTTACCTCGGCCGCGCCTGATGGCCGAGGGTCCCAAGCAGCAGATGCCGGCGCGCCGCAAGGCGCGCAAGCGGGCGCTGGACGTGCTCTACGAGGCCGACCTGCGCGACCGGCCGCCGGTGGAGGTGCTCGCCGGCTACCTCGAGCGGATTGAGAAGCCCCGCCCCGAGCACCTGGGCTACGCGGTGGGCCTGGTCGAGGGCGTCGCCGACCACCTCGACCGGATCGACGAGCTGATCGCGAGCTACGCCGAGGGCTGGACGCTGGACCGGATGCCGGCGGTCGACCGCAACCTGGCCCGGATCGCCGTCTACGAGCTGCTCTACGTCGACGAGATCGACGACCCGGTGGCGATCAGCGAGGCGGTGGAGCTGGCCCGGCAGATGTCGACCGACGACTCCCCGCGCTTCCTCAACGGCCTGCTCGGGCGGATCGCCGAGTACGCCACCCGCTGACCGCCCCCGCGGCGCGACGCGCGAAAGCGACACCGGACACGAAAGGGCCCGTGCCGTCCGGCACGGGCCCTTTCGGTGCGACAGCTCTCAGGAGGCGAAGAACGCCCGCGGGTCGGCGACCAGCACGCCGTGCTCGGTCAGCCGCTCGATCAGGCCGGACGGCGAGGCGTCGTAGACGATCGCCAGCGCGCGCAGGTCGTCGGCGCGGATGGAGAGCACCCGGCCGTTGTAGTCACCGCGCTGCTGCTGGATGGCACGGGCGTACCGGGCGACGTAGGCCAGGTCCTCCGAGGCCTCGTCGTAGAGCCGCTCCAGGTCGAGGACGATCTTGCTGGTCGGCTCGTGCCGCACCCCGCTGCCGTCGGGCAGCAGCTCCGAGACGGGAACTCGGTAGAAGTCGGCCAGCTCGGCCAGCCGGGACACCGTGACGGCCCGGTCGCCGCGCTCGTACGAGCCGACCACCACCGCCTTCCACCGCCCGTTCGACTTCTCCTCCACACCCTGCAGGGACAGGCCCTGCTGCTGGCGGATGGAGCGCAGGCGGGCGCCCAGCGACTTGGCGTATTCAGAGGGCATTCGGACACTCCCAGTGCTGCTCGGGGTTCTCCCAGCTATCGCTACGGAGCGTGACGGTACGGGGATTGCGACACCTGGTCAAGTGGTCGTGACCTTCCCGTTGGGTACGCCGGGGGAGTTATCCCCATTTCGCCGGGCTGACCAGGTGCTCAGTGGCCGGCGGCGGTCCGGCCCGTGACCACTGGTAACGTGGCTGAAGCCCCGCGCCGGGCCGGGTACGGTCCGGCGGGAGGATCCGACGTCCTTTAACGACCCGTCCCGTGAGGCGGGGAAGGAGGTCCGCCGTGGCCTACCCACCGGCTGCCCAGTCACCGACCGCCCGACAACCCTCGGTGAAGGTGATCCTCACCAGCGCCGACGTCCAGCGGGTGGTCGACCGGATCGCCCACCAGATCCTGGAGAAGACCCAGGGCGCCGCCGACACCGTCCTGCTCGGCATCCCCACCCGGGGCGCCCCGCTGGCGAAGCGGCTCGCCGCCCGGATCAGCACCTTCGAGGACGTGACCGTCCCGGTCGGCGTGCTGGACATCACTCTCTACCGCGACGACCTGCGCCGGCACGCCACCCGCGCGGTCGGCCCCACCCAGCTGCCGGCCGGCGGGATCGACGGCAAGCGGGTCGTCCTCGTCGACGACGTGCTCTTCTCCGGGCGTACCGTGCGGGCCGCCCTGGACGCGCTCAACGACGTGGGCCGCCCGGCCTCGGTGCAGCTCGCCGTCCTGGTCGACCGCGGCCACCGGGAACTGCCGATCCGCGCCGACTACGTGGGCAAGAACATCCCGACCTCGCTCGCCGAGAGCGTCAAGGTCACCCTCGCCGAGACCGACGGCGCCGACGAGGTCAAGCTGTACGGGGGGACCCCCGCGTGATCAGGCACCTGCTCTCCGGCGGCGACCTGGACGCCGCCACCGCCACCCAGATCCTGGACACCGCCGCCGAGATGGCCACCGTGGCCGGCCGCGAGGTCAAGAAGCTCCCCGCGCTGCGCGGCCGGACAGTGGTCAACCTCTTCTACGAGGACTCCACCCGGACCCGGATCTCCTTCGAGGCGGCGGCGAAGCGGCTCAGCGCCGACGTGATCAACTTCTCCGCCAAGGGGTCCAGCGTGGCCAAGGGCGAGAGCCTGAAGGACACCGCGCTGACCCTGCAGGCGATGGGCGCCGACGCGGTGGTGGTGCGCCACCCCGCCTCCGGCGCCGCGCACCGGCTCGCCAACTGGGTCGACGGCTCGGTGGTCAACGCCGGCGACGGCACCCACGAGCACCCCACCCAGGCGCTGCTGGACGCGTACACCATGCGGGCCCGGCTGGGCCGGCTGGCCGGCCTGTCGGTCGCGGTGGTCGGGGACGTGCTGCACAGCCGGGTGGCCCGCTCCAACGTGCTGCTGCTGTCCACCCTCGGCGCCAAGGTGACCCTGGTCGGGCCGCCGACGCTGATCCCGGTCGACATCGCGCAGGCGCTCGCGCCCGGCACCGGGGTCTGCTACGACCTGGACACGGTGCTGCCCACCTCGGACGTGGTGATGATGCTGCGGGTGCAGCGGGAGCGGATGAACGACTCCTACTTCCCGTCCGCCCGCGAGTACGCCCGCCGCTACGGGCTGGACGGCCCGCGGATGCGCCGGCTGCCCGAGCACGCGATCGTCATGCACCCCGGCCCGATGAACCGGGGCATGGAGATCACGCCCGAGGTGGCCGACTCGCCCCGCTCCACCATCGTCGAACAGGTCGCCAACGGGGTCTCCGTCCGGATGGCCGTCCTCTATCTGCTGCTCGGGGGGAACAACTCATGACCGCGTACCTGGTCAAGGGGGTCAGCGTGGTGGGGGCCGCGCCGACCGACCTGCTGATCCGCGACGGCGTCGTGGCCGAGGTCGGCGCCGACCTGGCCGCCGACGGCGCCACCGTGCTCGACGCGACCGGCCTGGTGGCCCTGCCCGGCCTGGTCGACCTGCACACCCACCTGCGCGAGCCGGGCCGGGAGGACGCCGAGACCGTGGAGTCCGGCTCCCGGGCCGCCGCCCTGGGCGGCTACACGGCGGTCTGCGCGATGGCAAACACCTCACCGGTCGCCGACACCGCCGGCGTGGTCGAGCAGGTCTGGCGGCTCGGCCGGGAGGCCGGGCTGGTCGACGTGCAGCCGATCGGCGCGGTCACCGTCGGGCTGGCCGGCGAGCGGCTGGCCGAACTCGGCGCGATGGCCGACTCGGCGGCCCGGGTGCGGATCTTCTCCGACGATGGGCACTGCGTGGCCGACCCGAAGCTGATGCGCCGGGCGCTGGAGTACGTCAAGGCGTTCGACGGGATCATCGCCCAGCACGCCGAGGAGCCCCGGCTCACCGAGGGCGCGCAGATGCACGAGGGGGAGGTCTCCACCCGGCTCGGGCTGACCGGCTGGCCGGCGGTCGCCGAGGAGGCGATCATCGCCCGGGACGTGCTGCTGGCCGAGCACGTCGCCAGCCGGCTGCACGTCTGCCACGTCTCCACCGCCGGCAGCGTCGAGGTGCTGCGGCACGCCAAGGCCCGCGGGGTCCGGGTCACCGCCGAGGTGACCCCGCACCACCTGCTGCTCACCGACGAGCGCGCCGAGACCTACGACCCGGTCTACAAGGTCAACCCGCCGCTGCGCACCGGCGCCGACGTCGCCGCGCTGCGCGCCGCGCTGGCCGACGGCGTGATCGACATCATCGCCACCGACCACGCCCCGCACGCGGTGGAGGACAAGGAGTGCGAGTGGGCGTACGCCCGGCCGGGCATGCTCGGTCTGGAGACGGCGCTGTCCATCGCGCTCGACGTGCTCGGCCCCGAGTGGGACCTGATCGCCGAGCGGATGTCGCGCACCCCGGCCCGGATCGCCGGCCTGGACGGGCACGGCCTCGACCCGGCGCCCGGCGTGCCGGCCAACCTGACCCTGGTCGACCCGGCC
Source organism: Micromonospora desertarenae (assembly GCF_056150265.1). Lineage (NCBI taxonomy): Bacteria > Bacillati > Actinomycetota > Actinomycetes > Micromonosporales > Micromonosporaceae > Micromonospora > Micromonospora desertarenae. The sequence continues at coordinate 140,742 of NZ_JAXCFQ010000010.1, forward strand.
GCCCGCCGGGTGATCGAGCCGGCCGAGCTGGCCAGCCGCAGTCGCAACACCCCGTACGCCCGCATGACGCTGCCGGGTCGCATCGTGGCGACCTTCCTGCGCGGCGAGCCGACGGTCCTGGACGGAAAGGCTGTCAAGTGATCCGAACGAGGAGTGCAGCGGAGCGGAGCTTCGCGGTCCGGAGCGAGGGAGGCGCGGCGTGAAGCGGCGATCGGCGATCCTCGTCCTCGAGGACGGGCGGACCTTCCACGGCGAGGCGTACGGCAGCGTCGGGGAGACCTTCGGCGAGGCGGTATTCAACACCGGCATGACCGGCTATCAGGAGACCCTGACCGACCCGTCCTACCACCGGCAGGTGGTGGTGCAGACCGCCCCGCACATCGGCAACACCGGGGTCAACGGTGAGGACGACGAGTCCGACCGGATCTGGGTGGCCGGCTACGTGGTCCGCGACCCGGCCCGGATCGGCTCGAACTGGCGGGCCACCGGCGGGCTGGAGGACCGGCTCGCCACCGAGGGCGTGGTCGGCATCAGCGGGGTGGACACCCGGGCGCTGACCCGGCACCTGCGCGAGCGCGGCGCGATGCGGGTCGGCGTCTCCAGCGTGGAGACCGACCCCCGGGCGCTGCTGGCCCGGGTCCGGCAGTCCTCGCAGATGGTCGGCGCCGACCTCTCCGCCGAGGTGACCACCGCCAAGCCGTACGTGGTCGCGGCCGAGGGGGAGCACCGCTACACGGTGGCCGCGCTGGACCTGGGGATCAAGCGCAACGTGCCGCGCCGGCTGGCCGCGCGCGGGGTCACCACGCACGTGCTGCCCGCCGGCTCCACCATCGACGACCTGCTGGCCACCGGCGCCGACGCGGTCTTCTTCTCGCCCGGCCCCGGCGACCCGGCCACCGCTGACGGCCCGGTCGCGCTGGCCCGGGAGGTGCTGCGCCGGCGGGTGCCGCTGTTCGGCATCTGCTTCGGCAGCCAGATCCTCGGCCGGGCGCTGGGCTTCGGCACCTACAAGCTCGGCTACGGCCACCGCGGGATCAACCAGCCGGTGCTCGACCGGGCCACCGGCAAGGTCGAGGTGACCAGCCACAACCACGGCTTCGCGGTCGCCTGGCCGGGCCGCGAACAGGAGCTCGGTGCGGCCGAGGTGCCGGAGCCGGGCCGACGGCCCGGCTTGGTCGTACCCGACCAGGTGATCGAGACCGAGTTCGGCGGCGTCCAGGTCAGTCACGTCTGCCTCAATGACAACGTGGTCGAGGGGCTGCGGGCGAAGGACGTGCCCGCCTTCACCGTCCAGTACCACCCGGAGGCGGCGGCCGGTCCGCACGACGCGGACTACCTGTTCGACCGCTTCGCCGAGCTCATCGAGGGGCGCACCGATGCCTAAGCGGACCGACCTCAAGCACGTCCTGGTGATCGGCTCCGGGCCGATCGTGATCGGGCAGGCCTGCGAGTTCGACTACTCCGGCACCCAGGCCTGCCGGGTGCTGCGCCGCGAGGGCATCCGGGTCAGCCTGGTCAACTCCAACCCGGCGACGATCATGACCGACCCGGAGTTCGCCGACGCCACGTACGTCGAGCCGATCACCCCGGAGTTCGTCGAGCTGGTCATCGCCAAGGAGCGGCCGGACGCGATCCTGCCCACCCTGGGCGGGCAGACCGCGCTGAACACCGCGGTCGCCCTGCACGAGTCCGGCGTGCTGGAGAAGTACGGCGTCGAGCTGATCGGCGCGAACATCGACGCGATCAACCGCGGCGAGGACCGGCAGCTGTTCAAGGACATCGTGGCCAAGGCCGGCGTCCGGCTGGGCCTCGACGACCCGGCCGGGCTGGTGCCCCGGTCCCGGGTCTGCCACTCGATGGCGGAGGTCGAGGCCACCGTCGCCGAGCTGGGCCTGCCGGTGGTGATCCGGCCGTCGTTCACCATGGGCGGCCTCGGCTCCGGCATGGCGCACACCCCGGAGGAGCTGGCCCGGATCGCCGGTGACGGCCTCGCCGCGAGCCCGGTGCACGAGGTGCTGATCGAGGAGAGCGTGCTCGGCTGGAAGGAGTACGAGCTCGAACTCATGCGCGACCGCCACGACAACGTGGTGGTGGTCTGCTCGATCGAGAACCTGGACCCGATGGGCGTGCACACCGGCGACAGCGTCACCGTCGCCCCGGCGATGACCCTCACCGACCGGGAGTACCAGCGCCTGCGCGACCTGGGCATCGCGGTGCTGCGCGAGGTCGGGGTGGACACCGGCGGCTGCAACATCCAGTTCGCGATCAACCCGGCCGACGGGCGGATCGTGGTGATCGAGATGAACCCGCGGGTCTCCCGCTCCTCGGCGCTGGCCTCCAAGGCGACCGGCTTCCCGATCGCGAAGATCGCCGCGAAGCTGGCCATCGGCTACACCCTGGACGAGATCCCCAACGACATCACCCTGAAGACCCCGGCGGCGTTCGAGCCGGCGCTGGACTACGTGGTGGTGAAGATCCCGCGGTTCGCGTTCGAGAAGTTCCCCGGCGCCGACCCGGAGCTGACCACCACCATGAAGTCGGTCGGCGAGGCGATGAGCCTGGGCCGCAACTTCACCGAGGCGCTGAACAAGGCGATGCGCTCGATGGAGACCGCGGCGGCCGGGTTCTGGACCCGGCCCGACCCGGCCGGGGCGACCAAGGAGAACACCCTCGACGCGCTGCGGACGCCGCACGACGGCCGGCTCTACACGGTGGAGAGGGCGCTGCGGCTGGGCGCGTCGATCGCCGAGGTCGCCACCGCCTCCGGCGGCATCGACCCGTGGTTCCTGGACCAGATCGCCGCCCTGGTCGAGCTGCGCGCCGAGATCGTCGCCGCGCCGGTGCTCGACGCCGACCTGCTGCGCCGGGCGAAGCGGGCCGGGCTGTCCGACCGGCAGCTGGCGGCGCTGCGTCCGGAGCTGGCGGCCGAGGACGGGGTCCGCACGCTGCGGCACCGGCTCGACATCCGGCCGGTCTACAAGACGGTGGACACCTGCGCGGCCGAGTTCGCCGCCACCACGCCCTACCACTACTCCTCGTACGACTCGGAGACCGAGGTGGTCGGCTCGGCCCGGCCCAAGGTGATGATCCTCGGCTCCGGGCCGAACCGGATCGGGCAGGGCATCGAGTTTGACTACTCCTGCGTGCACGCGGTGATGGCGCTGCGCACCGCGCCGGTCGCCGGCGCGGCCGGGTCCGGCGGGGTCGGCTTCGAGACAGTGATGGTCAACTGCAACCCGGAGACCGTCTCCACCGACTACGACACCGCCGACCGGCTCTACTTCGAGCCGCTCACCTTCGAGGACGTGCTGGAGGTCTGGCACGCCGAGGACGCCTCCGGCAAGGCGGCCGGCGGTCCGGGCGTGATCGGGGTGATCGTGCAGCTCGGCGGGCAGACCCCGCTCGGGTTGGCCCAGCGGCTGAAGAACGCCGGGGTGCCGGTGGTCGGCACCTCCCCGGAGTCGATCCACCTGGCCGAGGAGCGGGGCGCGTTCGGCGCGGTGCTGGCCCGGGCCGGGCTGCGCGCGCCGGCGCACGGCATGGCCACCTCGTACGACGAGGCGAAGGCGATCGCCGACGAGATCGGCTATCCGGTGCTGGTGCGCCCGTCGTACGTGCTGGGCGGCCGGGGCATGGAGATCGTCTACGACGACGCCACCCTGCGCGACTACATCGGCCGGGCCACCGCGATCTCGCCGGACCACCCGGTGCTGGTGGACCGCTTCCTCGACGACGCCATCGAGATCGACGTGGACGCGCTCTGCGACGCCGACGGCGAGGTCTACCTCGGCGGGGTGATGGAGCACATCGAGGAGGCCGGCATCCACTCCGGCGACTCGTCCTGCGCGCTGCCGCCGATCACCCTGGCCGGCTCGCACCTGGCCGAGGTCCGCCGGTACACCGAGGCGATCGCCCGGGGGATCGGCGTACGAGGCCTGCTCAACGTCCAGTACGCGCTCAAGGACGACGTGCTCTACGTGCTGGAGGCGAACCCGCGGGCGTCCCGGACGGTGCCGTTCGTCTCGAAGGCCACGGCGGTGCCGCTGGCGAAGGCGGCCGCCCGGATCGCGCTCGGCGCCACCATCGCCGAGCTGCGCGCCGAGGGGCTGCTCCCGGCCACCGGGGACGGCGGCTCGATGCCGCCGGACGCCCCGATCGCGGTGAAGGAGGCGGTGCTGCCGTTCAAGCGGTTCCGCACCCCCACCGGCAAGGGGGTGGACTCGCTGCTCGGCCCGGAGATGAAGTCGACCGGTGAGGTGATGGGCATCGACACCGCCTTCGGGCACGCCTTCGCCAAGAGCCAGTCCGCCGCGTACGGCTCGCTGCCGACCGGCGGGAAGATCTTCGTCTCGGTGGCCAACCGGGACAAGCGCGGCATGATCTTCCCGGTGAAGCGCCTGGCCGACCTCGGCTTCGAGATCGTCGCCACCACCGGCACCGCCGAGGTGCTGCGCCGGCACGGCATCGCCTGCGAGCAGATCCGCAAGCACTACGAGGCCGGCGCGGGCGAGGACGCGGTGTCGCTGATCCTCGGCGGCGACGTGGCGCTGGTGATCAACACGCCGCAGGGCTCGGGCGCCAGCGCCCGGTCGGACGGCTACGAGATCCGCAGCGCCGCGGTCACCGCCGACATCCCGTGCATCACCACCGTGCCCGGCGCGGCCGCCGCCGTGATGGGCATCGAGGCCCGGATCCGCGGCGACATGCAGGTCCGCCCGCTCCAGGAACTGCACGCCGCGCTGCGAGCCGAGCAGTGATCTTCGAGCGGGCGGTGCGGCCGGCGCTGTTCCGGATCGGGGACGGGGACGCCGAGGCGGCGCACGAGTGGACGCTGCGCCGGCTGGCGGGACTCTCCCGCCGGCCGGCGGCGCTGGCCGCGCTGCGCGCCCGGTACGCCGTCCGGGCGCCGCGCACCGTGTTCGGCGTCGAGTTCCCCAACCCGGTCGGGCTGGCCGCCGGGATGGACAAGAACGGCGTCGCGCTGCCCGCCTGGCCGGCGCTGGGCTTCGGTTTCGTGGAGGTCGGCACGGTCACCGCGCACCCGCAGCCGGGCAATCCCCGGCCCCGGCTGTTCCGGCTGCGCGACAGCGAGGCGGTGGTCAACCGGATGGGCTTCAACAACGCCGGCGCCGAGGCCCTCGCGGCCCGGCTGGCGGCGCTGCCCCGCCCGCTGGGCGTGCCGCTGGGCATCTCGCTGGGCAAGTCCAAGGTGACCCCGCTGGACGAGGCGGTGGCGGACTACCAGGCGTCCTACCGGGCGCTGCGCGGGCACGGCGACTACTTCGCGGTCAACGTCTCCTCGCCGAACACCCCCGGGCTGCGGGCGTTGCAGGACCGGGCGCACCTGGACGCGCTGCTCGCCGCGCTGGTGGGGGAGAAGCCGGTGCTGGTGAAGATCGCCCCGGACCTGACCGAGCCGGCCATCGCCGAGCTGCTGGAGGTCTGCCTGGCCCGGGGCGCGGCCGGGGTGATCGCCACCAACACCACCCTGGCCCGGGACGGGCTGGCCCCGGCGGACCGGGCGCGCGGCGCGGAGACCGGCGGGCTCTCCGGCCGGCCGCTGGCCGACCGGGCCCGGCGGGTGGTCGCCTTCGTGCACCGGGAGACCGGCGGGCGGCTGCCGATCATCGGCGTCGGCGGCATCGTCGACCCCGACGGCGCGGCCCGGATGTTCGACGCCGGCGCCGCCCTGGTCCAGCTCTACACCGGCTTCATCTACCGCGGCCCGGCGCTGGTCCGCGCCGCCGCCCGCACCCGCGCCTCCGCCGCCGCCCTGTCCCCGACCCCGTGACGCCGCCCCGGCGATCGTGCACCTTCCGCCCCGGCGGGTGCCGCGTACCGGACGAAACACGGGCCACAACCGCGCGATTCGCGGTGAGCGACGAGGAAGGAGTGCGTGGGTGACGCCTGAGGAGGTTCTGGCTGCGGACCGGGCGCACGTGTGGCATCCGTACGCGGCGCTCCCGCCGGCGAGCGCGCCCTACGTGGTCGAGGGCGCGGAGGGGGTGCGGCTGCGGCTGGCCGACGGGCGGGAGCTGGTCGACGGTATGTCGTCGTGGTGGGCGGCGATCCACGGTTACCGGCACCCGGTGCTGGACGCGGCGGTGACCGACCAGCTCGGCCGGATGAGCCACGTGATGTTCGGCGGGCTCACCCACGCCCCGGCGGTGCGGCTGGCGCGGACCCTGGTCGAGCTGGCCCCGGACGGGCTGGAACACGTCTTCCTCTGCGACTCGGGCTCGGTGAGCGTCGAGGTGGCGGTGAAGATGTGCCTGCAGTACCAGCGGGCCACCGGCCGCCCGGAGCGCCGCCGGCTGGGCACCTGGCGGGGCGGCTACCACGGCGACACGTTCCACCCGATGAGCGTCTGTGACCCCGAGGGCGGCATGCACCACCTCTGGGGCGACGTGCTGCCCCGGCAGGTCTTCGCCCCGGTGCCGCCCGGCGGGTTCGACACCCCGCCCGACCCGGCCTACGAGGCGGCGCTGGTCGACGCGGTCGAGCGGCACGCCCACGAACTGGCCGCGGTGATCGTCGAGCCGGTGGTCCAGGGCGCCGGCGGGATGCGCTTCCACCACCCGCACTACCTGCGGGTGCTGCGGGAGGTGACCCGCGCGCACGGGGTGCTGCTGGTCTTCGACGAGATCGCCACCGGCTTCGGCCGGACCGGCACCATGTTCGCCGCCGAGCACGCCGGGGTGGCGCCGGACGTGATGTGCGTGGGCAAGGCGCTCACCGGCGGCTACCTCACCCTGGCCGCCGCGCTGTGCACCCCGGAGATCGCCCGCGGCATCTCCGCCGCCGGCGTGCTGGCGCACGGTCCGACGTTCATGGCCAACCCGCTCGCCTGTGCGGTCGCCAACGCCTCCATCGGGCTGCTGCGGGCCGGGGACTGGGCGGGGCAGGTGGCGAGGCTCCAGGCGGGCCTGCGGGCCGGCCTGGAGCCGTTGCGCGGCGCGCCGGGGGTGCTCGACGTGCGGGTGCTGGGCGGGATCGGCGTGGTCCAGCTGGACCACGAGGTCGACCTGCCGGCCGCCACGGCGGCCGCGGCGGGGCGGGGGGTCTGGCTGCGCCCGTTCCGCGACCTGGTCTACACCATGCCGCCGTACGTCACCGACGACACCGACCTGGCCCGGATCGCGGCCGGGGTGGCGGCGGCGGTGGCGGCCGGCTGACCGCCCGGTCCGGGAGACCCCGGCCGGGTACGCGGGCGGCCGACGCGGCCCGCGCGAGGAGCGAGGAGAGGACGAGAGGTGGAGAGTTTCGGCGCCCGCCTGCACCGGGCCGTGACCGAACGGGGCCCGCTCTGCGTGGGCATCGACCCGCACCCGGGGCTGCTGGCCCGCTGGGGGCTGCCCGACGACGTGACGGGGCTCGACCGGTTCGCCCGGACCGTCGTGGAAGCGCTCGGTGACCGGGTTGCGGTGATCAAGCCCCAGTCGGCCTTCTTCGAGCGGTTCGGCTCGCGCGGGGTCGAAATTCTTGAGTCAACTATCCGACAGTTACGGGCTTCCGGTTCGCTCGTTCTGCTTGACGTCAAGCGCGGCGACATCGGCTCGACGGTCGCCGCGTACGCCGCCGCGTACCTCGACCCATCCAGCCCCCTGTATGTCGACGCGGTCACCGCCAGCCCGTATCTCGGCGTCGGTTCGCTCGCTCCGATGTTCGAGCTGGCCGCCGCGCACGGCGGTGGAGTCTTCGTCCTCGCGCTCACCTCCAACCCCGAGGGGGCCGCCGTGCAGCGGGCCCGGGCGGCCGACGGGCGGACCGTGGCGCAGACCGTGATCGACGAGATTTCCCAGCTCAACGCGGGTGCGGAGCCGCTCGGCAGCTTCGGTCTGGTGGTCGGGGCGACCATCGGCGACACCGGCCACGACCTGTCCGCGGTGAACGGTCCGCTGCTCGCGCCGGGCCTCGGCGCGCAGGGCGCCACCCCGGCCGACCTGCGGGTGGTCTTCGGCTCCAGCCTGCCCGCGGTGCTGCCCTCGTACTCCCGGGAGGTGCTCGGCGCGGGCCCCGACGTGGCCGCCCTGCGGGCCGCCGCGGACCGGGCGCTGGCCGGCTGCCGGGCCGCCCTGGCTGGCGGTTGACTGACTGACGGGTCGATCACTTTGTCGTGATCATGGCGCGCCCACGTTGCCGAAAGCTCCGTTGACCGCTAGTTTTCCCCGCGCTGGGAACCACGGACCCCTTGGTTCACAGCGACACCACGTTTCACAGATGCGGCGGTGCGTCCCGCCCGTCGCGATAGGGACCTGAGGAGAACTGGTGCCGCTCCCGTCACTGACCCCAGAGCAGCGCGCAGCCGCGCTCGAGAAGGCTGCGGAGATCCGCAAGGCCCGCGCTGAGCTGAAGGAGCAGCTCAAGCAGGGCAAGACCACCCTCGGAGCCGTCCTCGAGCGGGCCGAGTCCGACGACGTCGTCGGCAAGCTCAAGGTGTCCGCCGTCCTGCAGGCGATGCCGGGTATCGGCAAGATCCGGGCCACCCAGATCATGGAGAAGCTCAAGATCGCCGACAGCCGTCGCCTGCGTGGCCTCGGCGAGCAGCAGCGCAAGGCACTGCTTGGAGAGTTCTCCGCCAACTGAGTCTGGCGGCGTGTAGAAACAAGCAGTGAGCACGGAAGGCGAGGCGCGCCCGGCGGCTCGGCTCACTGTCCTGGCCGGACCTTCGGGCACCGGCCGGGAGAGTGTCGTCGAGTTGGTCCGGGCGCGTTCTCCCGCCGTGTGGAGCCCGGTGCCGGCCACCACCCGCCCACCCCGGGCGGGCGAGCGGCCCGGCACCGACCGGCTCTTCTGCGACCCGGTCGAGTTCGACCGGATGGCCGCCGCCGGCGAGCTGCTGGAGTGGAGCCGGATCGGCCCGTACGCGCGCGGCACGCCCGCGGCGCAGGTGCGGGCCCGGCTGGCCGCCGGGCAGCCGGTGCTGCTCCCGCTGGACCTGCCCGGCGCGATCGGCGTCCGGGCGGTGCTCCCCGACGCCCGCCTGGTCCTGCTCGTCCCGCCCGGATTCGACCCGGCGCCGGCCACCCTGGCAGAGACCGACGCCGTCGTGGTGCACGACCTGACCGAGCGCACGGTCACCGAGCTGGTAGGCTTGCTCGGTTCTTCGTTACCGGCTCCGGCCCGGTCGCCGCTGGGCGGTCGGGCGACGTAGCCGCTCCGAGCGGTTCTCCAGACGCAGAGGTTCATTCGTGGGATCCATCGCCACCAACCCCGAGGGCATCACCAACCCGCCGATCGACGAGCTCCTCGAGAAGACCACGTCGAAGTACGCGCTGGTCATCTTCGCCGCCAAGCGCGCCCGTCAGGTCAACGCCTACTACAGCCAGCTCGGTGAGGGCCTGCTGGAGTACGTCGGCCCGCTGGTCGAGACCACCCCGCAGGAGAAGCCGCTCTCCATCGCCATGCGCGAGATCAACGCGGGCCTGCTCACCGCCGAGCCGACCGACCAGCCGTAACCCGCCCCGCGCCGATGTCCCCCCGGATCGTCCTCGGGGTCGGTGGCGGCATCGCCGCCTACAAGGCGTGCGAGCTGCTGCGGCTGTTCACCGAGTCCGGCCACCGGGTCCGGGTCGTGCCGACCGCGTCGGCGCTCCGCTTCGTCGGGGCGCCGACCTGGGCGGCGCTCTCCGGCCAGCCGGTCGCCGACGAGGTCTGGTCGGACGTGCACGAGGTGCCGCACGTGCGCCTCGGCCAGCAGGCCGACCTGGTGGTGGTCGCGCCGGCCACCGCCGACCTGCTCGCCAAGGCCGCCCACGGCCTCGCCGACGACCTGCTCACCAACACCCTGCTCACCGCCCGCTGCCCGGTGGTGCTGGCGCCCGCCATGCACACCGAGATGTGGGAGCACCCGGCCACCGTCGCCAACGTGGCCACGCTGCGCGCCCGCGGCGTGCGGGTGATCGAGCCCGCCGTCGGCCGGCTCACCGGCGCCGACACCGGCAAGGGCCGGCTGCCGGATCCGGCGGAGATCTTCGCGGTCGCCCGCCGGGCCCTGGCCCGGGGCGCCGCCGCCCCGGCCGACCTGGCCGGCCGCCGGGTGGTGGTCACCGCCGGCGGCACCCGGGAACCGCTGGACCCGGTCCGCTTCCTGGGCAACCGGTCCTCCGGCAAGCAGGGCTACGCGTTCGCCCGCACCGCCGTGGCCCGGGGCGCCCGGGTCACCCTGGTCTCGGCCAACGTCGCGCTGCCGGACCCGGCCGGTGTGGACCTGGTCCGGGTCGGCACCACCGAGGAGCTGCGCCAGGCCACCCTCGCCGCCGCCGAGGCGGCCGACGCGGTGGTGATGGCGGCCGCTCCGGCCGATTTCCGGCCGGCGACCTACGCGACTGGCAAAATCAAGAAGTCGGACGACGGCAGCGCGCCAACCATCGAGCTGGTCACCAACCCGGACATCGCGGCCGAGCTGGGCCGGCGCCGTCGGCCGGAGCAGGTGCTGGTGGTGTTCGCCGCCGAGACCGGCGACGCCGAGGCCAACGGCCGGGCCAAGCTCGCCCGCAAGCGAGCCGACCTCATCGTGATCAACGAGGTCGGGCCGGACAAGGTCTTCGGCGCCGAGACCAACGCGGCGACCGTCATCGGCGCGGACGGCTCGGTCAGCCGGATGCCCGAGCAGTCGAAGGAGGATCTGGCCGACGGCGTCTGGGACCTCGTGGTGACCCGGCTGGCCGGTCCTTCCTGACGGGTGGTACCGAACACTGACCAGCGCGCGCTGCGCGGACGGTGGTGACTACACTGCCGCGGAACGACTTTTCCATAGCTTAGGAGTGCCGTGACACGCCGCCTCTTCACGTCCGAATCGGTCACGGAAGGCCACCCGGACAAGATCGCCGACCAGATCAGCGACGGGATCCTGGACGCGCTGCTCAGCCAGGACCCGCACAGCCGGGTCGCGGTGGAGACCCTCATCACCACCGGCCAGGTGCACGTGGCCGGCGAGGTCACCACCAAGGCGTACGCCGACATCCCGACCATCGTCCGGGAGACCATCCTCGGGATCGGCTACGACTCGTCGAAGAAGGGCTTCGACGGGGCCTCGTGCGGCGTGAGCGTCTCCATCGGCAACCAGTCCCCGGACATCGCCCAGGGCGTCGACAACGCCTTCGAGCTGCGCACCGGCGCCTCGGAGAGCGCCCTGGACGCGCAGGGCGCCGGTGACCAGGGCATGATGTTCGGCTTCGCTTGCTCGGAGACGCCGGAACTGATGCCGCTGCCGATCGCGCTCGCGCACCGGCTGGCCCGCCGCCTCGCCGCCGTACGCAAGGACGGCACCATCCCGTACCTGCGTCCGGACGGCAAGACCCAGGTCACCATCGAGTACGACGGGCTGCGCCCGGTGCGGCTCAACACGGTGGTCGTGTCCAGCCAGCACGCCGCGGACATCTCGCTGGAGTCGCTGCTCACCCCGGACGTGCGCGAGCACGTCATCGCCCCCGAGCTGGAGAGCCTCGGGCTGGACACCGAGGGTTACCGGCTGCTGGTCAACCCGACCGGCCGGTTCGAGATCGGTGGCCCGATGGGTGACGCCGGCCTGACCGGCCGCAAGATCATCGTGGACACCTACGGCGGCTACGCCCGGCACGGCGGTGGCGCCTTCTCCGGCAAGGACCCGTCGAAGGTGGACCGCTCGGCCGCGTACGCGATGCGCTGGGTGGCCAAGAACGTGGTGGCCGCCGGCCTGGCCGAGCGCTGCGAGGCGCAGGTCGCGTACGCGATCGGCAAGGCCCACCCGGTCAGCCTCTTCATCGAGACGTTCGGCACCGAGACGGTGCCGGTCACCTCGATCGAGAAGGCGGTGACCGAGGTGTTCGACCTGCGCCCGGCCGCCATCATCCGGGACCTCAACCTGCTCCGCCCGATCTACCGGCAGACCGCGGCGTACGGCCACTTCGGCCGGGAGCTGCCCGACCTGACCTGGGAGAGCACCGACCGGGCCGCCGACCTCAAGTCGGCCGCGGGAGCCTGACCGGCACCAGGCGTAGCGACCGGCGGCCCGCGGACGGGTCGCCGGTCGCTCGCGTCTGCGTGGACGTGCCCCTGGCCCACCTGGACCGGCCCTTCGACTACCTGGTGCCGGCCGAACTGGACGCCGACGCCACCCCCGGGGTGCGGGTGAAGGTCCGCTTCGCCGGGCAGTTGGTGGACGGCTGGCTGCTGTCCCGGGGCGACGACTCCGGGCACACCGGGCGGCTGGCGTACCTGGAGAAGGTGGTCTCCCCGGAGCCGGTGCTGGCGCCCGAGGTGGCCCGGCTGGCCCGCGCGGTCGCCGACCGGTACGCCGGCAGCCTCGCCGACGTGCTCCGGCTGGCCGTGCCGCCCCGGCACGCCCGGGTGGAGAAGGACGTCCGCGCCCGCGCCGCCGAGGGCGAGACCGCCGGGGCGGGCGGCGACGACCCGGACACGCCGCCGGTGCCCGGCAGCCCGGCTGCCACGCCAGACCCCGCCGACGCGGACGCCACCACGGAGGCGCCCGGTCAGGACGCCGCGCCGCGGCCTGCCGGTACGGACGCCACGGCGGCGTCGCCCGGTCAGGGTGCCGCGTCGCGGCCTCCCGGTGCGGCTGCCGGTGCGGAGCCCGCCGGTGCGGGAGCCGGGGGAGCAGCCGCCGGCCCGGTGACGATGCCCGACCCGCACGGCTGGCGGGACTACCCGGCCGGGCCGGCCCTGCTCCGGGCGCTGGCCGAGGGCCGGGCGCCGCGGGCGGTCTGGTCGGCGCTGCCGGGCGAGGACTGGCCCGCCCGCTACGCCGAGGCGGTCGCCGCGACCGTGGCCGGCGGCCGGGGTGCGCTGGTGGTGGTCGCCGACAACCGCGACCTGGACCGCCTCGACGCCGCGCTGACCGCCAGGCTCGGCCCCGGCCGGCACGTCTGCCTCTCCGCCGCCCTCGGCCCCGCCCGGCGCTACCGGGCGTTCCTCTCCGCCCGGCGCGGCGACGTGCCGGTGGTGATCGGTACGCGGGCGGCGATGTTCGCCCCGGTGGACCGGCTCGGCCTGGTCGCCATCTGGGACGACGGGGACGACCTGCACGCCGAGCCGCGGGCGCCCTACCCGCACGCCCGGGAGGTGCTGCTCACCCGGGCCCAACTGGGTGAGGCGGCCGCCCTGGTCGGTGGGTACACCCGCACGGCCGAGGGGCAACTGCTGGTGGAGACGGGCTGGGCCCGGGAGGTGGTGGCCGACCGGGCCACCGTGCGCGCGCGGATGCCGGCGATAGCGCCGACCGGCGACGATCCTCAGTTGGCGCGTGACCCGCAGGCCGCCAGCGCCCGGCTGCCCAGCCTGGCCTGGACCACCGCCCGGGACGCGCTGCGCGCCGACCGGCCGGTGCTGGTCCAGGTGCCGCGCCGCGGCTACCTGCCGGCGGTGGCCTGCGCCGACTGCCGGACCCCGGCGCGCTGCCCGCACTGCGCCGGCCCGCTCGCCCTGCCGTCCGCCGCCGGCACCCCCGCCTGCCGCTGGTGCGGCCGGGTCGCCGCCGCGTACGCCTGCCCGCAGTGCGGTGGCCGGCGGCTGCGCGCCTCGGTCACCGGCGCCCGGCGCACCGCCGAGGAGCTGGGGCGGGCGTTCCCGGGCGTGCCGGTGCGCACCTCCGGCCGGGAGGAGGTGCTCGCCGCCGTGCCCGGCGGCGCCGGCCTGGTGATCGCCACCCCGGGCGCCGAACCGGTCGCCGACGGCGGCTACGGCGCGGTGCTGCTGCTCGACTCCTGGGCCCTGCTCACCCGGGCCGACCTGCGGGCCGGGGAGGAGGCGCTGCGCCGCTGGCTGGCCGCCGCCGCGCTGGCCCGGCCGGGACCGGCCGGCGGCCGGGTGGTGGTGGTCGCCGACGGCGCGCTCGCCCCGGTGCAGGCGCTGCTGCGCTGGGACGCCGCCTGGTTCGCCGAACGCGAACTGGCCGAGCGGCGCGAGCTGGGCTTCCCGCCGGCGGTGCGGATGGCCAGCGTGACCGGCCAGCCGGCCGCGGTGGCGGACCTGCTGGCCGAGGCCCGGCTGCCCGCCGAGGCCGAGCTGCTCGGGCCGGTGCCGGCGGACGGGGAGCGGGAGCGGATGCTGGTCCGGGTGCCCCGGGCCCGGGCCGCCGCGCTGGCCGAGGCGCTGCACTCCGCCGCCGGGGTCCGCACCGCGCGCAAGGCCACCGATCCGGTCCGCCTCCAGGTCGACCCGCTGGCCCTCTTCTGAGCGACCCGGCGGGTGGCCACCGGTGGCCGGGGAGCGCGGATCCGCCCCGCCACCGACCCCGGATCGCACCCGGTGTCCGGGAAACCCCTGGCCATGAGGTGATAGCATCGCCCGTCATGCCCGGGCGTACGACGGCTCCAGGTCGCGGCGCGGCGTCAGGCGCGCCGAGCTGGAGCTGCCGCAGGTGGCGCGACGGTGGCGCCGAACGCGTCGGTCGGCGCGGTGTCGGGATGTCCAACAGCCGGTGATCAGGGGTGGACCAGTCGTGACCGTTCGTCAGTCGATCGTCTTCAACGGTGACCTCGGCAGCGGCAAGAGCACGGTGTCGGTGGAGATCGCCAAGCGGCTCGGGCTGCGCCGGGTCAGCGTCGGCGACCTCTACCGCGAGATGGCGCAGCAGCGGCAGATGACCGCGTTGCAGCTCAACCTGCACGCCGAACTCGACCAGGCGGTCGACGGCTACGTCGACCAGCTCCAGCGCGACATCGCCGCCTCGGGCGAGCGGCTGGTCATGGACTCCCGGTTGGCGTGGCACTTCTTCACCGACGCGCTCAAGGTGCACATGATCACCGAGCCGACCGAGGCGGCCCGCCGGGTGCTGGCCCGGCCGTCCGGCCCGGCCGAGAGCTACACCTCGCTGGACGAGGCCCGCGCCAAGCTGAAGGAGCGCAGCGAGAGCGAGCGGGGCCGGTTCCTGGTCCGCTACGGGGTGGACAAGGCCCGGCTGCGCAACTACGACCTGATCTGCGACACCACCCGGGCGTCCGCCGCCGAGGTGGTCGAGCACATCATCGACGCGTACGAGGGCCGGCTCGGCGCGGAGGTGCTGCGCGACGCCCCGCCGCTGCTGCTGCTCGATCCGGCCCGGGTCTACCCGACCGAGGACATCGCCACCCTGCGCGGGCTCTGGGACTCCGAGTTCGTCGGCGAGGTCGCCTCCGCCGGGGACGAGGCGCTGGAGCCGCTGAAGATCGGCTACACCGGCGAGTACTTCTTCGTGGTCGACGGCCACCGCCGGCTCAGCGCCGCCCTGCAGAACGGCTTCCGCCTGGTGCCCGCGCAGCTGGTCGCCGAGGTGGACGAGCCGGTGGTCGGCGGGATGAGCGCGGTGGACTACTTCACCGCCCAGGTCCGGCCCGGCGTGGTCTACGACTGGGAGGCCGCCCACAAGATCGAGCTGCCGCTGCCGGTGCACGCCCGGCACGCCGGCGACGCGGTGCTGGCCGGAGAGCCGGGCGCGGGCGCCTGAGCCAACCGCCGTCATCCGCCGCCGGCCGGCCGGCCGGGCGGGCGGGCGGCGACGACGGCCGGGCGGGCGGGCGGCGACCCGGCCGATCGGTTCGGCCGGACGGGGGCCGGCTCAGGCCGGGGTGCCCGCCGGTGACCGCCGGGCCGCCACCGCCGCCGCGAAGGCCCGCACCATCGGGTGCGGCTCGTCGCCGTCGCCGGCCAGCTCCGGCTGGAAGAGCGTGGCCAGGAAGAACGGATGCCCGGGCAGTTCGGCGACCCGTACCTGCCCCTGCGGGTCGTGCCCGGTGAACCGGAGGCCGTGCTCGACCAGGGTCGCCAGGTAGCGCGGGTTCAGCCCGTAGCCGCACTGGTAGCGCTCGGTGCTGCGGTCGGCGCCGGTGCTCCGCTGCGCCAGCGAACCGGCGGCGAACACCACCGGCCCCTCGTGGCCGTGCAGCGCGCAGGCGAGCGGCTCGATGAGCAGGTCCGGGGCGTCCGGCGCGGTCTCGCCGTGCGCGACGTCGGTCAGGCCGCAGACCGCTCGGGCGTACTCCAGCAGGGTGTGCTGGAACCCGCCGCAGGTCGCCAGCAGCGGGATGCCCCCGGTGCGGGCGCAGCGCACGGCGTGCAGCGCCCCGGCCTCGCTGCGGTAGGGACTGCCCGGCAGCAGCCAGATCCCGTCGAAGTCGGCGAGCCGGCTGGCCGCCGCCTCCTCGGTGGGGATCCAGTACGCCTCCAGGTCGGTGCCGTGCCGGTCCCGCAGGGCGGTCAGCAGGGCGGGCACCCGCGTGTGCGAGCGGACGGCGGGGGAGCGGTCGCCGACGAGGGCGAGCCGGGCAACGGCGAAGGTCATGCCGACCATCGTGGCCAGCCCCGGCCGATCACGTCCAACGATGATCCGTACTGGCCGGATCAGGAACACTTATCCGCCGTGGACCCGCACCTGCTGCGCACCTTCACCGTCGTCGCCCGCCTCCGGTCGTTCTCGGCGGCCGCCGTGGAACTCGGCTACACCCAGTCGGCGGTGAGCCAGCACGTCGCCGCCCTGGAGGCCGATCTCGGCGTACGCCTGCTGGACCGCCGGCCGGTGACGCCGACCGTCGCCGGGACCCGGCTGCTCGCGTACGCCGAGCCGATCCTGCTCCGGCTCGCCGCGGCGCGGGCCGACCTGGCCCGGCTGGCCGCCCCGCGGCCGGGGCCGCTGCGCGTCGGCGCCACCCCGCTGGTGGTGGCCGCGGCGGCGCGGTTGGCCACCGGCCGGCGCGGCGCGCTGACCCTGCACGTCACCACCCGCGCCGACCTGCCGCGCCGGGTCGCGACTGACGAGCTCGACCTCGGACTGCGCGACGGCTTCGCCGCGCCCAACGATCCGCTGCCCGGCGCCGACCTCGGGCCGACCCGGGTCGAGGTGCACGGCGTGGAGCCGGTGGTGGTGGCGCTGCCCCCCGACCATCCGCTGGCCGCCCGCCACCGCCTCGCCCTCGCCGACCTGGCCCTGGCCCGCTGGGTCGACGCGCCGGAGGTCGCGGCCCCGCTGGCCCAACTGCGCGCGGTCGCCGGCGCCGACGGGTTCCGCGCCGACGTGCGCTACCCCGGCACGGACGTCGCGGGGCTGCTGGCGGTGGTGGCCGCCGGGCACGGGCTGGCCGTGCTCCCGGCCGGGGTGGTGCGGGCGGGCGCCGGCCTGGTCGGGGTGGCACTGGCCGACCCGCGGTTGGTGCACCGGGTGGAGCTGCTCCGGCCGGCGCCCGCGGATGGCCCGCCGGGCGGATCGGAGGGATGATGAGGTCCGTCGATCGGGGGAGGGCGACCATGGACGCCGCCGAGGCGCTGACGCTGCTGATGTCACCGCGGGGGCGCGTCGACCCCTACCCGACGTACGAGCGGCTGCGCGCGTACGGGCCGGTGATCGAGGCGGCCCCGGCCTACTACGTGGTGACCGGCTACGCCGAGGCCGACGAGATCCTCCGCGACCCGCGGTTCGGGGTGCTCGACGACGAGCTGCGCGACCAGCTCTGGCCCGGCTGGCGGGAGAGCCCCGCGGTGACCTCGATCTCCCGGTCGATGCTGCGGACCAACCCGCCGGACCACAGCCGGATGCGCCGGCTCGCCTCCGGCGCGTTCACCCCGCGGCGGGTCGCCGCGCTGCGCGAGGTGGTCGCCGGGCAGGCCGAGGACCTGGTCGACGCGATGTGCGAGCGGGGCGGCGACGGCGCACCCGTCGACTTCGTGACCGAGTTCGCCTACCCGCTGCCGGTCGGGGTGATCTGCGCGCTGCTCGGCGTGCCCGCCGCCGACCGGCCGCTGTTCCGGCGCTGGGCGGCGGACCTGACCGGGGTGCTGGAGCCGGAGATCACCCCGGCCGAGCTGGCCGTCGCCGACCAGGGCGCCCGCGAGCTCAGCGCCTACTTCACCGAGTTGGTCGCGGCCCGCCGCCGGGCCCCGGCCGACGACCTGACCACCGCGCTGGTGCAGGCGCACGACGCCGACGGTGCCCGGCTCTCCGGCGACGAGCTGCTGGCCAACCTGGTGGTGCTGCTGGTCGCCGGCTTCGAGACCACCACCAACCTGCTCGGCAACGGCCTGGTGGTGCTGCTACGTCACCCGCGCCACGCCGACGCGCTGCGGGCCCGTCCCGACCTCGCCCCCGACTACGTCGAGGAGATGCTGCGCCACGACTCGCCGGTGCAGCTGACCAGCCGGCTGGGCACCGCCCCGGCGACCGTCGGCGGGGTCGAGCTGCCGGCCGGCAGCTGGGCGCTGCTGCTGCTCGGCGCGGCCAACCGGGACCCGCGGCGGTACCCGGACCCGGCCCGCTTCGACCCCGGGCGGGCGCAGCAGCAGCCGCTGTCGTTCGGGGCCGGCCCGCACTACTGCCTCGGCGCCGGACTGGCCCGGCTGGAGGCCCGGGTCGCCTTCCCGCTGCTGCTGCGCCGGCTGCCCGGCCTGGCCCTGGCCGGCGAGCCGCGGCACCGCACCCGGCTGACCCTGCGCGGCTACGACACGCTGCCGGTGCGCGTCGCGGCGGTCGCCCCCGGCACCGATCGCGGTACGCCGGCCGGGAGCCGTCCCGGCACTCCGTAGACTGGTACGGCACAGGTCGTCCCACCCGTGAAGGAGCCACCCCGCGTGACCGTCCAGCCCATCCGTCTGTTCGGCGATCCGGTGCTGCGCACGCCGGCCGATCCGGTGGTCGACTTCGACGCCGAGCTGCGCAAGCTCATCGCCGACCTGACCGACACCATGCGCGAGCAGAACGGCGCCGGTCTCGCCGCGCCGCAGCTCGGCGTGGGGCTGCGGGTGTTCACCTTCGACGTCGACGACGTGCTCGGCCACCTGGTCAACCCGGTGCTCGAGTTCCCCGACGAGGAGGAGCAGGACGGCCCGGAGGGCTGCCTGTCCATCCCCGGGCTCTACTTCGACACCAAGCGGCGGCAGAACGTGATCGCCAAGGGCTTCAACGGCTACGGCGACCCGTTGCAGATCGTCGGCACCGGCCTGATGGCCCGGTGCGTGCAGCACGAGACCGACCACCTCGACGGCGTGCTCTTCGTCGACCGGCTCGACCCGGCCGGGCGCAAGGAGGCGATGAAGGCGATCCGCCAGGCCGAGTGGTACGACCCGGCCGCCCCGCCGACGGTCAAGCTCAGCCCGCACGCCGCCGGCAGCAGCCCCTTCGGCCTGGGTCGGTGAGCGGCCGGTGCGGGTGATCTTCGCCGGCACGCCGGCCGTCGCGGTCCCGGCCCTGGCCGCGGTGGCCGCCTCCCGGCACGAGCTGGTGGCCGTGGTCACCCGGCCGGACGCGCCCGCCGGGCGCGGCCGCGGCCTGGTCCGGTCCCCGGTCGGCGCGTGGGCCGACGAGCACGGGGTACCGGTGCTCACCCCGGCCCGCCCGCGCGAGCCGGAGTTCCTGGACCGGCTGCGTGAGCTGGCCCCGGACTGCGTGCCCGTGGTCGCCTACGGCGCGCTGGTGCCGCCGGCCGCGCTGGAGATCCCCCGGCACGGCTGGGTCAACCTGCACTTCTCGTTGCTGCCCGCCTGGCGTGGCGCGGCGCCGGTGCAGCACGCCGTGCTGCACGGCGACGAGATCACCGGAGCCAGCGTCTTCCAGCTGGAGGAGGGGCTGGACACCGGCCCCGTCTACGGCACGCTGACCGACGAGATCCGTCCCACGGACACCTCCGGCGACCTGCTGGAGCGGCTCGCCCACTCCGGCGCGGGCCTGCTGGTGGCGGTGCTCGACGCCATCGCCGACGGCACCGCCCGGGCCGAGCCGCAGCCCGCCGACGGGGTGTCGCTGGCGCCGAAGCTCACCGTGGAGGACGCCCGGGTGCGCTGGTCGGAGCCGGCGTTCGCGGTGGACCGGCGGATCCGCGCCTGCACCCCGGCGCCCGGCCCGTGGACCACCTTCCGGGGCGAGCGGGTCAAGCTCGGCCCGGTCAGCCCGGTGGCCAACGGGCCCGAGCTGAAGCCGGGCGAGCTGCTGGTGGAGAAGTCCCGGGTGCTGGCCGGCACGGCCACCGTGCCGGTGGCGCTCGGCGAGGTGCGCGCGGCCGGCAAGCGGGCCATGCCGGCGAGCGACTGGGCGCGGGGCGCTCGGGTCGCCGCCGGCGAGGTGCTCGCGTGACGGGGCCGGCCGAGCGACCGGCGGTGGACCCGACCGGCCGACGCGAGGAGCGGCCCGGCGCGGGTCGGGGCGGCGAGCGCGGGGGCCGGCCCCCGGCCGGTCGGCGTACCGAGCGACCGGCGCGGGGCGGCGGGCGCTACGGCGGCCGGGCGCCGCGGCCCGCTGTCGACCTGCCGCGGTACGCGGCGTACGAGGCCGTCGCGGCGGTGCACCGGGACGACGCCTACGCCAACCTGGTGCTGCCGACCATCCTGCGCGACGCGGGGCTGACCGGCCGGGACGCCGCCTTCGCCACCGAGCTGACCTACGGCACGCTGCGCCACCTCGGCACCCTGGACGCGATCCTGACCGCCGCCGCCGGGCGCGACGTGCAGCGGATCGACCCGCCGGTCCGCGACGCGCTGCGGCTCGGCGCGTACCAGCTGCTGCACACCCGGGTGCCCGCGCACGCGGCGGTCTCCTCGACGGTCGACCTGGTCCGCGCGGTCGGCCCGGGGGCCACCGGGTTCGCCAACGCGGTGCTGCGCGAGGTGGCGGGCAGGGACGCCGACGCCTGGGTACGGCAGCTCGCCCCGCCGATGGAGAGCGACCCGATCGGGCACCTCGCGCTGGCGTACAGCCACCCGCAGTGGATCGTGCGGGCCTTCGCCGAGGCGCTCGGCGGCGACCTGGGCGAGACCACCCGGCTGCTGATCGAGGACAACGAGCGCCCGCCGGTGCACCTGTGCGCGCGGCCGGGGCTGGCCGATCCGGTGGAGCTGGCCGACGAGGTCGGCGGCGCACCGGGTGCCTTCTCGCCGTACGCCGTCTACCTCTCCGGTGGCGCGCCCGGTGACCTGCCGGCGCTGGCGCAGGGGCGGGCGCACGTGCAGGACGAGGGCTCCCAGCTGGTGGCCAACGCGCTGGCGACGGCCCCGCTGGACGGCCCGGACGGGCGCTGGCTCGACCTGTGCGCCGGGCCGGGCGGCAAGTCCGGGCTGCTCGGCGCGCTGGTCGCGGAGCGTGGCGGGCGGCTCACCGCGGTCGAGGTGGCCGAGCACCGGGCCCGGCTGGTGTCCCAGGCCACCCGCGACCTGCCGGTGACCGTGCTGAACACCGACGGGCGCGCGGTCGGCGACCACCCGAAGCTGCCGGTGGACCACTTCGACCGGGTGCTGGTCGACGCGCCGTGCACCGGGCTGGGCGCGCTGCGCCGCCGGCCGGAGTCGCGCTGGCGGCGGCAGCCGTCCGATCTGCCGCCGCTGACCCGGTTGCAGCGCGAGCTGCTCGCCGCGGCGCTGCGCGCGGTGCGCCCCGGCGGCCTGGTCGCGTACGTGACGTGTTCGCCGCACACCGTGGAGACGCACGTGACGGTCACCGAGTCGGCGCGCCGGGCCGGGGTGCCGGTCGACTTCGTCGACGCCCGTCCACTGCTGCCGGCGGGGATGCCCGGGCTCGGCGACGGGCCGACGGTGCAGCTCTGGCCGCACCGCCATGGCACCGACGCGATGTTCCTCGCGGTGCTGCGCCGGAGCTGAACCCCGCGCCGGGTGGGTCGCGGGCTGACCCACCGGGCCGCGCCGGTCAGGTGATCGGCAGGCCCTTGCTGCCGGCGCCCTGCACCGACCGGGTGAGGGTCCGGTCGCTGACCCAGAGGAAGCACTGGACGCCGCGGTTGCCGTCCTGCCAGTCCTCCTCGAACGGGTGGTAGAAGATCGTGCCGACCCGGTACTGGAGGTTGCCGTCGTCGGGCACCTTCGCGTACTTGGCGATCAGCGTGCGGCAGGCCCGGTGCACCCGCTTGCTGGTGCGCCGGAACTCGGCGTAGCTGGTCTCGGGGGCGTGCCAGACGCCGACGAACTCGGCGCGGTGCTTGCTGGTGCAGGACACCGGCCGCATCTCCGCGACGCGGCCCTTCTCCAGCTTGGGGGAGAAGCAGCGGTAGGCCAGCGGCGAGTCGCCCCGCAGCGCCCCGCGCAGGCTGCCCGCGCGCAGGCCGACGGAGGTGTCGTCGAGGCTCTGGATCTCGCTGACGTCGCAGCGGAACCAGCGCGCCCCGCCGGTCCACGCGGCCGGCGACGGGAACACCACGGTGAGGCCGAGCCGGCCCGAGCGCCAGTCGCCGCCGACCGCCTCGTTCACCGCCTTGCCGCACGCCGCGTGCGCGGAGCGCATGCCCGCCGAGCCGGCCTTCGGCGGCGTGCCGCGGTCGGCGTCCGGGCCGGAGAGGGTGCCCACGTGCAGCGTTTCCACCCGGTGCGACACGCCGCAGTCCACCGGGTTGTACCCGCTGAGGTAGCCGACCTCCTGGAAGCCGGCGTGGCAGACGTCGGCGGCCGGGACGAACGCCTGCGGCGCGACCGGGGCCGGCCAGTCGTCGGTGAGGTTGCCGTCCACTCCGGCCGGTGCGCCGCACCCGGTCAGCGCCAGGGCCGTCACCGCGCCCAGCGCGACCGCCGTCCACCACCGTCGCATCGCCGACCTCCCCCGATCGTGGTCCGCCACCGGATGCCGACCGGCCGGTGCGCCACGGTGCGGCAGCATACGGCACGCGGCCCGGTCGCGGGCGTTCCCTTCCACGGGCGGCGCGGAGTGCCGGCGGTGCGGCGGTGTGGACGATCGGGGCGCGGCGGCGTGGACGGCTCGCGGTGCGGCGGCGGGGACGGCTCAGATCGCCGGCAGGCCCTTCGGCCCGACGCCCCGCATCGACCGGGTCAGCTTCCGGTCGTCGCTCCACAGGAAGCAGCGCACGCCCCGGTCGCCCTCCTCCCACTCGCGCTGCGACGGCGGGTAGAAGATCGAGCCCGCCCGGTACGGCAGGTCGCTGTTGTTGGGCACGTCGGCGAAGGCGGCGATCAGCGCCATGCAGCGCCGGTGCGCCTGCGGCGCGGCCCGGGTGAACTCCGCCCAGGTCATGTCCCGCTCCACGTAGACCCCGACGAACTCGGCCCGGTGCGGCTCGGTGCAGAGCACCGGCGCCATGTAGTTGAGGTTCTCGCCGATCAGCTTGGGGTCGAAGCAGCGGTGCACCAGCGGGGAGTCGCCGATCATCGCACCGCGCAGGCTCCCGGTGCGGTTGACCGGGCGGGTGTTGTCGATGCTGTCGGTCTCGCTGAGGTCGCAGCGGAACCAGCGGGCGCCGCCACGCCAGGCGGGGGCGGAGGGCAGCGCGATGTTCAGCGTCAGGCGGGCGGCGTGCCAGTCGCCGCCGAGCGCCTCGCGTACCCGCTCGTCGCACTCCCGGCGGGCGGTGCCCAGTGCCGGCGAGCCCGGCTCCGGCCGGTCACCCTGCGCGGCCGACCCGGTGAAGGTGCCGACGTGGATCGCCTCGGCCAGGTGGTTGCGCGAGCAGTCCACCGTCTCGTAGGTGCTGGCCTGCACGACAGCGGTGATCCGGGGCAGGCAGGCGCCGCTGGCCGGGACGAACATCTGCGGCGGCCGCAGCGCCGGCCAGTCGTCGGTGAGGTCGCCGTCCGACCCGCCGGGCCGGACACAACCGGCCAGCAGCGCCACCGCCGTGCCGGCCATCGTCAGCGCCAGCAGCCACCGTCGCATCGTCCGCCCTTCCCCGGAGCTGACGGCCACCGTCCACCGGCGCGATGCCGGGGGACGGGCGGCTCGCGTCACCGTCCCTGATGGAGTCTTGCCGCGTTTCCGTCGTTCGGCCAGTCGCAGGTGACTCTTCGTCCGGTTTCCCGGACCTGGGTGGCCAATTCTGCACCATTGGTCACCGCCGGGTCACGGGGTGTCCCGCATGGTGCCGCGCTGCGGGCGGCCGATCACCGCGTTCGTACACTGGCCCCGTGACCGTACCGCCGCCGATCGTCGCGCCGAGCATCCTGGCCGCCGATTTCGCCCGCCTCGCCGAAGAGGTCCGCGCCGTCGAGAACGCCGCGGACTGGTTGCACGTCGACGTGATGGACAACCACTTCGTGCCGAACCTGACCATCGGCCTGCCCGTGGTGCAGAGCCTGCGGGCCGCCACCGAGCTGCCGTTCGACGTGCACCTGATGATCGAGGATCCGCGGCGCTGGGCCCCGGGCTACGCCGACGCCGGGGCGTACAACGTCACCTTCCACGCCGAGGCGTGCGACGACCCGGTGGCGCTGGCCAAGGACCTGCGCGCGGCCGGCGCCAAGGCCGGGCTGGCCATCGACCGGGACACCCCGATCGAGCCGTACCTGGAGCTGCTGCCGAGCTTCGACACCCTGCTGATCATGACGATCAAGGCCGGCTTCGGCGGCCAGCGGTTCATCCCGCAGCTGCTGGACAAGGTCCGGGCCGCGCGCCGGCACGTGGCCGCCGGCCACCTGGAGCTGCGCATCGAGGTGGACGGCGGGATCGCCGCCGACACCATCGAGCAGGCCGCCGCCGCCGGTGCCGACGCCTTCGTCGCCGGCACCGCCGTCTACGGCGCGGCCGACCCCGCCGAGGCGGTACGCCGGCTGCGGGCCCTCGCGGAACGCGCCGCCCCCGAGGCCTGACGTGGACCCGGCGGAGGAGCGACCGGACGTCATCCTCGTCGTCGACGACGACGAGGACATCGCGCGTTTCGTCGAGTTCAACCTCCGCCTGCACGGCTTCGAGGTGCTGCACGCCAGCGACGGTCAGGAGGCGCTCGAGGTGATCGAGCGGCAGCGGCCCGACCTGGCGGTGGTGGACCTGATGATGCCCCGCGTCGACGGGCTGGAGCTGACCCGCCGGCTGCGCGCCGACCCGATGACCTCGGCCCTGCCGGTGATCATGCTGACCGCCAAGGGGATGACCTCGGACAAGGTCAACGGGCTCAGCGCCGGCGCCGACGACTACCTGGTCAAGCCCTTCGACACCGCCGAGCTGGTCGCCCGGGTCAGCTCCACGCTGCGCCGCAACAAGGAGTTCCGGGAGGTCTCGCCGCTGACCGGGCTGCCCGGCAACAGCCGGATCCGCCGGGAGATCGCCGACCGGGTCCGCAGCGGGGCCGACTACGCCGTCGGCTACATCGACATCGACCGGTTCAAGAGCGTCAACGACCGGTACGGCTTCGTCCGCGGCGACGACTTCATCTCGGCGCTGGCCCGCTGCCTGCACCGGGCGGTGGTCTCGGTCGGCCTGCCGCCGGCCTTCCTCGGCCACGTCGGCGGCGACGACTTCGTCATCGTCTGCACCCCGGAGCAGGTCCTGCCGCTGACCTCGAAGGTCTCCACCGACTTCGAGCGGGCCGCCGACGCGCTCTACGACCCGGACGACGCCGCCCGCGGCTACGTCGAGCTGAAGGACCGCCGCGGCAACATCCGGCGGGCCGCCCTGGTCACCCTCTCCATCGGCGTCTCCGTCTCGGACGCCGGCAAGCGCTTCACCAACCCGCTGGAGGCGATCGCGGTCGCCTCGGAGATGAAGTCGGTGGCGAAGAGCCAACCGGGCTCGTACGTGGCGGTCGACCGGCGGCGCGGGATCAGCGACCCCCACCGTCATGTGAAGTAGCTCGCCTCGGTGGCGACACGCCCCGCCCAGCGTGTAAGACTGCGGAGGTACCCACCACGCGCTGGCGGGACTCGGTGTAATTCCGAACCGGCGGTGATCCACGGCCTTCCGTGGTAAGCCCGCGACCCGGACGGCTCTGCCGCCCGGTGGACCTGGTGAGAATCCGGGGCCGACGGTTGGGTGCGGGCACGCCCGCTCCCAGACAGTCCGGATGGGAGACAGCGCGCGGGACGGATGGGCCGTGCCCGGCCGCCGATGTCGGCGTGCCGTGCCCGCCCCCGGGTCGGCTCCGCCGTACCCGGATCTCCGCCGCCGCCTGCCTGCGGCCAACCGGCCGATGCCTCCCGAACCGCCCGCGCGCGGACCGGCGAGTGAGAGGGCAGGGGCAGGGCGATGACGGGCGTCTCCGTCGACGAGGCGATGCGTCGCGCGATCGAACTCGCCGCGCGCGGGCTCGGCACGACCAGTCCCAACCCGGTGGTCGGCTGCGTGCTGCTCGACGCCGCCGGCCGGGTCGTCGGGGAGGGCTTCCACGCGTACGCCGGCGGGCCGCACGCCGAGATCGTCGCGCTCGCCCAGGCGGGGGAGCGGGCCCGCGGCGGCACCGCGGTGGTCACCCTGGAACCCTGCGACCACACCGGTCGCACCGGCCCCTGCAGCACCGCGCTGGTCCAGGCCGGCGTGGCCCGGGTGGTGATCGCGGTCCCCGACCCGAACCCGGTGGCCTCCGGCGGCGCCGCCACCCTGCGCGCCGCCGGCGTCCAGGTCGACCTGGGCGTACGGGCCGCCGAGGCGGAGGCCGGCAACATCGCCTGGCTCACCTCGATGCGCCGCGGCTGGCCGTACGTGATCTGGAAGTACGCGGCGACCCTGGACGGCCGGTCCGCCGCGGCCGACGGCACCAGCATGTGGATCACCTCCGAGGCGGCCCGGATGGACGTGCACGCGCTGCGCGGCACCGTCGACGCGGTGCTGGTCGGGGTGGGCACCGTGCTCGCCGACGACCCCCGGCTCACCGCCCGCAACCTGCGCGACGGCACGCTGGCCATCCGCCAGCCGCTGCGGGTGGTGGTGGACAGCGCCGGGCGTACCCCGGCCGGCGCCCGGGTCCGCGACGGCGCCGCGCCGACCTGGATCGCCACCACCGACGAGGTCGGGGCCGGCCCGGACGGCGGGGTCGACCTGCCCGCGCTGCTCGCCGCCCTGCACGGCCGCGGGGTCCGCGCGGTGCTGCTGGAGGGCGGCCCCCGACTGGCCGGCGCCTTCCTCGCCGCCGGCCTGGTCGACAAGGTCGTCGGCTACCTCGCGCCCCGGCTGCTCGGCGCCGGCCCGGCCGCGCTGGTCGACGCGGGTGTGACGACCATCGCCGAGGCCATCGACCTGGAACTCACCGACGTTACCCAGATCGGTCCCGATCTGCGGATCACCGCGCTGCCCCGGAAGAGGGAGGGCTGACATGTTCACCGGCATCGTCGAGGAGTTGGGTGAGGTCGTCCGGGTGACCGCGACGGCCGGCGACTCCGCGCTGGTCGCGGTCCGCGGCCCGCTGGTCACCTCCGACGCCCGCCACGGCGACTCCATCGCGGTCAACGGCGTCTGCCTGACAGTGGTCGACGTCTCCGACGGGATCTTCACCGCCGACGTGATGGGCGAGACGCTGCGCCGTTCCGCGCTCGGCGCGCTGCGTCCCGGCGACCCGGTCAACCTGGAGCGGGCCGCCGCGCTCGGCAGCCGGCTCGGCGGGCACCTGGTGCAGGGCCACGTCGACGGGGTCGGCGAGGTGCTCTCCCGGGAGCCGGCGCCGCAGTGGGAGACGGTCCGCTTCACGCTGCCCCCCACGCTCGCCCGGTACGTCGTGGAGAAGGGCTCGATCACCGTCGACGGGGTCTCGCTGACCGTCGCCGACGCCGGCCCGGACTGGTTCGCCGTCGGGCTCATCCCGACCACGCTGAAGCTGACCACGCTCGGCGCCCGGGGCGTCGGCGAGCCGGTCAACCTGGAGGTGGACGTGCTGGCCAAGTACGTCGAGCGGCTGCTCGGCGACCGGCTGCCCGGTGCCGGCCTGCCGGCCGGCGGCGCGGCGGGCGAGGTCGCCTGATGGGCGCGCTGCACTGGCTGCTGGACGCCCAGGTGAGCATCGCCGGGTCGCCGGTGCTGGTCCGGGAGATCGTCGGCAACGGCTTCGGGCTCGCCTCCGCGCTGCTCGGCCTGCGCCGGCTGGTCTGGGCCTGGCCGGTCGGCATGATCGGCAACGCGCTGCTGTTCACCGTCTTCCTCGGTGGGGTGTTCGCCACCCCGCAGGCGCACGACCTGTACGGGCAGGCCGGCCGGCAGGTCTTCTTCTTCGCGGTCAGCCTCTACGGCTGGTGGCGCTGGTCGCGGACCCGCCGGCTGGGCGCCGCGCCGGACCGCGCCGCCGTCGCCCCCCGCTGGGCCACCGCCCGGGAGCGGGTCGGGCTGCTGGCCGCCGCCGCGCTCGGCACCGCCGCGGCCTACCCGGTGCTCGCCGCGCTCGGCTCCTGGGGGCCGCTGCCGGACGCCTGGATCCTCACCGGCAGCCTGCTCGCCACCTACGGGATGGCCCGCGGCTGGGTGGACTTCTGGCTGATCTGGATCGCCGTCGACGCGGTCGGCGTGCCGCTGCTGCTGCGCGGCGGCTTCTACCCCTCGGCCGCCATGTACCTCGTCTACGGCGCCTTCTGTGCCTGGGGCCTGGTGAGCTGGTGGCGTACCTCGCGGGCGCTCCGGCCGGTCACCGCCCCGCTCCCGTCGACCTACTCGGAGGCCGTCGCATGACCACCACCTTCGCCAGCATCGAGCAGGCGGTGGCGGACATCGCCGCCGGCCGGCCGGTCGTCGTGGTCGACGACGCCGACCGGGAGAACGAGGGCGACCTGATCTTCGCCGCCGAACTGGCCAGCACCGAGCTGGTCGCGTTCATGGTCCGGTACACCTCCGGCTACATCTGCGTGCCGCTGACCGAGAGCGAGTGCGACCGGCTGGACCTGCCGCCGATGCACCACACCAACCAGGACCGGCGCGGCACCGCGTACACCGTGACGGTGGACGCCCGGGAGGGGGTGAGCACCGGCATCTCGGCGGCCGACCGGGCGCACACCATCCGGCTGCTCGCCGACCCCGGCACCGGCCCGACCGACCTGGCCCGCCCCGGGCACGTGGTGCCGCTGCGCGCCCGAGAGGGCGGCGTGCTGCGCCGGCCCGGGCACACCGAGGCCGCGGTCGACCTGACCCGGCTGGCCGGCCTGCGCCCGGCCGGCGTGCTCTGCGAGCTGGTCAACGACGACGGCACCATGATGCGGGTGCCGGACCTGGAGAAGTTCTGTGCCGAGCACTCGCTGACCCTGATCACCATCGCCGACCTGATCGCCTACCGGCGGCGCACCGAGAAGCAGGTGGAGCTGGTCGCCGAGGCCCGGATGCCCACCGAGCACGGGGTGTTCCGGGCGCTCGGCTACCGCAGCGAGCACGATCCGGCCGAGCACATCGCGATGGTCTACGGCGACCTCGGCGACGGCCAGGACGTGCTGGTGCGGGTGCACTCCGAGTGCCTCACCGGTGACGTGTTCGGCTCGCTGCGCTGCGACTGCGGGCCGCAGTTGAACGCCGCGCTGGCCCGGGTGGCCGCGGAGGGCCGGGGCGTGGTGCTCTACGTGCGCGGGCACGAGGGGCGGGGCATCGGCCTGCTGCACAAGCTGCAGGCGTACCAGTTGCAGGACCTGGGCCGGGACACCGTCGACGCCAACCTGGACCTCGGCCTGCCGGCCGACGCCCGCGACTACGGCACCGGCGCGCAGATCCTCTACGACCTCGGCGTGCGGTCGATGCGGCTGCTCACCAACAACCCGGCCAAGCGCGCCGGGCTGGAGGGCTACGGGCTGACCATCACCGGACGCGAGGGGCTGCCCATCCGGCCGCACCCGGAGAACGTGCGCTACCTGCGGACCAAGCGGGACCGGATGGGGCACCTGCTCGACGAGTTGGACGAGGTGACCGAGGCGCCGGCGAGCCGGCTGGCCTCGGGCGACGAGATCGGAGCGTAGCGATGGCGGGATTCGGCGAGCCCGGGGTCGGCGTGGTGGACGCGGCCGGGATGACGGTCGGCATGGTCGCCGCCCGCTGGCACGGCGAGCTGACCGACCACATGCTCGACCGGGCGGTGGCCGCCGCCGAGGCGTGCGGGGCACGGCCGGTGGTGGCCCGGGTGGCCGGCTCGGTGGAGCTGCCGGTGGTGGCCCAGGCGCTCGCGCGCCGGTGCGACGTGGTGGTCGCGCTCGGCGTCGTGGTGCGCGGCGCCACGGCCCACTTCGACTACGTCTGCCGCTCGGTCACCGACGGGCTGACCCGGGTGGCGCTGGACGAGGGGAAGCCGGTCGCGCACGGGGTGCTCACCGTGGACACCATCGAGCAGGCCCGGGACCGGGCCGGGCTGCCCGGCTCGGCCGAGGACAAGGGCTGGGCGGCGACCGTCGCCGCGCTCGACGCGGCGCTGGCCATCCGCGGCCTGGCCGCCGGCAACGGGCACCGGGTCGGCTTCGGCGGCTGACCCGGGTGACCCTTGAGTTCGCCGCCCTGCCCGGGCTGCGGATGGCGTACCGGACGTGGGGCCCGCCCGACGGGCGGCCGGTCGTACTGCTGCCCGGTGGCGCCGGCGACGGCGCCAGCTGGGCGCCGGTGGCGGCCCGGCTGTCCGACACCTTCCGGCTGTACGCCCCGGACCCGCGCGGATTCGGCGCGAGCGACCGCCCGGGGCGGTACGGCCTGGCGCTGTACCGCGACGACGTGCTGGCGCTCTGCGACGCGCTCGGCCTGGCGCGACCGGTCCTGGTCGGGCACTCCTCGGGAGCGGTGGTGGCCGCCATGGTCGCCCGGGCCCACCCGACCCGGGTGGCCGCCCTGGTGCTGGCCGAACCCCCGCCGCCGGTGCCGCTCGGGCTGCGGCTGCCCGCCCGGCCGGACCCTCCACCGGATTACGACTGGGCCGCCCGGGAGGCGGTGGTCGCCGAGCTCAACGCGCCCGACCCCGCCGGATGGGACCGGCTCGCCCGGATCACCGCGCCGACCCTGGTGGTCGCCGGCGGCCCGACCAGCCACCTGCCGCAGGATCAGCTCGCCCGGATGGCGGCGCGGCTGCCCGCCGGGCAGCTGGTCACCATCGACGCGGGGCACGCCGTGCCTGCGTCCCGGCCGGCGGCGTTCGCCGCCATCGTACGGGCCTTCCTGGCCGGTCCCGGTGGGTGAGCGGAAGCTGACCCGGCGCACGTGCCCTGGTGGGGCGACTGGAAGAATCGCGGCGTGAAGACGTTCGAGGAGTTGTTCGCCGAGCTGCAGGCCAAGGCCGCCGCCGGCACTCCCGGCTCGGGCACGGTCGCCGCGCTCGAGCGGGGCGTGCACTTCATCGGCAAGAAGGTCGTCGAGGAGGCGGCCGAGTCGTGGATGGCCGCCGAGCACGAGGGCCGGGAACGGGCCGCCGAGGAGATCTCCCAGCTGCTCTACCAGACCCAGGTGCTGATGCTCGCCACCGGTCTCGAGCTCAAGGACGTCTACCGACATCTGTGAGTGCGCCCCGTCGTTGATCCGAATCGACTGCTAGGAGCACTCCGTCATGCTGCGTGTCGCCGTACCCAACAAGGGCACCCTGGCCGAGCCGGCCGCCCAGATGCTGCGCGAGGCGGGCTACCGCCAGCGCACCGACCCGAAGGACCTGGTCTGCCGGGACGAGGCCAACGACCTCGAATTCTTCTACCTGCGCCCGAAGGACATCGCCACCTATGTGGGCTCCGGTGACCTCGACCTCGGCATCACCGGCCGGGACCTGCTGATCGACTCCGGGGCGCCGGCCGAGGAGGTGGTCGACCTGGCCTTCGGCCGGGCCACCTTCCGGTTCGCCGCCCGCCCCGACGACATCGACTCGGTGCAGGAGCTGGGCGGGCACCGGATCGCCACCGCGTACCCGGGCCTGGTCGAGCGGCACCTCGCCGACCTGGGCGTCAAGGCCGACGTGATCCGCCTGGACGGCGCGGTGGAGAACGCCGTCCGGCTCGGCGTCGCCGACGTGGTGGCCGACGTGGTGGAGACCGGCGCCACGCTGCGCCAGGCCGGGCTGGTGGTCTTCGGCGAGCCGCTGCTGCGCTCCTCGGCGGTGCTGGTCCGCCGCGCCGACGCCACCGGGCACCCGCAGGCCGAGCAGCTGCTGCGCCGGCTGCACGGGGTGCTGGTCGCCCGCCGCTACGTGATGCTGGCGTACGACGTGCCGGCCGGGCTGCTCGACCGGGCCAGCTCGCTGACCCCGGGCATCGAGTCGCCGACCGTCTCCCCGCTGCACCGGGAGGGCTGGGTCGCGGTGCAGGCGATGGTGCTCCGCGACGACGTGCACCGGATCATGGACGAGCTGTACGAACTCGGCGCCCGCGCCATCCTGGTCACCAACATCCACGCCTGCCGGCTGTGACCCGGCCGGCGCCGCCGCCCGGGCACGGTCCCGCCGACCCCGCCGGGACGCCGACGGCCGGCGATCCGTCGGCGCCGGTCGGTGTCGGGGCGCCCGCGGGCGGGGCCGTTCCGCCGCAACGCGGTGCGGCGCGCCCGGGGGCGGCGCGGCGACCGATGCCGCCCTGGCTGGCGCTCGCCCTGGTCACCCTGGCCGGCGTCGCCTCGGCGGCGCAGGGAGCGGCCAACGGGGAGTTGGGCACCCGGGTCGGGCACGCGACGCTGGCCGCGGTGGTCAACAACCTCGGCGGCACCCTGCTGGTGGTCCTCGGGCTGGCCGTCCTGCCCACGATGCGGACCGGGTTGGCCGCGCTGTGGCGCCAGCGGCTGCCCTGGTGGTCGTACCTGGGCGGGCTCGGCGGGGCGGCGATCGTGGTGCTCGGCGCGTACCTGGTGCCGGCGCTCGGGGTCGCGGTGTTCACCATCGCGCAGGTCGCCGGGGGCAGCCTCGGCGGGTTGGCGGTGGACCGGGCCGGGCTGGCCCCGGTCGGCCGGCTCGCGCTCACCGGCCCCCGGATCGCCGGCGGGCTGCTCGGGGTGGCGGCGGTGGCGCTGGCCCAGTTCGGCCAGCCGGTCGGGGAGCTGGCCGTCGGCCTCGTCCTGCTCGCCGTCGCCGGGGGCGTCGCCGTGGCGCTCCAGACCGCGCTCAACGGCCGGATCTCCGCCGCCAGCTCGGCCGCCGCCGGGGTGGCCGTCAACTTCGCGGTCGCCACCCCGGCGGTGCTGCTGGTCGCCGCCCTCGCCGGCGCCCTCGCCGGGCCGGATCCCGGCTGGCCCGCCGCCTGGTACCTCTACACCGGCGGGCTGCTCGGGGTGGCCATCGTCGCCGGCCTGGTGATCGGGGTGCGCGCGGCCGGGGTGCTGCGCACCGGGCTGGCCCTGGTGGCCGGCCAGCTCGGCGGGGCGCTGCTGCTGGACGTCCTGCTGCCGGGTGGTCCCGGCGCCCGGCCCGCGGTGCTGGCCGGCGCGGTGCTCACCCTGCTCGCGGTCGTGGTCGCCGGCCGCGCGCCCCGCCGCCCGGCCCGGCCCGACGGCCGCCCGGGCTGACCGGCCACGGCGGGCCCGGTGGCCGCGACCTGGCCCGGGTTCGGCGATCCGGGTCGGGTGGGGTGACCGGGCCGGCGAGCCGCCCGCCGGCATCCGCCCCCGGGGCGGTCGCGGCTGGGGATCCGCGCCGCGTGTGGCGGCGGAGCACCCGCCCGGGGCGGGTGGCAGACTGGTGGGGTGAGCGACACCGAGCTGATCCGTCTCCGGCCCCGCCG
Source organism: Micromonospora desertarenae (assembly GCF_056150265.1). NCBI lineage: Bacteria > Bacillati > Actinomycetota > Actinomycetes > Micromonosporales > Micromonosporaceae > Micromonospora > Micromonospora desertarenae. The sequence continues at coordinate 173,985 of NZ_JAXCFQ010000010.1, forward strand.
CATCCGGCTGGTCTGCTGGACCTCGGCGGCCCTGCTGCTGATCGTCTTCAGTCTGGTGGCCACCTCGCTGAGCGGCCCGACCGGCGACGGCTACGGCACGTTCCAGCGCGGCGACCAGATCGCCATGATCGGTCTCGGCGTGTTCGGTGCGCTCGGCTTCCTGCTCTTCACCCGGCCCCGGGTGGAGGCCGACGCGCGCGGGGTGCGGGTGCGCAACGTCCTCGGCTCGTACGACCTGCCGTGGGAGGTCGTCCGGGGGGTCCGGTTCGACCGGGGCGCCCCCTGGGCCAGCCTGGAGCTGCACGACGACGACCTGGTCCCGATGGTTGCCCTGCAGGCCGCGGACAAGGAACTGGCGGTCGACGGGGTGCGCGCCCTGCGCCGCCTGCACCAGGCCCACCAGACCCGCCTCGCCGAGCGCGCCGCCGGCCGCTGACCCCGCCCCGACGTCCCGGACCTCGCGCCAAGATCCACGCTCGTTCGCTGAAAGAGTGGCTGTTCCGTCCCGGATGACGCCTCGTTCTCCGAACGGGCGGCCCGCCTCCCCGGACGGCGGAGCGGGGCGCGGGGGGAGGGGTGGGGCGTCCGGTTTGGGGGTGGGTCGGCGCAGGGTGTAGTGTTGTCGAGTCGACCAGGCTGTCCGCGCGTGCGCGGGCGGCCATGAAAGTGGAGCGCCTGCTCCCACCCGAGTCGCCGCGACGGTGGCCGGGTCCGGTCCCCGGTTCCGGGCATGTCCCGGTGCCGGATGCGCGATCATGTGATCGTGCCGACCGGTCGAGCGGGCCCTGGCATGCGCCGGGGCCTTCTGCTTTCCGGGTCGGTTCCCACCCGGGAGCCGCGGGGTCGGCAACAGCAGATTCTCGACTCGAGGAGGCCCCATCAGCGTCGAACCACGCGTGAACGAGCAGATCCGGGCACGTGAGGTCCGACTGGTCGGCCCTGAGGGTGAGCAGGTGGGCATCGTCCCGCTGGAGCGCGCCCTTCAGCTGGCCGCGGACGTCGACCTGGACCTGGTCGAGGTTGCGCCGATGGCGCGCCCGCCGGTGTGCAAGCTCATGGACTTCGGCAAGTTCAAGTACGAGAGCGCACTGAAGGCGCGCGAAGCGCGGCGTAACCAGCAGCAGACCGTCATCAAGGAGATGAAGCTCCGGCCGAAGATCGACCCGCACGACTACGAGACCAAGAAGGGTCACGTGGTGCGGTTCCTCAAGGCCGGCGACAAGGTCAAGGTGACGATCATGTTCCGCGGTCGCGAACAGAGCCGCCCGGAGCTGGGCTACCGGCTCCTGCGCCGGCTCGAGTCGGAGATCTCGGAGCTGGGGTACGTCGAGGCCGCGCCGAAGCAGGACGGCCGAAACATGATCATGGTGCTGGCACCGCACCGCGCCACCAAGGCCGCCGCGACGGCGGCCCGCGGCAGCGCGCTTCCGCGGGGCGAGCGGGAATCCGGCGCCCCCGAGGCGGCGCCGCCGGCCGAGGCCGGGCCCGCCGGGACCACCGGCGAGTAACAGGGGAGAAGACGTTCCACATGCCGAAGATGAAGAGCCACACGGGGATGGGCAAGCGGGTCCGGCTGACCGGCAAGGGCAAGGTCGTTGCCCAGCAGGCCGGCCTCCGGCACAACCTGGAGAAGAAGCCCTCCACCCGGACCCGCCGGCTGACCGGCACCGTCGAGCTGGCCAAGGCCGACGTGAAGCGCATCAAGAAGCTGCTCGGCCGCTGACGCGCGCCACCTGACGTAAGAAGGAGTTGAGATGGCACGCGTCAAGCGGGCTGTGAACGCCCAGAAGAAGCGCCGTACCCTGCTGGAGACCGCGAGCGGCTACCGCGGCCAGCGCTCCCGGCTGTACCGCAAGGCCAAGGAGCAGGTGCTGCACTCGATGCAGTACGCCTACCGGGACCGTCGCGACCGCAAGGGCGACTTCCGGCAGCTGTGGATCCAGCGGATCAACGCGGGCGCCCGGGCCAACGGGATGACCTACAACCGCCTGATCCAGGGTCTGAAGCTGGCCGGCGTCGAGGTCGACCGCAAGATCCTCGCCGACCTGGCGGTCAACGACGCCGCCGCGTTCGCGGGGATCGTCGAGGTCGCCCGGGCCGCGGTCGCGGCCGAGGGCACCGGCGGCGCGGCGGCCCAGGCCGCCTGATCCACCGGCAGCTGAGCGAGGCGCCCCGGTCCACGAGACGGGGGCGCCTCGTCCATGCCTGAGGACACCATGCTCTTCACCCCGCGTACGCCCCGGGTGGTGGCCGCCCGCCGGTTGCAGCGCCGCCGGGACCGCGAGGCCACCGGCCGGTTCCTGGCCGAGGGGCCGCAGGCGGTCCGCGAGGCCCTGGCCCGGCCCGGGGTGGTCGCCGAACTGTTCGGCACCCCGGCCGCGCTGGACCGGCACGCCGACCTGGTCGCCCTGGCCACCGGCGGTGGCGTGCCGGTCTCCCCGGTGACCGAGGACGCGCTCACCGGGCTCGCCGAGACCGTCGCCCCGCAAGGGCTGGTGGCGGTCTGCCGGCACCTCGACGTGCCGCTGGACCGGGCGCTGGCCGCGGCGCCCCGGCTGGTCGCCGTGCTCGCCGAGATCCGCGACCCGGGCAACGCCGGCACCGTGCTGCGCACCGCCGACGCCGCCGGGGCGAGCGCGGTGGTCTTCGCCGGCGACGCCGTCGACCCGTACAACGGCAAGTGCGTGCGGGCCTCCGCCGGCAGCCTCTTCCACGTCGACGTGGTCCGCGCGGCCGACCCGCCGGCCGTGGTCGCGGCGCTGCGCGCCGCCGGGCTCACCGTCCTCGCCACCACCGGCTACGGCGCGGACGACCTGGACGACCTCGCCGACGCCGGCCGGCTGGCCGCACCCACCGCGTGGCTCTTCGGCTCGGAGGCGCACGGGCTGCCCGAGGCGCTCACCGCCGCCGCCGACGCCCGGGTGCGGGTGCCGCTGCACGGGCGCGCGGAGAGCCTGAACCTGGCTGCGGCCGCGGCCGTCTGCCTGTACGCTTCAGCGAGAGCACAGCGGCGGCCGTGACCCGGCCGTCCGAGGCACAGATCGCAGGGGAGAGCGTCCGCCCATGAACGCGCCACGGCGTTCGTTTAGCCAGCCCGCCGGTGTCGGCGGGCGGCGGGCCTGACCTGCTCTCCGCGCAACTCCCACCGGCGGGCTGCGGCACAGCCGCGCGTCCGTAGACTCGCTTCGCCGGCCCGTGAGGGCTGGCGCCGCCGTGAGGGAGTGCCCGTACGCCATGAGCTACCGCAACGATCCGTACGACCCGAAGCAGGTCGCCCTGCTCGACCCGGCCGCCCTGGCCGAGGCCGTGGCCGCCGCCGAGAAGGCGTTCGGCGCGGCCGGTGACCCGGACGCGCTGACCGCGCTGCGCCCGGCGCACCTCGGCGACCGGGCCCCGGTGTCCCTGGCCCGCCGGGAGATCGGCGCGTTGCCGCCGGCCGCGAAGGCCGACGCCGGCAAGCGGGTCAACGAGGCCCGCCGCGCCATCGAGACCGCGTACGCCGCCCGCCAGGAGATCCTGGAACGGGAGCAGGCCGAGCGGGTGCTGGTGGAGGAGCGCGTCGACGTGACGCTGCCCTACGACCGGCGTCCCCGCGGCGCCCGGCACCCGATCAGCACGCTGATGGAGCAGATCAGCGACCTGTTCATCGGGATGGGCTACGAGGTGGCCGAGGGGCCCGAGATCGAGCTGGAGTGGACCAACTTCGACGCCCTCAACATCCCGGCCGACCACCCGGCCCGCGGCCTGATGGACACCTTCCACATCGCACCGGCCGGCGGATCCGCCCCGGCGGCCGGCGATCAGGCGGGCTCCGGTCTGGTGCTGCGCACCCACACCTCGCCGGTGCAGGCGCGCACCATGCTGACCCGCCAGCCGCCGATCTACGTGGTGGTGCCCGGCCGGGTCTACCGCACCGACGAACTGGACGCCACCCACGCGCCGGTCTTCCACCAGGTCGAGGGCCTGGTGGTGGACAAGGGCATCACGATGGCGCACCTGCGCGGCACGCTGGACCACTTCGCCCGGGCCATGTTCGGCGAGGGCGCGAAGACCCGCTGGCGCCCGCACTACTTCCCGTTCACCGAGCCGTCCGCCGAGTTCGACGTCTGGTTCCCGGAGCACCGGGACGGGCCGCAGTGGGTCGAGTGGGGCGGCTGCGGCATGGTCAACCCGCGGGTGCTGCGCGCCTGCGGCATCGACCCGGAGGTCTACTCCGGATTCGCGTTCGGCATGGGCATCGACCGGACGGTGATGGTCCGGCACGGGGTCAGCGACATGCGGGACCTGGCCGAGGGCGACGCGCGGTTCACCCGCGCGTACGGGGTCGAGGCGTAGGGCGATGCGGGTACGAGTTACGGAGACGGTGGTCTGAGTCATGCGAGTTTCTGTCAGTTGGCTGCGGGAGTACGTCGACCTCCCCGCCGACCTGCCCACCGGCGACCTGGAGCAGGCCCTGGTCGACCTCGGCATCGAGGTCGAGTCCGTGGTGGACCTGCGGGCGAGCGTCACCGGCCCGCTGGTGGTCGGTGAGGTCCGCGAGATCGAGGAGCTGACCGGCTTCAAGAAGCCGATCCGGTTCTGCCGGGTCGACGTCGGCAACGCCAACGGCACCGGCGAGCCGCAGGAGATCGTCTGCGGGGCGACCAACTTCGCCCCCGGCGACCGGGTCGTGGTGATCCTCCCCGGCGGCGTGCTGCCCGGCGGCTTCGCCATCGGCGCCCGCAAGACCTACGGCCGCAACTCCAACGGCATGATCTGCTCGGCCCGGGAGCTCGGGCTCGGCGACGACCACTCCGGCATCCTGGTGCTGCCGCTGGACAGCCCGGCCAAGCCGGGTGACGACGCGCGGCCCGTGGTGGGGCTCGACGACGTCGTGGTCGAGGTGGAGATCACCCCGGACCGGGGGTACGCGCTGAGCGTGCGCGGCCTGGCCCGGGAGCTGTCGCACGCGCTCGGCGTGCCGTTCCGCGACCCCGGCCTGGCGCCCGCGCCCGGCGGCACCGAGGCGCCGGCGTACCCGGTCCAGGTGCGCGACACGGTCGGCTGCGACCGGTTCGCCGCCCGGATGGTGCGCGGCGTCGACCCGACCGCGCAGAGCCCGGAGTGGATGCAGCGCCGGCTCACCCAGGCCGGCGTGCGGGCCATCTCGCTGGCGGTCGACATCACCAACTACGTGATGCTCGAACTCGGCCAGCCGATGCACGCCTTCGACGCCGACCGGATCACCGGTCCGCTGGTGGTGCGCCGCGCCGAGGCCGGCGAGAAGCTGACCACGCTGGACGGGGTCAACCGGGTGCTCGCCGCCGAGGACATGGTGATCTGCGACGACACCGGTCCGATCTCGCTCGCCGCCGTGATGGGCGGCGAGACCAGCGAGGTGGTGGCCAGCACCACCAACGTGCTCTTCGAGGCGGCCCACTGGGACCCGGTGATGGTCGGCCGTACCGCCCGCCGGCACAAGCTGTTCAGCGAGGCCGCGAAGCGCTGGGAGCGGGGCGTCGACCCGGCGCTGCCGCTGGTCGCCCTGGAGCGGGCGGTCCGGCTGCTCACCGAGCACGGTGGCGGGACCGCCGGTGCGGAGATCCTGGACATCGACCACGTCCGGCCGCCCGCCCCGGTGGTGCTGCCGGTCGACCTGCCCAGCCGGCGGGTCGGCGTGACGTACCCGCCGGCGCGGGTGGTCGCCCTGCTGGAGCAGGTCGGCTGCACGGTCATGCGGGGCACCGACCGGCTGGCCGAGGATCCGGGCGAGGTGGGCGTACCGGCCGGCGACGGGGCGGCGCTGACCGTCACCCCGCCGAGCTGGCGGCCGGACCTGCTGCACCCGGCCGACCTGGTCGAGGAGGTGGTCCGGCTCGACGGGTACGACCGGGTGCCGTCGGTGCTGCCGATGGCGCCCGCCGGCCGTGGGCTGACCTGGCAGCAGCGGCGCCGCCGGGCGGTCTCCCGGTCGCTGGCCGAGCGGGGGTACGTCGAGGTGCTCGCCCACCCGTTCGTCGCCCCCGAGCTGCCCGACCTGCTCGGCCTGCCCGCGGACGACCCGCGGCGGCGCGCGGTGCGGCTGGCCAATCCGCTGTCGGAGGAGGAGCCGCTGCTGCGCACCACGCTGCTCGGGCCGCTGCTCGGCATCGTCAAGCGCAACCTCGGCCGGGGCCTGCGTGACCTGGCGCTCTACGAGATCGGCGCGGTCTTCCAGCCGCGTCCGGGCGCCGGCCGGCCGCCCGCGATGGGGGTGGAGCACCGGCCCACCGAGGCCGAGTTCGCCGCCGCCGACGCGGTGCTGCCGCACCAGCCCCGGCACGTCGCGGTGGTGCTCACCGGTGACGTGGAGCCGGCCGGCTGGTGGGGCGCCGGGCGGGCCGCCGGCTGGGCGGACGCGATCCAGGCCGGCCGGGACGTGCTCGCCGCCGCCGACATCCCGGAGCACCGGATCGAGGTCCGGGCCGCCGAGTACGCCCCGTGGCACCCCGGTCGCTGCGCCGAGCTGCTGGTCGACGGCGAGGTCGTCGGGCACGCCGGTGAGCTGCATCCGGCGGTGGTGGCGGCGCTGGAGCTGCCCCGGCGGACCAGCGCCATGGAGCTGGACCTGGACGCCCTGCCGCCGGCCCCGGTGGCGCCCGCGCCGACCGTGTCCGGCTTCCCGCCGGCACTGATCGACGTGGCGCTGGTGGTCGACGAGTCGGTGCCCGCCGCGCAGGTGCAACGGGCTCTGGTCGAGGGCGCCGGCGAGCTGCTGGAGGGGGTGCGGTTGTTCGACGTGTACGCCTCGGAGCAGCTCGGCGCGGGCCGCAAGTCGCTGGCGTACAAGCTCACCTTCCGCGCCCCGGACCGGACGTTGACCGTGGAGGAGGCGGTGGCCGCCCGGGACGCGGCGGTCGCCCGCGCCGCGGAGCGGTTCGCCGCCGTCCTGCGCGGCGCCTGAGCCGGTGCCGCTGTTCGGCTGGCTCGCGGTGGCCGGCGCGCTCGCGTCGGCCGCCGCCGGGCTGTGGTGGGCGCGCCGGCACCTGCTGCTGGTGTCGGTGGTGGGGCGCAGCATGGAGCCCACGCTGCGGGCCGGTGACCGGGTGCTGGCCCGGCGGGTGCCGATGGAGCGGGTCCGCGCCGGTGACGTGGTCGTGGTGGCCGCACCGGCGGCGATGACCGCCGGCCATCCCGGCCGGCCCGGCGACGCCGGCCCGGGCCTGCTGATCAAGCGGGCGTACGCGGTGCCCGGCGACCCGGTGCCGGTCGACCGGGTGCCGCTGCTGCGCGGGGGCGCCGATCCGGTGGTGCCGCCCGGGCGTCTGGTGGTGCTCGGCGACAACCCGCCGTACAGCTACGACTCGCGCGAGTGCGGTTACATCCCGGCGGCCGACCTGCTCGGCGTGGTGGTGCGGCCGCGGCTGCCGCGGCAGCGGCGCGCCGCGTGACCGGGGTCCGGTCCCGCGGCGCGCCCGACCCCGGTCAGCACAGCGAGGTCATCGTGGTGGCGCCGGCCGAGCAGTAGTAGCCGCACGAGCCGCAGGACGTCTTGCAGGCAAGGTTCTGGCTGCACCGCTTGAAGTAGCACGTCGCGCACACCGCGCACCACGGGTCCGGCGGACAGCCGGCGGCCGCGGTCACCTTCGGCACGAACAGGCCGAGCATGCGCTCGCCCAGGTTTTCCAGCCGACGAAACATCTGATCACCTCCCTCGCCACGTCGGATGTGACGGACCGTACGGCGGTCGGTTACAGCGGGATACATCGTGCGCCCCGGGAGCCGGCCGAGCCGCCGTCGCCGATGTATCCCGGGTGTATCCCCGGCTCCTACCGTGTGCCTGCCCCGATCCGAGCGCAGGGAGGCGCCGATGCGGTACGTCGAGGTCGCAGGCCGGCTGACGCTGGCCCTGGTGTTCCTGGCGGCGGTCGTCGGCAAGGTACGCGGCCGGGCGGCGTTCGCCGAGTTCGCCCGCTCCGTCGACCAGTTCGGGCTGCTGACCAAGGCGGGGGTGGCGGCGGCCGCGTACCTCGCCGTGGCGGCCGAGGCGGCGGTCGTCGGGCTGCTCGCCGTGCCGGCCACGGTGCCGGCCGGCTACGCCGTGGCGACCGGCCTGCTCGGCGTGCTCAGCGCGGCGATCGTGGCGGCCGTCCGCCGGGGTCGCCGGCCGGCGTGCCGCTGCTTCGGCGCCGGTGGGGCACCGCTCGGCGGCCGGCACGTGCTGCGCAACGCGGTGCTGCTGGCGGTCGCCGGTTTCGGCGGGGCGGTGTTCGCGCTGGCGCCGCCGGAGCCGCTGCGCCCGGCCGGGCTGCTGCTCGGTCTGGCCGCGGCGGTGCCGCTCGCCGCCCTGGTGATCCGCTTCGACGACCTCGCCGCGCTGTTCGCCCCCACCCCGACCCGCCGGTCGCCGGCCGCGCCCGCCGCCGGTCGCCGCCGGGGATGAGCCGTCCCGAGTCCGCCGTCCGTCGACCTAGGAGTGCGCCATGTGGTACCTGTCCGTCGCCGTCGTCGTCGCCATCGTCCTCGGCCTGCTGAACCTGGTGCTGATGCTCGGCGTTATCCGCCGGCTGCGCGAGCACACCGAGCTGCTCGGCGACAAGCAGTCCACCCTGCCGGAGTCCATGCTGGAGGCCGGCTCGATCCCCGGCGAGTTCGTCGCCACCGACCTGCGCGGGCGTACCCACACCCGGGACGACCTGCCGCCGATGACCCTGGTGGCGTTCCTCTCGCCCGCCTGCGACCTGTGCGAGGCGCAGATCCCGGACCTGCTGGACCGGGCCCGCGAGATGCCCGGCGGGGCGGAGCACGTCTGGGTGGTGGTGGTCGGCAAGGGCCCGGAGACCGAGCCGTACGCGGCCCGCTTCGCCGACGTGGCGACCGTCTTCATCGAGCCGGGCAACGCCCCGCTGCCGCTCGCCTTCGGGGTCAAGGGTTACCCGGCGTTCGGCCTGCTCGACGAGCGCGGCGTGGTGGCCGCCAACTCGTTCGGCATCGCCCGGTTGGACCTGCCGGTGGCGCGGTGACCGGGCCCCGGCTGTCGCCCCGGCGCGCCGTCCGGCACGCCCGGCAGGCCGCCGGCCTGACCTGGCGGGCGGCGCCCGGGGGCACCTGCGCGGAGCTGCTGCTCGCGGTGGTCGGCGGCCTGGCGCCGGTGCTCGTCGCCGGGTTGACCAAGCTGGTGCTGGACCGGTTGACCACCGGCGGCGGGCCGGCCGTGCCGCTGGCCGTGCTCGGGGTGGGGCTGGCCGCGCTGGCCGCCACCTCGGTGGTGCTGCCGCACCTGCGCCGGTACGTCGAGAACGAGCGGTCCCGGGCGGTCACCCGGCTGGTCCGCCGCCGCCTGTACGCGGCCGTGCAGCGGCTCGGTGGGCTGGCCCGGCTGGAGGACCCGGAGTTCCAGGACCGGTTGCAGGCCGCCCAGCAGACCGGGCACCTCGGCCCCACCCAGTTGACCGGCAACGCGCTGGCCGGGGTGCAGAGCGTGATCCTGGCCGGCGGCTTCCTCGGCGTACTGCTGGTGCTGAGCCCGGTGGTCGGGCTGCTGGTGCTGGTGGCGGCGCTGCCCACGCTATGGATGCAGCTGCGGCTCAACCGGGCCCGCGCGGCGATGGTGCTGCACCTGGAGCACTTCCAGCGGCGCGACCTGTTCTTCGCCCAGCTGCTGGTGGGCCTGCCCGCCGCCAAGGAGGTGCGGCTGTTCGGCCTGGGCCGGTTCTTCGGCGACCGGATGCTCGACGAGCTGCACGGCATGCACCGGGTGGAGCAGCGGCTGGACCGCCGCGAGCTGCGCGCCCAGGCGCTGCTCGGCCTGCTCGGCGCCGGGGTGGCCGGGGTGGGCGTGGTCTACGTCGTCACCCGCGCCGCCGCCGGCGGGCTGACCCCCGGCGACGTCGCGGTCTACCTCGCCGCCGTGCCCGGCGTGCAGGGCGCGCTGGGCAACCTGGTCGGGCAGCTCGGCGCGATCCACCAGGCGCTGCTGCTCTTCGACCACTACGACGAGGTGACGCACGCCGAGCCGGACCTGCCGGTGCCGGCCGCGCCGCGCCCGGTGCCGCCGCTGCGGCGGGGGATCGAGCTGCGCGACGTGTGGTTCCGCTACTCGCCGGAGCATCCGTGGGTGCTGCGCGGGGTGGACCTGTTCCTGCCCGCCGGCTCGACCACCGCGCTGGTCGGGCTCAACGGGGCCGGCAAGAGCACCCTGGTGAAGCTGCTCTGCCGGTTCTACGACCCGGAGCGCGGCACGATCAGCTGGGACGGGGTGGACCTGCGCGAGTTCGACCCGGCGGCGCTGCGGGAGCGGCTGGGCGCGGTGTTCCAGGACTTCATGCCGTACGACCTCAGTGCCGGGGAGAACATCGCGGTCGGCGACCTGGCCGCCCGCGACGACCCGGCCCGGCTGCGGGCCGCCGCCCGGCACGCCGGCATCGACGACGCCCTCACCGCCCTGCCCCGCGGCTACGACACCCTGCTCACCCGGATCTTCTTCGACGGGCCGGACCGGGACGACCCGGGGGCGGGGGTGGTCCTCTCCGGCGGGCAGTGGCAGCGGATCGCGCTGGCCCGCGGCTTCCTCCGGGCCGACCGGGACCTGCTCGTGCTCGACGAGCCCAGCTCCGGGCTGGACGCGGAGGCCGAGCACGACCTGCACGTCCGGCTGCGCCGGCTGCGCGCCGGGCGGACCAGCCTGCTCATCTCGCACCGGTTGAACGCGGTGCGCGACGCCGATCGCATCGTGGTGCTGGCCGACGGCCGGATCGCCGAGTGCGGCGGCCACGACGAGCTGCTCGCCGCCGGTGGCGGCTACGCCCGGCTGTTCACCCTCCAGGCGCGCGGCTACCGCGAGCAGCGCCCGGCCCCGGCCTGACCAGGCCGCCCGCTCGCCCGGCGCGGACCACGCGGAACACCCCCCGTTCCGGGGCCGCACCCGGCGTCGCGACCTCAGCCGCCCGGGCCGGTGGTGCGGCGCTGCCCGGGCACGGCGGGTCCGGGCCGCCCGTCGTCCGGGTCGGGCCGGGCGGCGTCGGGATCCGGTTGCTCGGCCGCGGCGAGTTCGGCGGCGTAGAGCCGGACCAGGTCGCCGATGCGGAACCGGCCGGGCCCGGCCGGCTCGGCGAGCTGCGCGGCCACCAGCCGGTCCAGGGCCCGCGCGGCGTCCTCGGGCGGCTGGCCGGTCAGCGCGGCGGCCAGTTCGGCGGTGACCGGCCCGGGCCGGGCCCGGCCGAGCCGGCGGAACACCGGGGCCGCGGATCCGAGCCGGCGGTAGCTGGCGGTCAGCCGGGGCCGCAGCCCGGTCTCCGCGAGCCGGTAGCGCTCGTCGCGCAGCAGCCGGGCCAGCCGCCCCAGCGACCAGTGCGGTCCCTCGGCGAGCCGGCGGGCGGCGGTACGCAGTGCCAGCGGTAACCCCTCGCAGAGCGCCACCACCGCGCCGGCGGCCTCCGGCTCCTCGTCCACCCGGCGGGCGCCGGCGGCCGCCCGGAGCAGGGCGAGCCCCTCCGGCGGGGGGAGCGGATCGAGCCGCAGCGGCCGGTCCGCCCCGTCGAGCAGCGGGGCGCGGCTGGTCACCAGCAGCGCGCACCCGCCGCGTACCGGCAGCAGGCCGTCGACCTGGGCGGCGTCGGCGGCGTTGTCGAGCACCAGCAGCACCCGCCGGTTGAACAGCAGGGACCGGATCCGGGCCCGGGCCTCGGCGAGGCTGGCCGGGTCCGGCCGGGAGGTGGGGCAGAGCGACCGGAGCACCCGGTTGGCCACCTGGATCGGCGGCAGCGGGGTGTCCGCGACCGAGCCGCCGAGGTCGAGGTGGAGCTGGCCGTCGGGGAAGGCGTCCAGCGCCTCGGCCGCGGCCCGCAGCGCGAGCGCGGACTTGCCGGTGCCCGCCATGCCGTAGACCGACACCGCGACGGGGCGCTCGCCGGCGCCGGCCAGCGCGGCGCCGAGGCGGGCCAGTTCGGCGTGCCGTCCGACGAAGGGCGCGGCGGCGCAGGGCAGCTCGTGCGGCACCGGCGCGGTGGCGGATCCGGTGGACCGGCCGCGGGCCCGCGGGCGGGCGCGGTTGCCGGCCGGCAGCAACCGGGGGTCGTGCCGGCGCACCGAGCGGTACAGCTCGGAAAGCTCGGGGCCGGGGGAGACGCCCAGCTCCCCGGCGAGCGCCCGGCACGCGCTGCGGTACGTCTGCACCGCGGCGGCCTGGTCGCCGGCCCGGCACTGGGCGGTCATCAGCAGCGCCCAGGCCGGCTCCCGCAGCGGGTTCTCGCTCAGGTGCGCGCGGAGCAGGGCCAGCAGCGCGGGGCTGCCCGGGTCGCCCAGCTCCAGCCGGCACGCGGCGTACGCCTCCCGGGCGCCGGCCCGGCGTTCGCGCAGCCGGTCGAACGCGGCCGCCGTCACCGCCCCGTACGCCGGTGGCGGCTCGGTCTCCGACCAGAGCGCCAGCGCCCGCTCGAACAGGTTGGCCGCGACCGCCGGCTCGCCCCGGGCGCGGGCCGCCTGGCCCTCGGTGACCAGCCGCTCGAACTCGGTGGCGTCCAGCTCACCCGGCGCCACCCGGAGCCGGTAACCGCCGCCCTCGGCGTGCAGCCGCACCGGCTCGCCGGGGCCGGTGAGCAGGTGCCGCAGCTGGCTCGCGTGGCTGCGCAGGTTCGCCACCGCCGAGGCGGGCGCCTGCCCGCCCCACAGCTCCTGGCGCAGCCGTTCCACCGGGACCGCCACGCCCGCGTGCAGCAGCAGGGTGACCAGCAGCGCGGTCGGCCGGCCGGCCGGCAACCGCAGTGGGCGGCCGTCGCGGAGCACCCGGACCGGGCCGAGGATCTGGAACGACAGCCCCATGCGACCTCCGCTGTGTGCCCCCGCGGGCCGTCGTCGGCCCCACACCACCGCCGAGGTAATTATGCCAGTCGATGTGTGGCGCCGTGGCGCCGATCTCGGCCGCGCACATCGGCCGAAAGGCCAGCGGCGACGGCATGGTCGGCCACCCGCGACGCACGTCGCAGCCGAGAACCTGCCCGGATTCGACCGAGGCGCGCGGTCGGGGAGGGGCGCCCCGGACCGACGGCGCCACCCCGCCGACCGGCGCTCAGGCGGTGACCACCGCCTCGCCGTCGTGCCGCTGGTCGGCGCCGCCGTCAGGGCGGCGGTCGGCGCCGTCGGCAGCCGCCGGGCGCACGGGGCGGGGGAACCACTCCACGGGCGAGCGCCCGTCGCCGTCGGCCCGGCTGCCGTCCCCGGCGGGCTGCCGGTCGTGGCCCGCCGCCCACACCCCGGCGTCGGTCCGGCCCGCCGCGGGCTCGTCGACCGCCACGGCATCGGCATCCGGGTGCTGGCCCGTCCGTCCGGGGTCCGGCGTGGCTCCCGCGTCCGCGCCGGCCGGCTCGGCGTCGCCGCTGGCCGCCGGTCCGGCCGCCACGGTGGCCGGACCGGCCGGTCCGTCGTGCGCCGGAGTGGCCCGGTCCGCCTCCGCGGTCGCCGCCGGCCCGTGCTCCGTCGCAACCGCCGCCGGCCCGTGGTCCGCCGCGGCCGGCTCCGCGCCGCCGTCACCGGGGCGGGCCGCCACCAGGGGGTACTCCGCGGTCTCGGTGCCGCCCGCGGCCGCCGCCATCACCGCCGCCGCGGCCAGGTCGGCCACCCGCTTCGCCTCGCGGCGCACCCGGGCGCGTACCTCCCGGGCGTGCTGTTCGGCGGCCTCGGCCGCCTGCCGGGCCGCGTCCAGCCGGGCCGTTTCGTCGGTCAGCTCCCGCTGCACCTCGCTGAGCCGCCGCTGCGACTGCACCAGCTCCCGCTCCGCGCCGGCGCAGTCCTGCCGGGCCCGGGCGAGCTGCTGCTGCGCGGTCTCCAGCTCCCCGCGTACCTGAGCCAGCGCCTGCCGTCGCTCGGCGATCTCCTGCTGGACGGCGGCGAGCTGCTCGGCGTGCGCGGCGTCCTGCTCGTCGGCGTGCTCGCGCAGCTCGGTGGTGTACCGCTGGGTCTCGGTGACCAGCGACGCCAGCTCCTCCTCGACCGCCGCGCGCTGGTCGGCCAGCTCCTGCTCGACCGCGGCGCGCCGCTCGGTCAGCTCCCGCTCGACGCCCGCCCGCCACTGGGTCAGCTCCTGCTGGCCGCGGGCCCGGGCCGCCTGGACCTCCTGCTGGATCTGGGTACGGGCGGCCTTGGTCAGCGCCTCGGCGGCGTTGCGGGCCTGCTCGACCTGCTGCGCGCTCTGCTCGCTGAGCCGCTGCGCCTCCTGCATCGCCCGCTGGTGGGCGGCCTCGCCCTCGGCCCGGGCCTGCTCGGCGGCGGCGCGGATCTCGGCCAGCTCCGCCTCGGCGGCCGCCTGCCGTTCCGCGTACGCCTGCTCCTGCTCGGCGCGGTGGGCCGCGGTCTCCTCCTCGAGGGTGCGCATGGCCTCGGCGACCCGCTCCCGGGCCGCGGCCAGCACCGACTCGGCCTCGGCCCGCAGCTCCCCGGCGCGCTGCTCGGCCGCGCCGGTGATCGCCTCGGCCTGCTTCTCGGCCAGCCCGAGGATCTGTTCGACCATCGGCCCGAGGTCGCTGAACGCGGCGCGTTCCGGCTGGGCCGGGCGCTGGCGCAACTCGGTCAGCTCGGCGTGCAGCCGGTGCAGCTGCCCGGTCAGCTCCTGGACCTGGGCGCTGGCCCGGTCCCGCTCGGCGGTCAGCGCCGCCAGCCGGCCGTCGACCTGCTCCAGGTGGCGGTCCACCTGCCGCTTGTCGTAGCCACGCAGCGCGGTCTCGAACCCCGGCCGCCCGGCCGCGTCGTCGCGCCCCGGGTGCGGCTCTTCGCCGTTGGACATGCGCCATCCTCCGTACGATCCCGAGCGTTCCGCCGACGGCTGACCGCCCACCGGCGACGAATGTGGCGCAACGCTACCGCCGCCCGGCCCGGCCCGGCGTCCCGCCCCACCCGACACGGCACGGCATGCCGGGCGTCCCTGAGGGGGCCCGACCGGATGTCACCCAAGTGCCCGATTGTGACCCGCGTCACGTCCCATTTTCATGCAATGGACCGCATGAACTTGCAGCGGGCGATCATCGTTGATAGCGTATCTGCATAGTCATGCGGAGGTGAGTATGGGTATCCGAGTCGCGGTCGCCGGGGCCAGTGGCTACGCCGGCGGCGAGCTGCTCCGCCTGGTGGCCGGGCACCCGGAGTTCGAGCTGGTCGCCGCCACCGCGCACAGCCAGGCCGGGCACCGGGTCGACGCGGTCCACCCGCAGCTGGCCGGGCTCGACCTGGTGCTCGCCGAGACCGACCCGGCCACGCTCGCCGACGCCGACCTGGTCTTCCTGGCCCTGCCGCACGGCGAGTCGGCGGCGCTGGCCAGCCGGCTACCGGAGGAGGTGCGCGTGGTCGACCTCGGCGCCGACCACCGGCTCGCCGACCCGTACGACTGGGCGCAGTACTACGGCGGCACCCACGCCGGCCGCTGGACCTACGGCCTGCCGGAGCTGCCCGGGCAGCGGGCGGCCATCGCCGGCGCGACCCGGGTGGCCAACACCGGCTGCTACGCCGCCGCGATCACGCTGGCGCTGGCCCCGCTGATCGCCGCCGGCGCCGCCGAGCCGGCCGACGTGGTGGTGGTGGCCGCCTCCGGCACCTCGGGCGCCGGCAAGGCGGCCAAGCCGCACCTGCTCGGCAGCGAGGTGATGGGCGACCTGTCGCCCTACCGGGTCGGCACCCACCAGCACGTCCCGGAGATCAAGCAAGCCACCGGCGCCACCAGCCTCTCCTTCACCCCGGTCCTCGCGCCGATGCCGCGCGGCATCCTGGCCACCGTCACCGCCGTGCCGGCCCGCGGCGTCGACCCGCAGGCGGTGCTCGCCGAGGCGTACGCGGACGCGCCGTTCGTGCACGTGCTGCCGGAGGGGCGGTGGCCGCACACCGCGGCCACGCTCGGCTCCAACTCCTGCCATTTGCAGGCCACCGTCGACGTCGACTCCCGCCGGATGGTCGTGGTCAGCGCGCTGGACAACCTCGGCAAGGGCGCCGCCGGCCAGGCCGTGCAGTGCGCCAACCTGATGCTCGGCCTGCCGGAGACCACCGGCCTGTCCGTCTGGGGGGTAGCACCGTGAGCGCGAGGAGTGCAGCGCAGCGGAGCCCCGCAGTCGCGAACGAAGGGATGGTGCCGTGAGCGCGAGGAGTGCAGCGCAGCGGAGCCCCGCAGTCGCGAACGAAGGGATGGCGCCGTGACAGTCACCGTTCCTCGGGGGTTCCGGGCCGCCGGCGTCGCGGCCGGGCTGAAGGCCAGCGGCGCCAGCGACGTGGCGCTGGTGGTCAACGACGGCCCGGACGCCGGCGTGGCCGGGGTGTTCACCGCCAACCGGGTGAAGGCCGCGCCGGTGCTCTGGAGCCAGCAGGTCGTCCGCGGCGGGGTGGTCCGCGCCGTGGTGCTCAACTCCGGCGGCGCCAACGCCTGCACCGGCCACGCCGGTTTCCAGGACACCCACGCCACCGCCGAACACACCGCCGCCGCGCTCAGCGCCGCCAACGCCCGGCTGATGCTGGGCGCCGGGGAGGTAGCGGTCTGCTCCACCGGCCTGATCGGCGAGCGGCTGCCCATGGCCGCGCTGCTCGCCGGGGTGAACAAGGCGGTGCGCGGGCTGTCCCGCGACGGCGGCGCACCGGCCGCCGAGGCGATCATGACCACCGACACCCGGCCGAAGACGGCGGTGGCGCGGGGCAGCGGCTGGACCGTCGGCGGGATGGCCAAGGGCGCCGGCATGCTGGCCCCCGGGCTGGCCACCATGCTCTGCGTGCTGACCACCGACGCGGTGGCCGGGCCGGAGGTGCTCGACGCCGCGCTGCGCGAGGCGTGCCGGGTCACCTTCGACCGGGTCGACTCCGACGGCTGCATGTCCACCAACGACACCGTGCTGCTGCTGGCCAGCGGCGCCAGCGGCATCACGCCCAGCGTCGCCGAGCTGACCGCGGCGGTCACCGCGGCCGCCCACGACCTGGCCCAGCAACTCGTCGCCGACGCCGAGGGCGCCACCAAGCAGATCGCCGTCGACGTGGTCGGCGCGGCCAGCGAGGACGACGCGGTCGAGGTCGGCCGGGCGGTGGCCCGCAACAACCTGGTCAAGACCGCGTTGTTCGGCAACGACCCGAACTGGGGCCGGATCCTCGCCGCCGTCGGCACCACCGCCGCCGCGTTCGAGCCGGACGGCGTGGACGTCGCGGTCAACGAGGTCTGGGTGTGCCGCTCCGGCGCCGCCGCCGAGGACCGGTCGAAGGTCGACCTCACCGGGCGGGACGTCACCATCCGGATCGACCTGCACGCCGGCGACGCCGCGGCCACCATCTGGACCAACGACCTCTCCCACGCGTACGTGCACGAGAACTCGGCCTACTCGACATGAGCCTCACCACCGACCTCACCCGCGCCCAGGCCAAGGCCGCCACGCTGATCGAGGCGCTGCCCTGGCTGGCCCGCTTCTCCGGCTCCACCGTCGTGATCAAGTACGGCGGCAACGCCATGGTCGACCCGGAGCTGCAGCGTGCCTTCGCCGCGGACATGGTCTTCCTCCGCTACGCCGGGCTGAAGCCGGTCGTGGTGCACGGCGGCGGGCCGCAGATCTCCGCCATGCTCGGCCGGCTCGGCATCGACAGCGAGTTCCGCGGCGGCCTGCGGGTCACCACCCCGGAGGCGATGGACGTGGTCCGGATGGTGCTGGTCGGCCAGGTCGGCCGGGAACTGGTCGGCCTGATCAACGCGCACGGCCCGTTCGCGGTCGGCCTCTCCGGCGAGGACGCCGGGCTGTTCACCGCGGTGCGCCGGCCCGCGTACGTCGACGGGGAGCCGGTGGACGTCGGGCAGGTCGGCGACGTGGAGTCGGTCGACGTCTCGGCGGTCACCGACCTGATCGCGGCCGGCCGGATCCCGGTGATCTCCACCGTCGCCCCGGACGCCGACGGGGTGCTGCACAACCTCAACGCCGACACCGCGGCCGCCGCGCTCGCGGTCGCCCTGGCCGCGCGCAAGCTGGTCGTCCTCACCGACGTGCCGGGCCTCTACGCCGACTGGCCGGACACCGACAGCCTGGTCTCCGAGATCACCACCGACGACCTGGCGAAGCTGCTGCCGCGCCTGGAGTCGGGCATGGTCCCCAAGATGGAGGCCTGCCTGCGCGCGGTGCGCCAGGGGGTGCCGGCCGCGCACGTCGTCGACGGCCGGGTCGCCCACTCCACCCTGCTCGAGGTCTTCACCTCGGAAGGGTTCGGCACGATGGTCGTGAGCGCGCCGAGTGCGCGAGCGGAGCGGCCAGGCCCCGCCGTCGCGAACAAGGAAGGTCCGGTCCGGTCATGAGCACGCTCGTCGAGCGCTGGTCGCAGTCCATGATGGACAACTACGCCACCCCGCCGCTGGCCCTGGTCGCCGGCGCCGGCGCGGTCGTGACCGACGACGCCGGCCGGGAGTACGTCGACCTGGTCGGCGGGATCGCGGTGAATGCCCTCGGCCACGCCCACCCGGCCGTGGTGGCCGCCGTGTCCAGGCAGGTGGCGACGCTCGGGCACGTCTCCAACCTCTACGTCGCCGAGCCGCCGGTGGCGCTGGCGGAGCTGCTGCTGGCGCTGGCCGGCCGGCCCGGCCGGGTCTTCTTCGCCAACTCCGGCGCGGAGGCCAACGAGGCGGCGTTCAAGCTCTCCCGGCTCACCGGCCGCACCCACGTGGTGGCCACGACGGGGGGCTTCCACGGCCGGACCATGGGCGCGCTGGCGCTCACCGGCCAGCCGGCCAAGGCCGACCCGTTCCGGCCGCTGCCCGGCGAGGTCAGCCACGTCGACTACGGCGACGCCGCCGCGCTGGAGGCGGCGGTCACCGACGCCACCGCGATGGTCATCCTGGAGCCGATCCAGGGCGAGAACGGCGTGGTCGTCCCCCCGACCGGCTACCTGGCCGCCGCCCGGCGGATCACCGCCCGGCACGGCGCGCTGCTGGTCCTCGACGAGGTGCAGACCGGCATCGGGCGTACCGGGCACTGGTTCGCCCACCAGGCCGAGGGGGTCGAGCCCGACGTGGTCACCCTGGCCAAGGGGCTCGGCGGCGGGCTGCCGCTGGGCGCCTGCCTGGCCTTCGGGCGGGCCGCCGAGCTGCTCCGCCCCGGTTCGCACGGCACCACCTTCGGCGGCAACCCGGTCAGCTGCGCGGCCGCGCTCGCGGTGGTGCGCACCATCGCCGGCGAGGGGCTGCTCGACCACGTCAAGCGGATCGGCGAGCGGCTGCGCCGCGGCATCGAGGGGCTCGGCCACCCGCTGGTGGACGGGGTGCGCGGCGCCGGCCTGCTGCTCGGCGTGGTGCTCACCGCCCCGGTCGCGGCGGTGCTGGCCGAGGCGCTGCGGGAGACCGGCTTCCTGGTCAACCCGGTGCAGCCCGGCGTGGTCCGGCTCGCCCCGCCGCTGATCCTCACCGCCGCCCAGGCCGACGCGTTCCTGGCCGCGCTGCCCGCCGCGCTGGACGCCACCGCGCCCGCCGCCGCCGGCGCGGGTGCCCCGACGGTGGGCGTCCCGACCGCGGTGCCCACCCCTGCGACCCCTGCCACCTCTGCCACCCCCGCCCCGGAGACCACCCCATGAGCCCTCGGCACTTCCTGCGCGACGACGACCTGAGCCCGGCCGAGCAGTCGGCGGTGCTGGAGCTGGCCGCGCGGATGAAGGCGGACCGGTTCGCCTACCGGCCGCTGGCCGGGCCGCGGTCGGTGGCGGTGCTCTTCGACAAGCAGAGCCTGCGTACCCGGATCTCCTTCGACGCCGGCATCGCCGAGCTGGGCGGCCACCCGCTCGTGGTGGACACCCAGGTGACCCACTTCGGCCGGGGCGAGACGCTGGCCGACGCCGGGCGGGTGCTGTCCCGCTACGTCGCGGCGATCGTGCTGCGTACCCACGGCGACGACCGGATCGCCGAGGTGGCCGCGGGGGCGAGCGTGCCGGTGGTCAACGCGCTCACCGACGGCTTCCACCCCTGCCAGCTCCTGGCCGACCTGCTCACCGTCCGGGAGCGGTGCGGCGGCACCGCCGGGCGCACCCTGGCGTACCTCGGCGACGGGGCCAACAACATGGCCCACTCGTACCTGCTGGCCGGGGCGACCGCCGGGATGCACGTACGGGTGGCCGGCCCGGCCGGCTTCGCCCCCGACCCCGCGGTGGTGGCCCGGGCCGCCGAGATCGCCGCCGGCACCGGAGGTTCGGTGAACGTGCTGACCGATCCGATCGAGGCGGTCAAGGGCGTCGACGTGGTCGCCACCGACACCTGGACCTCGATGGGCCAGGAGGACGACGGGCTGGACCGGATCACCCCGTTCCGGCCGTACCAGGTCAACGCCGAGCTGCTCGGCCAGGCCGCGCCGGACGTGATCGTGCTGCACTGCCTGCCCGCGCACCGGGGCGAGGAGATCACCGACGAGGTGCTCGACGGCCCGCGCAGCGCCGTCTTCGACCAGGCGGAGAATCGGCTGCACGCCCAGAAGGCGCTGCTCACGTTCCTCCTCGAGGCCGCGGCCGCGGCTCCGGACGCGGCGGCGCCGGGCGTCACCGCGACCAGGGAGAACCGATGACCGCCCCGCTGACCCGCGCCGCCCGGCACGCCCGCATCGTCGAGCTGATCCGCGACAAGGCGATCCACTCGCAGACCGAACTGGCCGACCTGCTCGCCGGCGACGGCATCCAGGTCACCCAGGCCACCCTCTCCCGGGACCTGAAGGAACTGGGAGCGGTCACCGTCCGCGGCGGCGACGGGCGGGCCGTCTACCTGATCCCCGAGGACGGCCAGCGGCCGCTGCGCGAGGCCGAGGCCGCACCGGCCCGGCTGGTGCGGCTGCTGCGTGAGCTGCTCAACGGGGTCGACTACAGCGGCAACATCGCCGTGCTGCGCACCCCGCCGGGCGCGGCGCACTACCTGGCCAGCGCGTTGGACCGAGCGGGCCTGCCCGAGGTCGTCGGCACCATCGCCGGCGACGACACCATCCTCGTCGTGGCCCGCGAGGCCGTCGGCGGGGCCGCGCTCGGCGAGAAGCTCGCCGGCTGGGCCCGCCGGGAAGAGAACGTTGAAGGGAGCACCACACCATGACCGAGCGGGTCGTCCTGGCGTACTCCGGAGGGCTGGACACCTCCGTCGCCATCCCGTACCTGGCCGAGCAGACCGGCGCCGAGGTGATCGCGGTGGCGGTCGACGTCGGGCAGGGCGGCGAGGACCTCGACGTCATCCGGCAGCGCGCGCTCGACTGCGGCGCGGCGGAGTCCGAGGTGGTCGACGCGCGTGACGAGTTCGCCGCCGAGTACTGCCTGCCGGCGATCCGGGCCAACGCCCTCTACATGGACCGCTACCCGCTGGTCTCCGCGCTGTCCCGGCCGCTGATCGTCAAGCACCTGGTCACCGCCGCCAAGAAGTACGGCGGCACGATCGTGTCGCACGGCTGCACCGGCAAGGGCAACGACCAGGTCCGCTTCGAGGTCGGTCTGGGCGCGCTCGCGCCCGACCTCAAGATCATCGCGCCGGCCCGGGACTTCGCCTGGACCCGGGACAAGGCGATCGCCTTCGCCGAGGAGAAGGGCCTGCCGATCGACGTGTCGGCGAAGTCGCCGTACTCGATCGACCAGAACCTGTGGGGTCGCGCGGTGGAGACCGGCTTCCTGGAGGACATCTGGAACGGCCCGATCGAGGACCTCTACTCGTACACCTCCGACCCGGCGCAGGAGCGCGACCCGGACGAGGTCGTGATCACCTTCGACGCCGGCGTGCCGGTCGCCGTGGACGGCGAGACGGTCACCCCGTACCAGGCGATCCTGGAGCTGAACCGGCGCGCCGGCGCCCAGGGGGTCGGCCGGCTCGACATGGTCGAGGACCGGCTGGTCGGCATCAAGAGCCGCGAGGTGTACGAGGCGCCGGGCGCCATCGCGCTGATCACCGCCCACCAGGAGCTGGAGGCGGTCACCGTCGAGCGCGACCTGGCCCGGTTCAAGCGCAGCGTGGACCAGCGCTGGGGCGAGCTGGTCTACGACGGCCTGTGGTTCTCGCCGCTGAAGCGGTCGCTGGACGCGTTCATCGACGACGCCCAGCAGCACGTCTCCGGCGAGGTGCGGCTCACCCTGCACGGCGGCCGGGCCACCGTGACCGGCCGCCGCTCCGAGGCCAGCCTCTACGACTTCGGCCTGGCCACCTACGACACCGGCGACACCTTCGACCAGTCCCTGGCCAAGGGCTTCGTGCAGCTGTGGGGCCTGCCGAGCAAGATGGCCGCCGCGCGGGACGCCCGGCTGGGTGGCGCCTGATCGTGGGTGCGAGCGCGAGGAGTGAAGGAGCGCGGCGAGTGAGCCCCGCGGTCGGGAGCCAACGGTGAGCGCTGCCACAATGGGTGGGGTGGACGACAAGAGCCTGACCGAGAACAGCGCCGCCACCAACCGCACCAGCCTCTGGGGCGGCCGGTTCGCCGGCGGCCCCGCCGAGGCCCTGGCCCGGCTGTCGGTGAGCGTGCAGTTCGACTGGCGGCTGGCGCCGTACGACATCGCCGGCTCCCGGGCGCACGCCCGGGTCCTGGCCGGCGCCGGCCTGCTCGACCCCGAGGAACTGGGCCGGATCCTGGCGGCTCTGGACGACCTGGAGGCGGCCTGCGCCTCCGGGGAGTTCCGTCCCACCGTCGACGACGAGGACGTGCACACCGCGCTGGAGCGTGGCCTGCTGGAGCGGCTCGGCAGCCTCGGCGGCAAGCTGCGCGCCGGCCGGTCCCGCAACGACCAGGTCGCCACCGACCTGCGGCTCTACCTGCGCGACCACGCCCGTGGCGTGGCCGCCCGGCTGGTCGAGCTGGCCGAGGCGCTGGTCGAGCAGGCCGAGCGGCACGTGGACACCGCCGCCCCGGGGATGACCCACCTCCAGCACGCCCAGCCGGTCACCTTCGGGCACTGGCTGCTCGCCCACGTGCAGCCGTTGCTGCGCGACCTGGAACGGCTGCGCGACTGGGACCACCGGACGGCGGTCAGTCCGCTCGGTGCGGGCGCGCTGGCCGGCTCCGGCCTGCCGCTGGACCCGGTCGCGGTCGCCAAGGAGCTGGGTTTCCGCACCTCGTTCGCCAACTCGATGGACGCGGTGGCCGACCGGGACTTCGTCGCCGAGTTCCTCTTCGTCACCGCGATGATCGGGGTGCACCTGTCCCGCCTCGGCGAGGAGGTGGTGCTCTGGACCTCGCAGGAGTTCGGCTGGGTGGAGCTGGACGACGCCTTCGCCACCGGCTCGTCGATCATGCCGCAGAAGAAGAACGCGGACATCGCCGAGCTGGCCCGGGGCAAGTCCGGTCGGCTGGTCGGCGGGCTGATGAGCGTGCTCACCATGCTCAAGGGCCTGCCGATGAGCTACGACCGGGACATGCAGGAGGACAAGGAGCCCGCCTTCGACGCGGTCGACACCCTCGAACTGCTGCTGCCCGCGCTCGCCGGGATGATCTCCACCATGACGGTCCGGGCGGACCGGCTCGTGGCCGCCGCCCCGGTGGGCTTCTCGTTGGCCACCGAGGTGGCCGACTGGCTGGTGCGCAGGGGCGTGCCGTTCCGCGACGCGCACGAGATCACCGGCCGGCTGGTGGCGCTCTGCGTGGCCCGGGACTGCGCGCTCGACGAGGTCTCCGACGCCGACCTGGCAGCGGTGAGCGAGCACCTCGACCCGTCGGTGCGGGACGTGCTGTCGGTCCGCTCCGCGCTCGCGGCCCGGATCACGCCCGGCTCCACCGGCCCCGGGCCGGTGGCCGACCAGCTGGCCGCCGCCGCGGACCGGCTGGCCGGCTGGCGGGAGTGGGCCGCCGAGCGCGTCGTCCCGCGCTGAGTCGACGTCAGGGAACCGCTGCCCCGGTGCGCGCCGGGGCAGCGGTTTCGCGACCCGCGCCGCGCGGTGCCGGCCCGGTCAGGCCGTCGGCCGCTCCCGCTTCGGCAGCTTCGCCACCACCGCGTCGTACGAGGCGTCGACCGCCTCGATCAGCTCCTCGTCGTCGATCCGGCCGTCCAGCCGCAGCGTGTTCCAGCCGGACCGGCCGATGTAGGGCATCACCCGGGCGTCGTCGGGGTGCCGGTGCAGCCACTCGTCGGCGACCTCGCGGCTCGGGCCGCACTTGACCCCGATCGTCGGCGGGTTGGCCGGCGAACCGAGGAACGCGAAGATCCGGCTGCCCACCTTCACCACCTCGTCGCCCTCCCACGGCTGGTCCAGCCAGGCGCCCGGCTTCGCCAGGCAGTACGCCAGCATCTCCGCCCGCTCCATCGCCCCTCCCGCCGATCGATTCCCGGCACAGTCTGCCCCAGTCTCCCCGAACCGCCAGCGCGCCCGCCGGACGCGCCGCCGCGCCGGTATGTCGCCCAGCCGGGCTCGGTGCGCCGCCGGCCGGCTGCACTGCGGACGATCGGGTCAGTCGCCGGTGGCGGTGCGGGCGGCGAGGCGTTCGAAGCGCTGCTTCGCCGCCTGGGCGCTGCCCAGGCCGAGGCCGTAGGCGATCGCCTGCCAGGTCAGGCCGCGCCCGCGGGCCAGGGTCAGCAGGCCGGCCTCCAGCGCGTCGACCTCGGCGCGCAGGTGGGGGATCAGGGTGAGCGCGGCGGTGAGGTCGCCGTCGTCGACCGGCTCCTCGCCGGGCTCCGGCTCGGCGCCGCCGGCCGCCAGCGAGGTCACCAGCGCGATCGCCTCGTACGGGTCGGGCAGGTACGGGTTGGTGTGCCGGCGGCGGCGGGCGTCGGTGTCGGCGTGCCGCTCGGCGATCCGGTGCAGGGCGGCGTAGGTGCGCTCGGCGCGGGCCCGGCCCGCGTCGGGCGCGGTGAAGAGGTCCTCCGTCATGTCCCGACCTCATCACATCAACGCTCCGTTTTCAACATACTATTTAAGTCGTGGCGGGTGGGCAGCGCCAGGGCGGGCGAGGGCCGGCAGCGGTCCCCGGCGGCCGGCGGGACGGCCGGATAGGGTCGGACCCGTGGTGGCGCACTCCGACCGACGGCCGGCGGACCTCGCCGAGCCGGCGGACCTCGCCGAGCCGGCCGACCGGGCCGAGCCGGCCGGGCTCGCCGACCTCGCCGACCTGCTCGCCGGTCCGGTGCTGCCGGCCGCCCGCGGGCTGCTCGGCTGCCGGCTGACCGCCGGCGGGGTCACCGTCCGGATCACCGAGGTCGAGGCGTACGCGGGCACCGCCGGCGATCCCGCCTCGCACGCCCACCGGGGGCGTACGCCGCGCAACGCGGTCATGTTCGGCCCGGCCGGGCACGCCTACGTCTACTTCACCTACGGCATGCACTAGCACTGATCACGTACGTGCCGACGGTCTGTCTCCCCAGATAGAGACGGCCAGGGCGGGTGCTGGAACACCCGGTCTCCCTGGCCTTGATCGGGAGGAGACCCCGACCCGCCATGAGTGTATCTGTCAAGGCTGCCCTGCTCGCGACCCGTGATCTCGGGAAGAACGAACGTGCCGTGGCTATCGCCATCGCCGCTCACGCCAACAACGAGGGCAACGCCTGGCCCTCTGTCGCCACCCTGGCCGAGTACGCCGGCTGCTCTGAGCGGACCGTGCAGCGGGCTCTCGCCAAGCTGGTGCAGCTCGGCCGCCTGGTCGTGTCCAAGGTCGGCGGTATCGCCACCCGCGTGTACCGGTTGGTGACCGGCGAGGGGGTGACGAACAACGGCCCGGGGGTGACGAATCAGCCGGCGGGGGTGACGAATCAGCCCGCCGGGGGTGACAGCCAGGGTGACACCCGAAGTGTTGAAGACCAAGGGAAGTTGAAGACGGGCGCAAGCGCCCGCGACTGGCGTCGATTCCTTCCCAAGAACAAGAGCAACAACCCCGGGACCAACGGCTACCCGTACCCGGAGCGCAAGGGCGCTGCCCTTCCGATGACCGCCGGTGGCGACCGCTGCCAGAAGCCGGGGCACGTCGGCCAGCCTGCCGGCCGGTGCATCCCCTGCCGCTCTGAGGCGCTGGCAGGTGCCCGATGAACGGCACCGCCGCCTACGTGCTCGGCCTGGTCGTCATCGGCGGCCCGGCCGCGATGCTCGCGCCGTTCGTCATCGCCAGCCGGCTGGTTGACCAGCACGCCGACCAGGTTGCCGACGACATCTCCCACCTCTCTGACGTTCCGACTGTCGCCAACACCCGCCGGGAGCTGAGCCACCGATGACCACCGCCACCGTTCCCAGCGCCTACCCGCGTGCCGTGGTCGACCTGCTCCCCGCCGTCCGGGACCTGGCTGACAGGCTCGGCGAGATTCCGTCGCGCAACCGGATCATGCGCGAGTTCAAGGTGGGCGCCCCCAAGGCTCAGGCTGTCCGGCTGGCCCTGGTCGCCGAGCCCTTCACCATGCCGGGCGAGGCTGAGACCGGGCCCGCATCGGACCCGTGGAAGTACGCCGAGCCTGCCCCGGTCCCGCCGGCCCTGCCGGTCGACACCACCCCGGTTCCGCTGATCCTTCCGGCCGAGAAGTTCACCGGGCCGTCTCCGCTGGTCGAGTACGACGGACACCCGCAGGCCAGCACCGAGGCCATCCCGGGCAAGAGCAAGGTTCGCCAGCTCGCAGCGTGGCCGGTAGTGCTGATCGCGCTTCCCGCGTTCGTCGCTATCTGGTCCGGGTGGGTCGGGCTCGGCGGACTCACCGGGTTCGGGGTGGTCCACCCCCTGCCCGGCATCGCCGACGGGTTCAGCCTCAACACGGCCATCACGCTGCCGATCGGCGTCGAGGTCTACGCCGCCTACGCCCTGCGAGCCTGGCTGTCGGGCCTGGTTCCGCCCCGGGCTCGCCGGTTCGCCAAGTGGTCCGCCATCGGGTCTCTCATGGTTGGCGCCCTCGGCCAGGTGGCCTATCACCTCCTGGTCGCCGCCGGCATCACGTCGGCCCCGTGGTGGATCACTACCCTGGTTGCCTGCTTGCCCGTCGCCGTGCTCGGCATGGCCGCTGCTCTTGCTCACCTGTCGCACGAGGGGAGCGAGCGGTGACCGAGCTTGAGCGGGCTATTCGCCGGCTACGGCGCAAGCACACGGTGCCCCGTGTGGTCTACCGGTACCTGTCCGGCCGTCCTCTCGACGGCCGGCAGGGCTACCCCTACCGGCATCGGGGTCCGGGCCGGCTGGCCGGCTGGCAGCGTCAGGCATACCGCCTCGGTGTGCCGGCTGCCACCGGCCTGGCCGTGGCCTTCCCCGACCCCTCGCTTACTGCGGCCAGCGGCGCCGCCGTGGTTGCCGTCTGGCGCGGCCGGCAACGGCTGGTGCGTCGCCGGTTTCACCGTGAGTACATCGCGCCGACCCTGGCCGCTCTCGCTCCGGCGATGGGCTCGCAGACCGGCGTGCGCCTGCACGTTGATCCGTCGTTAGGCAACCTCACCCCTCGCCTGGCCAAGCCTCTGAGCCCGGCGGAGGAAGCCGTACGCGCCTGGTACGGCGAGCACGTCGAGCCGATCATCCGGTGGCTTCCCGAGCGAGCACAGCGAGCAGCGTGGGCGGTGCAGCGCAAGGCGCAGCCGGTCACGTCCCGGCTGGCTGTGTTCCGCCGGCCGGTTGACGGCGACCGGGGCCCGCGTATCGAGCTGGTTGCCGACATCCCATACCTGCCCAGAGAACAGCGGCAGCTCGTCTCCTCCATCATCGGCAGCAAGATCCCCGTCGCAGACCTGGTCGAGACCTGGCATCAGGTCGGTCCGCGGGTAACCGCCACGTGGACTGTGCGCAAGCGTCCGCCGGTCAGGGTCGGCTACGACCAGGTCGCCGCGTACCTGCCCCGGCTGGCCGAGTGGGAGTTCTATATCGGGCAGGGTGCAGGCGATCGACCCGTGACCCTGTCCCTGCGCGACGACTCCCCGCACATCGCCGTCAGCGCGGGAACGGGCGCCGGCAAGAGCGTGCTCGCCGAGCTGGTCGCCGTGCAGGTCCTCAACCGAGGCGGGCGGGTGGTCATCCTCGACCGCAAGGGCTCGCATCGTTGGGCCCTCAGCCTGGCCGGCGTCGACTACTGCACCAGGCCGGCGCAGATGCATGACGCGCTCGTGCGCCTGGCCGCGCTCGCCGACGAGCGGAACACCCTGGCCATGCACGAGGCCGAAGACTGGGACCCCGGTCCCCGCGTGCTCGTCATCGCCGAGGAGTTGAACGCCACCATCGGGCAGCTCGTCAACTTCTGGGCCGAGGCGCGCGGCAAGGGAGATCCGAAGCGCTCCCCCGCCGTGTCAGCCCCGGCTGACCTGCTGTTCATGGGCCGCAGCGCCAAGGTCAACGTGCTCGCCATCGCGCAGATGCTTACCGCCCGCGCCATCGGCGGACCCGAGGCACGGGAGAACTTCGGCATCCGCTGCCTCGCCCGGTACACGGCGAACAACTGGAAGATGCTGGTCCCCGAGGCGGCCATGCCGCGCGCCTCGCGCACCCTCGGCCGCTGGCAGGTGGTCATCGGCGGGCAGGCCGCCGAGACGCAGGTTGCCTACCTCACCGCGACGGAGGCTCGGCGGCTTGCGTGTCCCCGGTCCCCGAGGACATGCCAGGTCAACGGCCTATCAAGCCCTGCCGGGGACTTCCTGACGCTGCGCCAAGCGGTAGACACCGGAGTGCTCCCCTGGTCCTACGAAGCGGCCAAGAAGCGGCTACAGCGACGCGTCGGCGAGGTGCCCGAGGCGAGGGGCAAGCAAGGGAACGCGGACCTGTACGCGCGACGGGATCTCGACGCCTGGGCTGATATGGGATAGCCCGACGAGGTGGAACCTGCACACGAATCTCCGGCATTACATCGTGGACTTCTCATGCGACGAGTAGTCTCCTCCGCATCGGTAGATGTCCAACGGCGCTGAACTAGACGTCCAACGCCGTTGGACATGAGGAAGACCCCGCCCCAGGTATGCGAGCCGAGAGGCGGAGCCCTTCCCCTGGGCCCAACTGACCGGCTAGGTCAGTTGGGCCCACAACCCCCGGCCAACGTCGCCGCGAGCCAGAGCGCGTAGCCGAGTACCCGCAACGCGGGCACTAGCCACTCGCCGGAACGCTTGGACCGTTCAGCTTCGTCCTGCCGGGTCTTGCCCGGGACTTGACGTCCCTTCTTGCGCACGGACTTCACCGCCCTCTCAGTGGGACGCCGGAGGCAGTTGCCCCTCGGCCGGCCGAAGGGGCACCTGTGCCATCCGAACCACCGACTGACGGTCCATCTGCGCGCTGGGAAGTAACCATAAGGCTTCGTGACCCCGCGCGTGGCAAGTCCGTTACACAGGGGCGAAGTATTTCCATGTCCATCTGGCTGACGCCGGACCGCCTGTCCGTCGGGAGGGCCCGACCGAGGTCCATCATGGCCTGCTAGCCACGTCGACTCCCCGCTGACCTGGAATTTCACGTAGGACGGCCGCTGCATACCGATCAACATCAAGACTGATGCGTCATGACGCCTCGCGCGGCCAGGAGTGGCGCTCAGCACGCAGGAGTCCCGTCTATGAGACTGGGTCAGCACCACAGGCCCAGCACCCGCCACGAACAAGACGAGCGGCTCCGCCCATAACGGGCGGAGCCGCTCAACGTAGACCTGCGGCGACTACTGCTTGGTCCGGGTCCGCCGCAGCAGAACCCAAGCCCCGCCCAGCCGAGTCGGGGGCATCCGACGCCCTCGGACGACGGTGGCTTGGTAGTCACCCCTCAGCGCCTGCCAGATGCCGGAGTAGCGGGCATACTCACCCGGTTGTTGCGTCAGCCGGACCGACGACCGGACCTCCATCCGCCCCGCCGGCCTCCGGCTACTGCCGCGCCACCTCTTACCCATGCCGTGCTCCTCTCGTCGCTACACAACGGAGCACCGTCGACACCCGCCAGGGGACTGGTAGTCCCGAAGCTAAGGTTGGTAAGGTTGAGGCCTACGCCAATAGACTCAACGACCCGACGGCGCCCACCCGGCACCGCCGGGTTGTTGTGTATCCAAGGAGGCTGGTTGCCTCCTGATCGATGTGATTCAACCACATCCACAGGGGACTCGCAACGAGCCTCGCCGGGCAGCGACCACAACATGTAGTAGAAACGCACCTGGTGTATAGCACATGTAGTGGTCTTAGCGATCTTGATGTCTGTGGGGCCGCTCGACTGCGAAGCGGGAAGCCGGCAACTCCGAGCGCCAGGGGAACGCAGGGTTGGAACATGGCTTGCGTTCACTGTAGTGCTTCAGGCCGACATCAGACGCCACGACGCGCCGCGTCCGTCTCGATGGGTTACAGCTGAATCACCTTGACGAAGCGGCGCCAGCCCTCGCTGGGCGACCACCGGAACCCATCCCCGCTCGCCCACGTACTCATCGCCCACACATGTGTCACCTCTGGCGGCAACTGCGGCGGTACGGTCGGCAGCGGCGCTCCGTCCCGGAGCAGGAGATCCACCACCGAGAACGGCGCGGTGGTGAATCCCGGCAGTAGCACGAACAGGTGCCGCTCCTCCATGCCGGATCGCGCGAGCTTATGGAGGTTGTCCATCTGATCAGGCTCCCTCAACCAGTCGCCGACCCAGCTCGCGAGAGCATCTCCGGTACCTGCAACCCAACCGCCAGACTTCTCCCGAGGAAGCTGGATCGTGGGGTAGATGCTTCCCGGGTAGGCCGTTCCACCTTGTCCCGCCGACTCGACACCAAGGTTCTGCAACGATGACGCGAGTGGCTCGGGCAGGCGGGAGCGGCGCACTTCGGTGATGCCGCGCCGTTCAAGATCAGCAAGCAGCCCCGGCAACTCGGCTCGAAGCCTCTTCGCGCGTGCCGTTGGATTCACTGCGACGAACCAGCCGCCCGCCAGCTGCGGGTCGATCCAGCGCTGGCCCGCGTTGATCAGCTTCCACAGGGCGATTGACTCAGCATCCGCTGCTGCGGTCACCTCGACTGCAGCGAAGATCCGTCCACCGCGAGCGATGCTCAGATCGTGCATGCCGCCAACGGAGTTGTCGTCATGCTGCGTAACCTCGCACTCGTCGAGGGCAGCCTGCAGGCACGCTCTAGCCCAACGTTCTTCGACCCGGAGATCCACCATGGCTCCACAATGAATCGCACTGCAGTAAGACGCGACAGGGCGACCGGCGGGGAACCGCAGGAGACGACCGAAATTCAACTGGTGCCCGATAAGCGTCAGTTATGAGTATGCGCAGGCAACCTCATGACCCACCTAGAGTGTCGGACCGCACGCCTAACGTGACTCCTTGACTTGAGGAGACCAACCAGGGGGTGGGGATGGGCAAGGGTAGGTACTACGGATCCGGAGTAGAGAAGGCCCTATTCATGCTCAGTCGTGGAACCTGCTACGAACCGACGTGCAAGGAACGCGTCTTGAAGATGACGAGCAGTGGCACGCCGAGAGTTAACGTGCAGATCGCTCACATTCGAGCACTTGGCAAGGATGAAGCGCGCTACGAAGCGTCCTACCCGAAGGAACAGCTCAACAACTTCGCCAACCTCATCCTGCTCTGCTCGGCGCACCACACAGAGGTTGACTCTGAACTGTGGAAGACGCTGTACCCGAAGAAGGTTCTCCTTGATTGGAAGCTTGATCGTGAGGGCGACCTAACGGTCACCCTGCGAGAGCTGCCCCCGCTCACCGACGATCGACTTCTTCAGGAGATGATGACCAACGCCATCGAGAACATGCGCTTGGAGATTATCCAGGCGATTGATGAGCTGAAGGACCTAAACAAGGAGACGCTTACCCTTCTCAAGGCCCTGGTTAGCGAGTCCTTCAACCGCCCCTACCTGTCCGAGGACGCGATCGCATCGCTTGAGTACTCGGCTCGCATCTTCGCCAACCTTGAAGATCAGACCTACATGTTGCACGACAGCGCTCGCAGCATCAGCAGCCTCCAGGACTACGGGTGGATGCTCGCTGATTCCGCCAGGGACCTTCAGAGAATGCCTGACTTCATCCCCATGCTGCGCGACTCTGCTGATGCTCTGCGGCTTCTTCCAGACCATGTGATCCCACTGCGCGAAGCGGCTGAGATCCTCGCGAATAGCACAACGAGCATCAATAATCTTCACGACGCTGTCACTCTGATCGTCAACACGCGCCTCGATCAGATGGCGTCGGGGATGCAGGAACTGGGGCATGCCGCCGACCGATTCGCAAGTGCTGCCACCTCAGTTTCCGGCCTTCAGGGCACGGCCCGCTCCCTTGAGCGAGTCAGCCAGAGTTTGACCAACTTGGATCGGGTCGCCGACAAGCTCATCGCCTCAGGACAGGTGGGGCAGCAGGGCAGGCCGATGAACTACTTCTGGGGCGGAGTGTCGACATGCGCCGTGTTCGTGATCGCCCTCCTGGCCTTCTGGACCTTCGCCATCAAGTAGGAGCGGGACTCTTAGCCCGCCACCCACGGGCCGGCGTCGGAGATAGGAGAAGCGAAACTTGAAGGGAAGGCCGATGAGCACTACCAAGAGAAGTCGTCGTGAGGAGCGTGCCGCGGCCGAGGAGGCGGCACGCGAGGAGTGGATTCAGCGCCAACTCGCGAAGGCCCCTCCGCTGACCTGGGAGCGGTGGGCAGAGGCCAACGCGATCCTCGGCATCAAGGTCGAGCGCCGCAGCGGTGGCGGCATGAGTCAAGCCCAGCCTGATGGGGCGCAGATTGATACCGTGCCCGACTAAGGACGACGTCGATACCAGGGCGGGCAGAGTGACTATCGCCGAGAAGATCACCTTGGGTGTTGCCATCGCCGGGGCGTTAGGGCTCGGTGCCCTGTTACAGGTGTGGGTCACCCACCTTCTGCAACGGCGCGAGAGACAGATCAACATCGCTGACAAGTCGGTCCAGATCGCTGGGACCCTGATGACCAGGCTGGAAGCAGAGCTGACACGCGCTCAAGAAGCTCTTGTGAAGGCTCAGCAGGAGAGCGCAGAACTGCGAGACGAGCTAGTCAAGAACGTGGCCGCGAGAAGTGAGGACAGTGCGCGCATCGTTGAGCTTCATCAGAAACTTCAGGACGCGCACGTGACGACAGCAAGAAGCGCGATCGACAACCTTCAGGGGACCGTAGTGCGACTCAGGCATGCCGGCCTTCCCGAGGAGTTAGCAGTCGCCCTGGTGCAGGGAGCTGTGGCAGTGACCGGATCAGCCGCTCGGGCCGCGGTCGGCCGGCACAACGCCCTCGGGAAGGTTCGACTGGGGCGCACGGAAGTCGGTTAGCGATGGGATTGGTAGCTCGGATCATCGGAGTCAACCTCGAACTGCGCACCCCTGGGGGTACGACCCCCGTGGGGCTTCCCTCAGCACCGCCCAGTCTTAGCAGCCAAGATCCTGCCACAGTTCCAAGGTCGATCTGAAGGCCAGAGACCGGCCCTGACCTGCGGATATGCTCGCCGCAACGTGCCTGAGACGGCGCCTAATCAGCGCTTCCGCCCGACGGATACAGCAAGGGGCAGGGCCCGCGAGAGACCCTGCCCCTTGCGCTGTAGCTAGGCGGCAGCCCTGCTGATCAGGACGAACGTCGCCTTGGCCTTCGCGACTTCCTTGATCCGCCTGGCCTTGTCCCCCGGGACCAGCTCGACGCCAGTGACCTTCGCGCTCTCTACTCGGCCGACACCGGAGACGAAGACACCCTTCTGCTCGGCGACCGCCTCCCTGGTCCGGTCCGCGAGCACTTCAGGACCGTAGTAGCCGCTCACCTCGAAGTCGGCCTGGACGGTACGCCGGAGCAGGTCGCCGTCACGAGTCTGGCTGACCAGGTCATGCGACGGAACGTAGACGTGGACGTTGTTGACGGTCGCCCCTTCGCCCGCGTTCATCCCGGTCATCATG
Organism: Micromonospora desertarenae; assembly: GCF_056150265.1. Lineage (NCBI taxonomy): Bacteria > Bacillati > Actinomycetota > Actinomycetes > Micromonosporales > Micromonosporaceae > Micromonospora > Micromonospora desertarenae. The sequence continues at coordinate 207,653 of NZ_JAXCFQ010000010.1, forward strand.
TTGCCGACCCACCGGTCACGAACCGTGCGCTGGCCACCGGCGATCACCATCGCCCTGGAGACGTTGAAGGCCACCTCGGCGATCTTGTCGTTACTCGGCTTCTCCGGCGAGATGACGGGGACCTCCGGCTTGACGTCGCTCAGCTTGATCCGAAGCTGGCAACCGCTGTTGTGCTGGCTGAGGTTCGCCTCTACGCGGGCGATGCCCTTCTGATCGATCAGCCGGGCGAGCGCGTTGCGCGCCATGCTGCCGTCGAAGGGAGCGCCCTCCGGCACCACGACGGACATGTGAACGTTGCCGGCGAGGATGCCCGTCGAGAGGTCCGCTTGCGTCGCTTCGCTCTGGAACAGGTACACGGCCGGCACAGACGGCTCCGCCGGAGGCTGCGACACGACGGAGATCGGGAAGCCGAACAGGCCGAACTCGAAGACGTTCTCCTTGACGATCCCGTGAAGCCACTGCGCCAGCGTCGGGTGAGCCTGCGCCTCCGCGAGATCGGCCGCCCGCTCGGCAGCCTGACGGGCCTTACGGGCGGCACCGATCAGGAGGTTCGCCCGCTCGACGGCGAGATCAGCGGTAGCCAGTTCGAGAGCGGTGACGCCGTCGTCGCCCTGCTGAAGCCGCTGCTTGAGGGCGATCCCGGCATCCTCGACCTGGGCGAGTTCGTCTTCCCGCTTCGCGAGCAGGGAGTGAGCGTCGGCGAGCTGAGCCCGAGCCTGGGCGAGGGTGTCGACGGGATCGGGGGTGTTGTTCTTCTTGGCGCTAGCCACGGTGGGTTGAACCTTCTTCCTGGTGAGGGATGGAACGGAGGCAGCGACCCGGTGTCGCTGCCTCTTGATCGCCCTGTACGCGCCGCTGCCGGCGGTAGACCGCGGAGCGGGGTAGCAGGGAAGGCGAGGGCTGGTTGTCAGGCCAGAGAGGCGGAGACAGACCAGCGGTGCACGACGGTGGCGAGCCCGTCATCAGACAGCCGAGGGAGAACCGGGGCGACGGCACGCAGCTTCAGCTCGGTGCCCGGCAGGGCATCCATGAGCTGGGGCAGCACCCTGCCGGTCCGCTTGTCGACCAGGTACCACGGCGAGAGCGTCAGCGGTTCGTCGTCTCGGAAGGTGATGACCAGGAGCTTCCCGACCAGCCGACCCGACCGGACCCACACGCGCTCGGCGCTACGGACGCAGATGGCCGGACGTTCCGCCGGCGGACGGATCGTTGCTTCGGCGTAGCGACGGCGACGCCAGCAGTGTCGACGTAGCCGACGCGCAGGACTTCAGCCAGGAGCACCGGCAGGATCTCTTCGCTGTGTTCGCCAGCGCGAGCACCGGCAGGAGTGACGTACACGGGTGAGGTCTGTTCCTTCCTTGGGCATGACGGGTTAGCCGGACCTCCGGGCCGGCCTCTACTGCTTGTTGTTGATGGGCAGGGTTGGATGGGCCCCTCCGGGGCCCTCTTCTCTTCGCCGGTGCCAGGTAGCCCGCTGAGGCGGACCAGGTCAGCACGAACCTGGAGCCTGATCGGGAGGTTCTTCACCTCGCCGGTTGGCTCCCTAATTAGATAGAGAGGGATTCTGTGTTCTCGCTGGTCAGGTAGGGTTCCTGTACACGTGAGACGTGTATCGGGTACACCCCTAACGTGAACTCAAGTCGCTCGACGAGCGGGCGCCCCATGCGTCTTGCAAGTGCTGGTCCCGAGCCCCGCCCTCTGGAAGTGATGCCCGGACAAGACCAGGCAGCGAACACGCGAGGAAGGGGCTAACAGCCCTAACCCCCTGGCTCTCTCGATCGCGTTGGAGACGCTCTGCCGCGTCGGATGCTTGCCATCCTTGGCGAGGATCTCCGCCAGCCTGCCCTCAGCGAACTCGGCGTGTCCGATCCGGTTGGCCCAGCCCAGGGCTGCGAAGTGCAGCCGATAAGCCAGGGAGTGCCGTTGGTCCTTCGCCATCCGCTGGTACTCGACCTGAGAGACCGCGCCCCACGGGCGGCCCCCGAAGTTGATGCTTCTACTCAAGAGCGGCCAACCCGCGCGAAGGCCTCGCTGGTGTCGTGATCGCGTATCGCGCTGTGACCCCTCCTTCGACTGCTTGACGAGGCTGGGGCACATGCCGTGCTCCCTCCTCTGCGGTTGGTGGGGCCGCCTCCTGGCGGCATGTCCTTAACTAACCGCAAGCAGTCTCAGCCTGTCAAGCCCGGACTGTCAGACCCAGACTTGACGTACATGCTCCTGTGCTGCGACGATCCATCCATGACCAGCAAGCAGGTGATCGAGCGGACCCGAGCAGAGGCAGGCTGGACGATCACAGCCCGGTGGAACCTGGATGAGGGGCAGCCGACGTCCCTAGGGCCGAGTGAGGTGCTACTCAAGCTCAACACTGACGCGGACCCGAAGACGCGCAAGCGGGGCATGACCTCCGGAATCATGCGTCGGATCGAGCGACACTTGATCGAGTTGCAGGATGAGGTGCGCGGCAAGCAGGAAGCGCGCAGCCTGTCCGGCATCAGCGCCCGCGCCATGGCTGAGGCCATCGACGCCATGCCGGATTCACCACGCCACGGTCCCGACCTGTACTACCGGGGACTGCTCGCAATGTTCGAGCGCCTTGAGGAGGCAGGCGTGAGTGACCCGATCAATTACTTGGCAGAAGGGCTGAAGGTTCCCAAGAACACCGTACGGACCCAGCTTGCAACCGCCCGACGTAGGCAGCGGGAAGCCTGACCGCCGAAGCTGCCTACAGCCGCCCGCGCTCTATGTCTTGCCGGCCCTCGCTACCGGGAGCCGGCCAGCCGGCCACGGCGGTATGCAGACACCGTCGGATCACCGACCAGCCAGTGACGCCACGGCCAGTCATGCGCTCGACTAACGCCAACCCTCGGCCCGGAGGCGACAGGTCCGACCGGGTCGGTAGGTGGGCCGAGGGTGAGCGGACCGCCGTCGAGCAGGTTGCTGCCGTTGTGCTCGCGCGTCAGCGCCAGAGCTTGACCGACACAGCCGGGGCCGCGAGCGAGGGAGCGTTCAGCTACCCGCTCGCCTCGCCGGCCCTGTGCCAGGTCAACGCCCTCGACCACTCTGCCGGCACGCAGCAGGACAGCCGACGCCTCACCCTCCGGGCCTGTCACCACGTTGGCGCACCAGTGAAGGCCGTGAGACAGGTAGACGTAGAGCCGACCAGCCGGACCGAACATCACCGCGTTGCGGGCGGTCTCGCCACGCCAGGCATGCGAGGCGGGATCAACCTCGCCCGCGTACGCCTCAACCTCGGTCAGCTCGATGGTGACCGGCCCGTCAGGTGAGTGATGGGTGAGCGTCCAGCCGATCAGCGCCGGGGCAACCAGGGGAGCAGGCTGCGACAGGATGGCGAGCAGGTTAGGCGACAACGGGTGCACCCTCCTGAGTCTCCACCGCAGGGGTCCGCCAGGTGATCTGAACATCTTCACCCCGAGGTAGCCGAGCACCTCGCTGGCGAGGCATCAGCTGGATCGATTCGCACGCGGTCTCGATGATCGAGCGCACCCGCTCGGTCTCCATCCGGTCGATGGCATCCCACACCGCCTCGGTGTCCGCCAGGTCGACAGCGACTCTGGCTGTCGCGATCTCGGCGAGGCGATTCCGGATCTCGGCAAGCCGGCTGTCTGCCGCAGCGGTACCGGCGGCGAGCGCCGCCTGGTCGACGGTCCCGGCGACGAACATCTCAGCCAGCGACGCCTTCCGGGCGAGTAGGGCGGACTCTTCTACGCGCAGTTGCGTCGACTCCTGCTCGGCTTCGTGGTCGACGGGCTGAGTGTCCCACTGGTCCGCCTGGTTGATCAGCATCCGCAACACATAGGAGTCGAGCCAGTCGGCAGGGATCGTGACGCACCGACCCTCACGGCAGGTGTAGATCCGGTACCGCTCGCCTGCTTGGTTCTGCTTCGACCAGCCCTGTGACGCCTTCCCGCCGCACCTGGAGCAGGTCGCCACGCCAACCAGCAGCCCCTTGCGCTTGCCACCCCCGCCCGTGTTGCGGAGAGGGTCGGTGAGCAGGCGAACGGTCGCCCGGTACACATCCTCCGGAACGATCGGTTCCCACCCGGCAGAAGTGCCTACCTCTGCGCCGTTGTACGTGAGGATGCCACCGTTCCGTTCGCACATCAGGACATGCCGCAGGTTCGACGAACGCCAGCGGTTGCCCTTGGGTGTGAGGATGCCGGCAGCGTTCCACCGGTCGGCGATGGAGTAGACAGACTGCCCGGTTAAGACATCGGCGTACGCCTGCCGCAGCGCGTCAGCCTCCCCCTGCCGGTGGTCTCCGTTGCGCTCGAACCCGAACGGTCGAGCGGTCCACCAGGGTCGACCCGACTGCACCCGCTGGTGCTGTGCTGCCTTCTGTCGGGCCGACTTGATCTCCACTTCCTGCCGGGCTGCGCTGCCGAGGATGCGAGCGAGGAACCGACCGTTGGGGGTCGACAGGTCAAGCTCACCCGAGACGGTCGCCAGGGTCACCCCGGTCCGCTCGGTGAGGTCGACCAGGTCCTCAAGGTCTCGCAGGTTCCGGTACATCCGGTCGACCTGCCAGGCGACGACAACGTCAACGGCGCCCGAGGTGATCAGGTCAAGTACCTGTCGCCAGCCGGGGCGAGCCTTGCGGGTGGATGCCGACACCGAGTTGTCCAGGATGACCTGTGTGACTTGCCAGCCTCGCTGCTCGCACAACTCCCGGCACGCCTGTTCCTGCCGGGCTACGCCGAGACCCTCGCCGGTAGCGTCCAGCGAGATCCGGCAGTACACGACCGCTCTCTTGCCCATCGTGCTATCCTACATGCTCACGGACAGACCTACGGCATGCACTGGTGCATGAACGTGGTGACCGGGCCGGCCGGAGAGGCGGCGGCGGTGCTGCTGCGCGCCGGGGAGGTGGTCGACGGGCTGGACGTGGCCCGGGCCCGGCGCCCCGCGGTACGCCGCGACGTCGACCTGGCCCGCGGGCCGGCCCGGCTCTGCGCGGCGCTCGGCATCGACCGCTCGGCCTACGGCACCCACCTGCTCGGTGACGGGCCGGTCCGGCTGCGCCCGGCCGGCGCCCCGGTGCCGGCCGACGCGGTGGCCGCCGGGCCGCGGGTCGGCGTCACCGGCGCGCACGACCTGCCCTGGCGGTTCTGGATCGCCGGCGACCCGACGGTGAGCGCCTACCGCCGGCACGTGCCGCGCACCCGCCGCTGACCCGCGGGGCCCTCGTCGCCGGCGCGCTCTGGCGATTCTGTCGGTGGGTGTGGTCATAATCACGCCGCACGCGCTCGCCGAGGAGACGGAGGACAGGGGCGATGGCCACACTGCTCGCGATCGGAACGGCGAAGGGGCTCTTCCTCGCCACCAGCACGGATGGGCGGCGCAGCTGGGAGGTGAGCGGCCCGCACTTCCCGATGACCGGGGTCTACGCGGTCGCCATCGACACCCGGCGGGCCACGCCCCGGCTGCTGGCCGGCACCACCAGCTCGCACTTCGGCCCGAGCGTCGCCACCAGCGACGACCTCGGCGCCTCCTGGCACGAGCCGGAGGAGGCCCCGGTGGCCTTCCCGGCCGACACCGGCGCCACCCTGGGGCGGGTCTGGCAGCTCGTCCCGGCCGGCGCCGACCAGCCCGACGTGGTCTGGGCCGGCACCGAGCCGTCCGCGCTGTTCCGCTCCGACGACGGCGGGATCACCTACCAACTGGTCCGCGCGCTCTGGGACCACCCGCACCGGGAGCAGTGGGGCGCGGGCTTCGGCGGCCAGGCGGTGCACACCGTGCTGCCGCACCCCGCCGACGCCGACCGGCTGCTGGTGGCGATGTCGACCGGCGGCGTCTACCGCTCGACCGACGGTGGCGCCAACTGGGCGCCGGGCAACACCGGCATCCGGGCCTACTTCCTGCCCGACGAGTGGCCCGAGTTCGGCCAGTGCGTGCACAAGGTCGCCCGCGACGCCGGCAGCCCCGAGCGGCTCTACGCGCAGAACCACCACGGCGTCTACCGCTCCGACGACGACGGGCGCACCTGGTCGTCGATCGCCGACGGCCTGCCCAGCGACTTCGGCTTCCCGATCGTCAGCCTGCCCGGCCGCCCCGACTCGGTCTTCACCTTTCCGCTCACCGCCGACAGCGAGCGCTTCCCGGTCGACCGGCGGTGCCGGGTCTTCCGCTCGTCCGACGCGGGCGCCAGTTGGCAGCCGGCGAGCGCCGGGTTGCCGGAGGGCCCGTTCTATCCGGCGGTGCTGCGCGACGCGATGTGCGCCGACGACGCCACCCCGGGCGGCGTCTACTTCGGCACCCGCTCCGGCGAGGTCTACGCCAGCCGCGACGAGGGCGACTCCTGGTCCCGGGTGGTCGCGCACCTGCCCGACGTGCTCTGCGTCCGGGCCGCGGCGGTGTGACGTGGTGACCGTGCTGGTCCCCGGCCCGCTGCGTGGCGAGGCCGGGGGCGCGAGCCGGCTGACCGTCGCGGCCTCGGGCACCCTGCGGGCCGTCCTCGACGACCTGGCCGGCTCCTGGCCGCGGCTGGCCCGGCGGATCCGCGACGAGCGGGGCGAGCTGCGCCGCTACGTCAACGTCTACGTCGACGGGGAGGACTGCCGGCACCTCGGCGGGCTGGACGCGCCGGTGCCCGAGACCGCCGAGGTGCAGGTGCTGCCCTCGGTCGCCGGCGGCTGACCCCGCCGGGCGCGCCCCGGCGCTGGTCGCCGGGGCGGCGCCGCCGGGGTCAGCCGAACCGGTAGTCCAGCCGGTAGGTGTGCCCGCCGTCCGGCCCGACCACGATCTGCCCGCCGCCGCGCAACCCGCGCAGCTCCTCGGTGGCCGAGTCGGGCACCACCGTCCAGGACAGCCCCGCCCCGGTCTCGGTGTCGCTGCCGGCGGTGTGGTGCAGCACGAAGCTGCCCCGGCGCCCGGCCAGGGTGCCGGTGAACCGTTCGAACCCCACGTACGCGGCGGAGGACTCGACCGGCGGGCGGCACATCAGGATCCGGGTCACGCTCGTGCCGACCAGGTCGCCGGTGAACGACTTGGTGATCTGGGCCGCGGCGAGCGTGGTTCCCCCGGCCTCGTCGTACGGTTCCTCGTCCCAGCTGTCCAGGGTGAAGCCGCCCTCGGCGTGTCCGCTCATGCGAGCATCCTGCCCGGCAAGGCTGACATCTTCCGTCAGGTACGCCCCGGCTCTTCGGCGCGGGTGCGCCCGCCCGGCCGGGGCGGTCGGCCGGCGAGTTCCGCCGGGCCTTCCTCACCGCGGTGCCCGAGGACCTGGTGCCGGAGGGGGTCGAGGACCCCCGGCGCTGGCCGACCCGTTCGTCCGCTCGGTGATCGCCGAACCGACCGTGGCGAAGCTGCCGGCCATCACGCGGTTCCTGGCCCACCGGGTCGCCGAGGACGCCGGTGTCCACCAGGACGCCGCCGTGCGGGCGGCCCTGGAACTCCTCGACGGGCGGGCGGCCGGCCACCGCGTGCCGGCCGACGAGCCGCTACGGCAGCGGCTCCAGGCGCGCGCCGACGAGTGGCAGGCGGCGTCCCGGGTCGGGCCGGACCCCGAGGCGTTCCGCCGGATGCACGCGGTGCTCGGCGTGACGGGCGCCACCGCCGGCCGTGCCGCCGGCGGAATAGTTGACTCGTCAAATATGTTGTGGGGTGCGTCCGGGCGCCACGCCGGCCCCGGCGGACAACGCGAGGAGCTGGTCATGCAGTTCGGAGTCTTCACCGTCGGCGACGTCACGGTCGACCCGACCAACGGTCGCGAGCCGACCGAGCATGAGCGGATCAAGGCGATGGTGACCATCGCGCTCAAGGCCGAGGAGGTCGGGCTCGACGTCTTCGCCACCGGCGAGCACCACAACCCGCCGTTCGTGCCCTCGTCGCCCACCACCATGTTGGGCTACATCGCGGCCCGGACGTCCCGCCTGCTGCTCTCCACCGCCACCACCCTGATCACCACCAACGACCCGGTGAAGATCGCCGAGGACTACGCGATGCTCCAGCACCTGGCCGACGGCCGGGTGGACCTGATGATGGGCCGGGGCAACACCGGCCCGGTCTACCCGTGGTTCGGGCAGGACATCCGCAACGGCATCCCGCTGGCGATCGAGAACTACGACCTGCTGCGCCGGCTCTGGCGCGAGGACGTGGTGGACTGGAAGGGCCGCTTCCGCACCCCGCTGCAGTCGTTCACCGCCACGCCGCGCCCGCTCGACGGGGTGCCGCCGTTCGTCTGGCACGGCTCGATCCGCAGCCCGGAGATCGCCGAGCAGGCCGCGTACTACGGGGACGGGTTCTTCGCCAACCACATCTTCTGGCCCAAGGAGCACACCCAGCGGATGGTCGGGCTCTACCGGCAGCGCTTCGAGCACTACGGCCACGGCTCCGCCGACCAGGCCATCGTCGGGCTCGGCGGGCAGGTGTTCATGCGCCGCAACTCCCAGGACGCGGTCCGCGAGTTCCGGCCGTACTTCGACAACGCCCCGGTCTACGGGCACGGCCCGTCGCTGGAGGAGTTCACCGCGCAGACCCCGCTCACCGTGGGCAGCCCGCAGCAGGTCATCGACCGGACCCTGGGCTTCCGCGACTACGTCGGGGACTACCAGCGGCAGCTCTTCCTGGTCGACCACGCCGGCCTGCCGCTGAAGACCGTGCTGGAGCAGCTCGACATCCTCGGTGAGGAGGTGGTCCCGGTGCTGCGCAAGGAGTTCGACTCGCTGCGCCCGGCGCACGTGCCCGAGGCGCCGACGCACGCCGCGCTGGTCGCCGCGGCCGGCGGCGCCAAGGACGGCACCGTGCACGCCGTCGACGACGTGACGGGCAAGGCGCCCGGGGCCGCCCGATGAGCCGCACCCTCGCCGTCGTCTCGGCCGGCCTCAGCCAGCCGTCGTCCACCCGGCTCCTCGCCGACCAGCTCGCCGCGGCCACCCGCGACGGGCTGGTCGCCCGGGGCGAGGTGGTCGAGGTGCACCCGATCGAGCTCCGCGAGCACGCCCACGACGTGGTGAACCACCTGCTCACCGGCTTCCCGTCGGAGTCGCTGCGGGCGGCGCTGGACACGGTCACCGGCGCCGACGGGATCATCGCCGTCACGCCGATCTTCAACGCGTCGTACAACGGGCTGTTCAAGTCGTTCTTCGACCTGGTCGACGCCGAGGCCCTGGCCGACCGGCCGGTGCTGGTGGCCGCGACCGGCGGCACGGCCCGGCACTCGCTCGCCCTGGAGCACGCGCTGCGACCGCTGTTCGCCTACCTGCACGCAGTGGTGGTGCCGACGGCGGTCTTCGCCGCGCCGGAGGACTGGTCCGGCGGCACCGCCGACGGGGCGCTGCGGCGCCGGATCGACCGGGCCGCCGGCGAACTGGCCGAACAGATCCACCGGCGGCCGGCGTCCACCGGCCCGGCCGACCCGTTCGCCCTCACCACCAGTTTCGAGGACCTGCTCCGCGGCGCCGACGGCTGACCGGCGCCCACCGACCCCGCGGGCCACGCCGTCCCGGACGGCGTGGCCCGCCGCCGGGTCAGGGGCGCACCGGCCGGGACCGCCGGTCAGCGGGCGTGGCCGTAGGGGTGGGCGACCAGCACCGGGCAGTGCGCGTGCTGCACCAGGGCCTGGCTGACCGACCCGAGCAGCATCCCGGTGAACCCGCCGCGACCCCGCGAGCCGACCACCACCAGGGCGGCCTCCCGGCTCGCGTCGACCAGCGCCGGCCCCGGCCCGGCCGCCCGCAGCACGCGCTCCTCGACCGCCACCCCCGGGTGGCTGCCGCGCACCGACGCGGCGGCGGTGGCCAGCAGACCAGCCGGCTCGCCCTGCGCGTCCCCCTCCGCCGGGGCCACGTGCGCCAGCACCAGCCCGGTCCGCCGGCGCGCCGCCTCGTCGGCGGCGTAGCCGACGGCCAGCTCCGCTGACTCCGAACCGTCCACCCCGACCAGCACCGGCCCGGTCGTCCGCACCGGCTGCTCCGCCGGCCGGACGACCAGCACCGGGCAGTGCGCGTGCGCGGCGACCTGGCCGCCGACCGAGCCGAGCAGCAGTCCGGCGAAACCCCCGTGGCCGCGGCTGCCCACCACCACCAGGTCCGCCCGCTTGGACTCCTCGACCAGCGTGGCCCCGGGCCCGCCGGCGACCTGGCGTACCTCCACGGTCAGCCCCGGCCAGCGCTCGGCCAGGTCGGCGGCGGCCTGCGCCAGCATCTTCTGCGCCGCCTCGGTCGGCGCCGGGATGCCCAGGTCGTACGGGTTGAGCGGCACGCCGTACCCGAGCGGGTGCAGGTAGCCGTGCACCAGGTGCAGCGGCCGGCCCCGGCCCACCGCCGCGTGTGCGGCGTGCTCCGCCGCCACCAGGCTCGCCGGGGATCCGTCCACTCCCACCACGACGGGTCGGTTCATCTGCCCTCCAGGTCGTCGATCAGGTCATTGTCCGGGCGCGGCCCGCGGCCCACCGGGGTTTCCCCGGACCCACCCCGGGCGCGCCACCGCGCCGGCCGGAGGGACCGGCCGGCGCGGCGCGCGGGGGTCAGGAACCGTCGGCGGTACGCCGGCGCCGCACGATCGCCACCGGCGAGTGCGCGTGGTGCAGCACCGCGTGGCTGACCGAGCCGAGCAGCAGCCCGGTCAGGGCGCCCCGGCCGTACGCCCCGACGACCACCAGCTGCGCGGTCTTCGACTCCTCGACCAGCGCCCGGGCCGGGGAACCCCGGACCAGCCGGCGCCGCACCGGCACGTCCGGGTAACGCTCGGACCAGCCGGCCAACGACTCGGCGAGGACGCGCTCCTCCTCGTCGCCGAACGCCTCGACGTCGTAGACCAGGGGCAGGATCTCGCCCGGGCCGACCGGCGTCGGGTAGAGCCAGGCGTGCACCGCGACCAGCGGCACACCGCGCCGGGACGCCTCCTCGAACGCGAACCCGACCGCCTCGGTGGACACGTCGGAACCGTCCACGCCCACCACCACCGGGCCGTCGGCCCGGGGCTCGCCCCGGACCACCAGCACCGGGCTCTGCGCCCGGGCGGAGACCTGCACGGTGACCGACCCGATCAGCAGGCCGGCGAAACCGCCGAGCCCACGGTGGCCGAGCACCACCAGGGCGGCGTCGCGGGACTCGTCCAGCAGCACCGGGGTGGCCGAGCCGTCGACCACGGCCCCGCTGACCCGTACCTCCGGGGCGACCTTGGCGGCCTCGGCCATCGCCTCGGCGACGTAGCGCTCCGCCTGGTTGCGCAGCCCGCCGTCGGCCGGTCCACCCGCCACCGGTCCCAGCGGGGTGTTCATCAGCGGCCAGATGAACGCGTGCACGATCCGCAGCGGTCGCTGCCGGTACTCCGCCTCCCGCGCGGCCACCCGCACCGCGTCCAGGGCGGCGGCGGAACCGTCCACACCCACCACGACGGGGGCACCGGATTCGATGGTCATGCCGTCCTCCTTCGTTCGGCTCCAGTCTGCCGGGACCCGCGGCGCCGAGGTCAGTGCCGGTGGTCCCGTCCACCGGGCCGTTGGTCCCGGCGCAGGTCGGCGGCCGGCCGACCGGGGGTCACCGGAGCGCACTCGCCCCGACGTCCGTCGGCCGGTGCCGGCATCCTCTCCCGGCCGCCCGAAAGTGTGGCGGGGCCGCGCCCCGACGGGTGATCCCCGACACCTGGACGGACCATTGCCGCCAGCCGGGTCGGTGCCCCGCACGACGATCCGCACGGTTTCGGTTGTCGGTAACTGGACTTTGTGCCGGGAAACGCGAAACTGTCCTGGCGAAGGGGTGGCCAGATCACCCATCCTCGGATTGGCCGGTCACCCACCCGCGCTTCCTGGACCGACCATTTCTGGCTGCGCTTCATTGCGCGTACCGCTGCTATTCAACAGCCGACGAGAGCTGCCCGGCGGACGGCTGGTCGACGAGCGATGGAGGCTGCGTGAACTCGGTGGAGGTTGCCCCGGCCGTCGACGCCGCCGCGGTTGCGGGCCACCGGGTGCCGACGTCGGCCGGTCCGGCCCGGCCGCGCCGCGGCGGCTGGCAGTCCCGTTACGTCGCCACCCTGTGCCTGGTCGACCTGGCGGTGGGACTGGTTTCGGCGGGGGCGGCCATGCTCCTCCGGTTCGGCCAGGAAACGGCCGAGCCGGGCAACCGCGGCCATCTGTGGCTCACCATTACGCTGCCATTCGCCTGGATGCTCGTCCTGACCCTCAACCGAGCGTACGAAACGCGTTATCTGTTCGTCGGGAATGACGAGTACGCGCGGGTGTTCCGGTCCGGTCTGGCACTGATTGCCGCGCTGGCCGTCGTTTCGCTCGCGTTCGATTTCCGGCTCGCCCGCGGCTACGTGGTGGTGGCGATGCCGTTGACCACCGTGGCCGGCGTCGCGATGCGGTACCTCGTCCGGCAGCGCCTGCACCGCTCGTGGGCGCACGGTGAACGGCTGCACCGGGTCATCCTGGTCGGGCACGAGGTCGCGGTCGCCGAGCTGGCCGGGAGGCTGCGCCGCGAGCGGTACCACGGCCTGGGGGTGGTCGGCGCCTGCCTGCCGTACGGAGCGACCGATCCGCCACGGCCGGTCGCCGGCCCGCTGCCGCCGGTGCTCGGCACGTTCGCGGACGTGGCGAGCGCCGTCACGCGGACCGGAGCGGACACCGTCGTGGTGCTGTCCTGCCCCGAGATGGCCGGGGCCGCGCTGCGCCGGCTCGGCTGGCAACTGGAACGCGACGAGGTCGCCCTCATCGTGGCCAGCAGTCTGGTCGACGTGACCGGGGACCGCACCACCATCCGTCCGGTCGACGGGCTGCCGATGCTGCACGTCGAGCACCCCCGGCTCAAGGGCGGCCCGCGGTTCGTCAAGGCGGTCACCGACCGCGTCTCGGCGCTGCTGCTGCTGGTGTCCGCCGCCCCGCTGCTGCTCGCGATCGCGCTGCTGATCCGGCTGAGCCCGGGCGCCGGTGGTCCGGCGATCTTCCGCCAGGAGCGGGTCGGCCGCAACGGCCGGCTGTTCGTCATCTACAAGTTCCGGACCATGTACCTGGACGCCGAGGAGCGGCTGGCGGACCTGCTGCACCGCAACGACACCGACGGGGAGCTGTTCAAGATGCGGGACGACCCGCGGGTGACCCCGGTGGGGCGCTGGCTGCGCCGGCTGTCGCTGGACGAGCTGCCGCAGCTCGTCAACGTGCTCCGCGGGGACATGTCGCTGGTCGGGCCGCGGCCGCCGCTGCCCCGGGAGGTGGCCAACTACCCGCCGGACATGCGCCGGCGCCTGGTGGTCAAGCCCGGCCTGACCGGGCTGTGGCAGGTGTCCGGCCGGTCCGACCTGTCGTGGGAGGAGTCCATCCGGCTGGACCTGTCCTACGTGGAGAACTGGTCGTTGACCATGGACCTGGCCATCCTGGTCCGCACGCTGAGCGCCGTCCTACGCAGCTCCGGCGCGTACTGAGCACGACCGGCGGCGGCGCGAATGCGGACGGTCGGCCGACTGCCCCCGGCCGCCGACACCGGTTGAATGACTTCCCGATCCCCGTCCGCCCGGCCCAGGAGAGCCATGACCGACCAGCGCGTGATCAACATTCTGTTCCACGGGATCGGCACGCCGCGCCGGGAGCTGGAGCCGGGGGAGGACCGCTACTGGGTCACCGTCGACCGGTTCCACGCGATCCTCGACGAGGTCGTCTCGTGGCCGGCGGCCCGGCTCAGCTTCGACGACGGCAACGCCTCCGACCTGGAGGTGGGGCTGCCGGCGCTGCTCGAACGGCAGGCGAGCGCCACCTTCTTCCCCATCGCCGGGCGGCTGGGCGCCCCGGGCAGCGTGGACGCCGACGGCGTCCGGGAACTGCGGCGGCACGGCATGCCGGTGGGCAGCCACGGCATGTGGCACCGCCCCTGGCGCGGTCTCACCCCGCGGCAGGCGACCGAGGAGTTGTACACCGCCCGGGACCGGATCGCCGAGGTCACCGGCGATCCGGTCGACCAGGCCGCCTGCCCCCTCGGCCGGTACGACCGGGCCGTGCTGTCCCGGTTGAGGGCGGCCGGCTACACCCGGGTGTTCACCAGCGACCGGCGTCCGGCCCGGGCCGGCGCGTGGTTGCAACCGCGCTACAGCGTCCGGGCCGAGGACACCCCCCAGAGCCTGCGCGACATCGTCTTCGGGCAGGGGCTGCTCGGCCGGGCCCGCGCCAGCACGGTCGGGCTGGTCAAGCGCTGGCGTTAGGGGGCGCGCCGGACGGCGCCCGAGAACGCGCGCGCCGGGCGGCCGCCGCGGACCCGTCCGCCGGACGGTGCCTCAGGGCGGCGTGTCGGCCGTGACCCGCCGCTCGTCGCCGGGCGGGCCGGGCACCTCCCGCAGCGACGCCGGGCGCAGCAGGGCGGCCGCCGCCGCCCGGCTGGTCGGGCTGCCCAGCGCGGCCCGGCTGAGCTCCCGCACCAGGATCGCCGCCCAGTACGCGGCGGTGGCCGCCGGCCCGTGCCGGCGCCGGTAGAGGCGCACCTTGTTCAGCGTCAGCAACCGCCACAGCCACGGCGCCGCCCGCGAGTCACCGCCGATGTGGGTGGCCCGGGCGGCGGGGGCCAGCCGGGTGGTGAAGCCGGCGTCGCGGGCCCGCAGGGCGAAGTCCGTCTCCTCGGAGTAGAGGAAGAAGGATTCGTCCCACGGCGCGCACGCCGCCCAGCAGCGGCCGCCGACGAGCATGGCGGAGCCGACGGCCCAGTCCGACGACGACTCCCGCCGGTAGCTGGCGGGGTCGGTGACCACCTCGCCGAGCAGCCGGAAGCGGCCGGCCCGTTCGGCGCCGAGGACCGCGTCACCGAGCGCGCGCAGCACGGTGGGCTCGCGGCGCAGGGTGTGCTCGGGCTGGCCGTCGGCCATGGTCACCAGCGGCACCACGATGCCGTCGTCGCCCCGGTGCAGCAGGTCGAGCAGGATCCGGCCGCAGCCCGGCGCGAGCCGGACGTCCGGGTTGAGCACGAGGACCGCGGTGAACGGGTCCGCCGCCGTCACCGCCGCGTTGATGCCGGCCGCGTAGCCGGCGTTGCGGCCGGTCTGCACGATCCGCGCCGCGGGCATCAGCCGCCGGACGGTGTCCACGGTGCCGTCCGACGAGGCGTTGTCGGCCACCGTCAGGTGCCAGCGCACGCCGGCGAGGCCGGGGCCGAGGGAGTCCAGCAGGCCCGGTACGACGGCGGCGCTGTGGTGGGTGACGACGACGACGGCGACGACGTCGCCGGATCCGGTTGCCGGGGCGGTGGCCACGTGCGGTGCGCTCCTCGTGCGGTTCGGCGGGCTCAGGCGGGCACCGCGGAGCGGCGGTAGGTCCGGTAGACGGCGGCGAGATCGGCGCGCAGCCCGTCCGGGTGGTACTCCGAGTGGATCCGCTCGGCGGCCGCCCGTCCGGCGGCGACGAGGGCCGCCGGCTCCGCCTCGTAGCGCCGCAGCGCCTGCTCGACGGCGACGGCGTAGCCCAGCAGGTCACCCTCGGCGACCGGCGCGCAGTACCGGGGGTCGAAGAAGTCCCGCCCACCGAGGCCGGTGAAGCCGACGACGTAGGCGCCGCTCGCCATCGCCTCGGCCGGCGGGAGGCCGAAGCCCTCGCGCTCACTGAAGCTGAGGAAGACCGCGCAACCGCGCAGCGCCTCGGCGGTCCGCGCCTCGGTCAGCCCGTCGATCGGCACGAGCTCCCACCCGGCCAGGACGCCGCGGGCGCGCAGGATGTGCAGCAGCTGCTCCTGCTCGGCGGCGCGGCGGCGGGGCATGTGGCCGATCCGCCGCCCGGCCGGGCGGGCCGGCGGGTGGAACACCCGCTCGTCGACCACCACCCGGGTCAGGTGCACGTCGAGGTCGGCGAAGGCGTGGCGGAGCAGCGCGACGTTGTCCCGGGAGACGGTGAGCAGCGCCTCGATGCCCGGACAGGTCCGGTACGGGGCGCCCGCCGCGGTGCCCTCGAACGGCACCTCGGCGAAGGTGTGGTACGCGTTCTGGTTGAAGACCAGCTTGCGGGCGGGCGCCGGCAACCGGCGCAGCCCCGGACCGAAGTACTCGGGCACCACCAGGAGATCGTCCGGGCCGAGCGTCACCTCCCCGGCGGCGGCGACCCGGGTCCGGTTGGCGAACCAGTCGGCCCGGAAGCCCGGCGCGGAGTGCAGCACGGCGGCCGGCACCCCCGACTCGTTGAGCAGGTCCACGTGCCGGTAGAGGTTGCGGATGCCGCCGCTGGGCTTGTTGTCGTCGGGGCTGAGGTAGTAGACGAGCCCCGGTCCGCGGTGGCTCGCGTCGTACCGCAGCGGCGGGGGAGTGCGCCGGCGCAGTTCGCGCGCCCGGCCGAGCCGCCGGAGCCGGTCCCGCCCGGCCCGCTTCGCCCCGCCGATCACGACGAGTGGCGCGGCGAGGCGACCGGCACCGCCCGGTCGGCCGGCTGGGTGGCCGCCGTGGCCAGCGGCAGCGGCACCACCCGGCGCCAGACGTCGAGGTAGGCGGCGGCCTGGTGTTCCCAGGCCAGCACCGAGGTGAACCGCTCCCGGGCGATCGCCCGCATCCGCGCCAGCCGGCTCGGGTCGTCGAGCAGTTCGTCGAGCGCCTCGGCGAACTCGTCGCCGCTGCCGGTGGCGACGTAGCGCCCGGCGTCGCCGGCGGTGCGGCGGGTCTCCAGCAGGTCGACCGCGACCACCGGCAGGCCCCGGGCCATGTACTCCACCGTCTTGGCCATGGTGGACAGGTTCGTCATGTCGCTGAAGATGTCCGGCTGGATGCCCAGCGTGGCGTCGCGCAGCAGGGCGTCGACCTCCGGAGCCTGGAGCCAGCCGGTGAACCGGACCAGGTCGCCGAGCCCCCGCTCGTCGACCATCGACCGCAGCTCCGGCAGGCACTCGCCGTCGCCGGCGATGACCATCTCCCAGCCGTCGCGGCCACGCCGGGCGGCGAGCCGCTCGGCCGCCAGGACGGCCCGGTCCACGTGGTCCTGCTCGTTGATGACTCCGACGTAGACGATCCGCCGGGTGGCGGGGTCGGTGCCGGTGGGGGCGGCGATCTCGCCGGCGGCCGGCCCGTTGCGGACGACCGTCACCCGCCCGGGCGGGCACCCGCCCCGGGTGAGCGCGATCTGCCGGTACGACTCGTTGGTGGCGACCACCTGGCTGGCGAACCGCATGGAGAGCCGCTCGAACCAGGTGAGCAGGCGGGTGACGACGGGTCGTGGCGCGCCGGTCTTGCAGGCGTACAGCTCCGGGCTGAGGTCGTGGTGGTCGAAGATCCAGCCCCGGCCGGTCGCCCGCATCGCGAGCGCCAGTGGCCAGAACACGTCCGGCGGGTTGCAGACCTGGGCGGCGACCACCCGGTGCCGGACGACCAGCACGGCGAGGTGCCAGGCCACCCAGAGGAAGGCCCAGGCGAACTCCGCGGCGAAGGAGAGCACCCCGTCGCCGGCGAACGGCTGCCGGAAGGACCGGATCGCGGTGTCCCGGCTGCCCGGCAGGTGACGCAGCCGCTGCCCGCCCCGGGGGCAGATGACGGTGACCCGGTAGCCGGCGCCCTCCAGGGCGAGGCATTCCCGGATGACCCGCCGGTCCTTCTCCACCGGCAGGTTGACCACCGCGATGGCCACGTGTGGTCGTCGTTCCCGCCTGGTGTTCGTGGCCCCCGCCTGCCGGCCCGCCCGCGCCTGTTCCGCTGCCATGGACGCTCCCTCCGGCGACCAGCGGCCGGCGCCGCAGCAACGGTCCACAGTGGCCGCAAGCCGGTGCGGTTACGGGGACCGGTGGTCGCCCCGTCACGATCGTGGAATCGGGAACCCGGAACATCCCCCGTTGGTACTGAGCCAGCTGTCAACCTGACGACTGAGCGCTCAGTAAGTCGGCAATGTCAGCCCTCGCCCCGGATCGAACTGTCGCCCGGTTGTGGTTGTCTTTCTTGCCAAGGCGTCGCCGGCGCGGTGACACTGACCTGGGCCCGTCGCGTCGGCCCGCGTCCGGCCTCGCCGCGCGCCACCCGCGGCGCGCTCCTTTCTCACCCGAACCTCGGCAAGGGGATGCAGTGGACCTCTGGGACATGACCAAGCTGCTCTTCCGGCGCTGGCGCATCTCCCTGCCGCTGCTGCTCACCGCCCTCGTCCTGGTCGGCGTGGCGAGCCAGACGGTGCAGCCGGACTACAGCGCGAAGGCGCACATCCAGCTGATCCCGCCGCCGGTCGTCACCGGCCCGGACGGCCGCCAGAAGCCGATCAAGAACCCCTGGTTCGACCTGGGCTACGCGGCGCTGGGCAACGCCGCGGTGATCGACGTGACCCGACAGTCGGTCCTGAAGCAGATGGTGGCGGACGGCCTCTCCGACAACGTCACCGTCGCGGTCGACCGGGTGCCGCTGTTCGAGATCGAGGCGGTGGGGAGTTCACCGGCGCAGGCGACGGCCACCGCCCAGCGGATGCTCACGTTGATCAAGGAGGCGGTCGCGGAGCGGCAGGCCTCGCTCCAGGTGGCCGAGAGCGACCTGATCACGACCCTGGCGCTCGACGACGGCACCGAGGTCGAGGTGCAGAACTCGAAGCTGATGCGGGTGATGGTGGTGGCGCTCGGGGCCGGGCTGCTGCTCACCGCCGGGGTGACGATCGCCGTCGACGCCCTGCTGCGGCGGCGGGCCCGCCGCCGGGCGGGCGGCGGAACCGAGCCGCCGGCGGCCGTCGGGGAAGGCGCCGGGCGGCCCGCCGCCGCGGCGAACCCCGCGTCCGCCGTGGCGTCGGCGTCCTTCGACGGTCAGCTCAACCAGGTGGTCGGGGCAGCGGCCCGGGTGGGGCCCGGCTCCGCGGTGGGGGCTGCCGCGCCGCGCGTGCCGCCGCACCAGCCCGGCACGGCGAGCGGTGACCGGGCCGGGCAGCCGCCCCGGCGCGACCACCCCGGCCCCGAGCGGCCGCTGCGCGGCGACGCCGACCCGCGCCGCCCGGCCTCGGCATCGGCCGACGCCACCGTCGTGCTCCCGGTCTCCCACTCCAACACCTGGCCGCGTGGAGGCAGGACCGAGCGGCCGTGACCGCTACCGCGACCGCGTACCACCCCGTCGATCTCGAGCCGTCGCTGCTGGCCGACGGCACGTACGGCATCCGGCGGCACCGGTCGCGGTTGGACGTCTCGATCCTGCTCGGCGTCACCGTCGTCCTGCTCTACGTGCTGCCGGGCACGCTCATCGTGCCCAACCTGACCTACGCCGGCCGCCCGGCGCTGCTGGTGGCGTTGCTGCTCTTCGCGTGGTGGTGCCTGGCCCGCCTCAACCCGAGGCTGCTGCTGCTGGGGCCGCAGCCGATCCGGTGGGTGCTCTGCGTCTACCTCGTCGCCAACCTCCTGTCGTACCTCGCCGGGCTGCTGCGCGGCCTGCCCACCCAGGAGGCGAACGCGCAGGACTTCGCGATGCTGCAACTGTTCGAGTTCCTCGGCGTCGCGCTGATCGCGGCCGACGGGATCCGCAACTTCGACCGGCTCAACCGGGTGCTGCGGGTGGCCGTGTGGTGCGCCGGCTTCATGGCGATCGTGGGCATCGCCCAGGCGGTCTTCAAGTACGACGTCTCGGCGCACCTGGTGGTCCCCGGCCTGGAGGTCAAGGGCGGCCTGGCCGGCTTCGGCCAGCGCGGCGACGAGGGCCAGTTCCGGGTGGCCGGGACCACCGTCCACTACATCGAGTACAGCGCGGTCATGGCGATGATGGTGCCGTTCGCCATCCACGTGGCCCGGTTCGCGCCGAAGCGGTGGCACCGGTGGCTGGCCGCGGTGTGCGCGATGCTCGCGGCCGTGGCGAACCCGATGTCGATCTCCCGCACCGGCATCGTGGCGCTCGCGCTCGCCCTGCTGGTCATGGTGCCCGTCTGGTCCTGGCGGCTGCGCTACACGTTCATGTTCCTCGGCGCCGGCGCGGTGATGGCCATCATGTTCCTCAAGCCGGGCGTGCTGGGCACGCTCAAGGCGATGTTCCTCAACGTCGGGGTCGACCCGAGCATCGAGGGCCGGACGAACGACTACGAACTGGTGGGGCACTTCTTCGACCAGCGACCCTGGCTTGGCCGGGGGCCACGGACCCTGCTCGCCGACCCGGTGCGCGACACCATCCTGGACAACCAGTGGCTCTACACCCTGGTGACCGGCGGGGTGGTCGGCGTGGCCGCGCTGCTCGCGGTGCACGTGGTCAGCATCGTGCTCGCCGTGATCGCGTTCCGCCGGGCCACCCGCGAGGAGGACCGCCACCTCTGCGTGGCTCTCGTCTCCGCCCAGGTGGTCGCCGTGGTGGTCGGCGGGACCTTCGACTCGCTCTACTACACGACCTTCGCCATCAGCCTGGCCCTCTTCGTGGGCCTCAGCGGGGCGGTGTGGCGGCTCACCCACCCGGCCCGCATCGTCCGCACCTCGACCGTCCGGGGATTCGATTGACCAGCATCGTCATCGCCGCGCACAACGAGGCAGGGGTGCTCGACCGCTGCCTCGCCAGCGTGCTGCGCAACGCCGCCGTGGCGGATCCGGCCCAGGTGGTCGTGGTGCCGAACGGCTGCACCGACGACACGGCTCGGGTGGCCCGCCGGCACGGCGTCACCGTCGTCGAGCTCGCCGAGCCGGGCAAGGCCGCCGCCCTCAACGCCGGCGACGCCGCCGCGACCGGCTTTCCGCGCATCTACCTCGACGCCGACGTGCTGCTCGCCGACGGCGGCATCGACCTGCTGGTCGGTGAGCTGGCGCATACGGGTGCGCTGGCCGCCGTGCCGGCCCGCCGGATGGAGCTGGCCGGGCGTTCGCCGGCGGTACGCGCCTACTACGCCATCCACTCCCGACTGCCCGCCGTCGTCGGCGGCCTGTACGGCCGGGGAGTGATCGCGCTGTCCCGGCCGGGGCGGGAGCGGTTCGGCCGGTTTCCCGACCAGGTCGCCGACGACCTGTTCCTGGACTCGCTCTTCGCCGAGGGGGAGCGCCGGGTGGTGACCGCGGCGACGGTACGGGTGGCGGCGCCGATGCGGACCGGCGACCTGATCCGTCGGCTCGTCCGGGTCCGCGCCGGCAACGCCGCGCTGCGCGACAGCCTGCCCGGGGTCCGCCGTTCGCGCAGGAGTTCCTGGCTGACCGATGTGGTGCTGCGCGCCCCGTGGCTGTCGCCGGCCGCCGTCTGCTATGTCGTGATCACCCTCCTGGCCGAGCGGGGTGCCCGTCGGGCGGCGCGAACCGGCCGGGTCGCCTGGGCGCATGACCGTTCGAGCCGCGCCGCCGGTGGAAAAGCCTGACCGGTCGTAGCCGAGAACTGCCCGATGTCGCAGGGGTGTCGGCGAGCCGCCCGGCGCTAGGCTCGTGCCTCGACTGAGCGCGCGCGAGCCGGGCCGACAACGGTCGCCGGCCCTCGGGCGGCCGGCCGAGCGTACCGGCGGTAGCAGCCGACGGCGCTGAGCACCGGTCGGTGTGGGGATACGTCCGAGGGAGCAGCGTCGTGAACGGAGAGCAGGAGCGGCGTGCCGGCCGCGACGTCGCGTCCATCTGGTCCACAGTGGCCGGACCGCGACGACGGGTGACCCGCCGGTCGGGTGCGGTCGCGGTCGTGCTGGCCGTGGTGGCGGGCGCCTTCGCGGCCCCCGGCCCGGCGCAGGCCGATCCGTGCGACCCGGTGGTCAACCCGATCGTCTGCGAGAACAGCAAGGCGGGCACCCCCGCCTCGGTCTGGGACATCGACGGCAGCGGGGACCCGTCGATCCAGGGCTTCGCGACGGACATCAGCGTCAACGCCGGCCAACGGGTCGACTTCAAGATCAAGACCAACGCTACCGCGTACACCATCGACATCTACCGGCTCGGTTGGTACGGCGGCAACGGGGCCCGCCGGATCACCGGCGTCAACCCCTCGGTGCCGCTGCCGCAGAGCCAGCCCGACTGCGTCACCGACGCCACCACCGCCCTCTTCGACTGCGGCAACTGGGCGGTCTCGGCCTCCTGGACCGTGCCGTCGAGCGCGGTCTCCGGCGTCTACATCGCCCGGTTGCGGCGTAACGACACCGGCGGGGACAGCCACATCACCTTCGTGGTCCGGCAGGACAGCAGCACCTCCGACGTCTTCTTCCAGACCTCCGACGCGACCTGGCACGCCTACAACAAGTACGGCGGCGCCGACTTCTACTCCGGCGGCGGCTCGGTCGGGCGCGCGTACAAGGTCAGTTACAACCGCCCCTTCGCCACCCGCAACAGCGTGGAGCGGCGGGACTTCCTCTTCGGCGCCGAGTACCCGATGATCCGCTTCCTGGAGCGAAACGGGTACGACGTCAGTTACACCACGAACGTGGACAGCGACCGGCGCGGCCAGCTGATCCGCAACCACAAGATCTTCCTCTCCGTCGGGCACGACGAGTACTGGTCGGGCACCCAGCGGCACAACGTCGAGGCGGCCCGGGACGCCGGCACCCACCTCGCCTTCTTCAGCGGCAACTCGGTCTACTGGAAGACCCGCTGGGAACCGAGCAAGGACGGCAGCGACACCGCCCACCGCACCCTGGTCACCTACAAGGAGACCTGGGCCAACGCGAAGATCGACCCGTCCAGCGAGTGGACCGGCACCTGGCGGGACCCCCGGTTCAGCCCACCGGCGAACGGCGGCCGCCCGGAGAACGAGCTGATGGGCACCATGTTCATGGTCAACGACGGTGACCTGGCGCTGTCGGTGCGGGCGGAGGAGGGCCGGTACCGCCTCTGGCGGCACACCAACCTCACCGCGCTGCCGGCCGGCACGTCGGCCACCCTCGCCCCGCACACCGTGGGCTACGAGTCCGACGAGGACCGGGACAACGGTTTCCGGCCGCCGGGCCTGATCCGGCTCTCCACCACCACCGGCGAGGTGCCGCAGGTGTTGCAGGACTTCGGCAACAAGGTCGCCCCGGGCACCACCACCCACCACCTCACCCTGTACCGGGCCGCCAGCGGCGCCCTGGTCTTCGGGGCCGGCACCATCCAGTACAGCTGGGGCCTGGACGAGACGCACGACGGGCAGGCCACCCCGACCGACAGCCGGATGCAGCAGGCCGTGGTCAACCTCTTCGCCGACATGGGCGTCCAGCCGGCCACCCTGATGACCGGCCTGGTGCCCACCACCGCGTCGACCGACGGCACCGCGCCGACCGTGACGATCTCCGCGCCCGCCGCGGGAGCCACGGTGGCCCGGGGCAGCCCGGTGACGCTCACCGGCACCGCCGGCGACGTCGGTGGACGGGTCGCCGGGGTGGAGGTCTCCACGGACGACGGCGCCAGCTGGCACCCGGCCACCGGCACCGCCGCCTGGTCGTACACCTTCCACGCCGCAGGCCTGAGCAGCCAGGTGGTACGGGTCCGGGCCGTCGACGACAGCGCCAACATCGGCGCCCCCGCCACCCGGGAGTTCGCGCTCACCGGCCCGAACACGCTCTTCGGCCAGCGGGTGCCGAAGCGCCCGGCGGTGGCCGACGGCGGCGCGGTGGAGCTGGGGGTGCGGTTCACCCCGCGGACCGACGGGTACGTCACCGGCGTCCGCTTCTACAAGGGCCCCGGCAACACCGGCACCCACCTCGGTCGGCTGTGGACCGACTCCGGCCAGCTGATGGCCAGCGGCACGTTCGCCGACGAGACGGCCACCGGCTGGCAGAGCCTCACCTTCGGCTCCCCCGTACCGGTGACCGCCGGGGTCGGCTACGTGGCGTCGTACTTCGCGCCGAGCGGCAACTACGCCGGCGACGACTGGGTCTTCACCGGCGACTGGACCAGCGGTCCGCTCACCGCGCCGCGCTCGGCCCCCGGCGCCGGCAACGGCCTGTTCCGCTACGGCGGCTCGGGCGGCTTCCCGAACGAGACGTTCGGGTCGGCCAACTACTACGTGGACGTCACCTTCGCGGTCAGCGCCGACCTGCCGCCGGCGGTCACCGCCACCACCCCGACCGACGGCTCCGGCGACGTACCGGTCGACGCCGCGCCCTCGGCCGTCTTCTCCACCGCGCTCGACCCCGCGACCGTCTCGTTCACCCTGGCCCGGGGCGGCACCCCGGTCGCCGGGACGACCGGCTACGACGCGGCCCTGAAGAAGGTGACCTTCACCCCTTCGGCGCCGCTGGACCCGGCGACCAGCTACACCGCCACCGTCACCGCCGCCGACGCGCAGGGCCGGTCGGGGAGCGCCACCTGGTCGTTCTTCACCGCGCTCGACAGCGACCTGCACACCCTCTTCCCGCCCGACGCGGTGCCGGCGACGTCGGCGCACAACGACGCCAACGCGGTCGAGCTGGGCGTGTCCTTCCGGCCGCGGGTGGACGGCCGGGTGGTCGGCGTCCGCTTCTACCAGGGGCCGGGCAACACCGGCAACCACCCGGTGACGCTCTGGTCGGCCGCGGGCACCCCGCTGCGGACCGCCACCGTGCCGAGCGCGACCACGGTGGGCTGGCGGACCGCGTACTTCGCCAGCCCGCTCGACGTGGTGGCCGGGACGACCTACGTCGCCTCCTACTTCGCGCCCAACGGCTTCTACCCGGGTGACAACGGCTACTTCGCCACCACGAAGACGGTCGGGCCGCTGGTGGCGCCGGGCGGCAACAACGGCCTCTACCGCTACGGCGGGAGCGGCTTCCCGAACCAGTCCTACGAGTCGACGAACTACTGGGTGGATCCGCTCTTCCTGACCGACGAGGAGGTCCCGCCGGTGGGGCAGCCCGGCGCGCCGCCGCCCGGGGCGTACGGGATCTTCGCCCCGACCGACGTCCCGCAGACCGCGAGCTGGGACGACAACGCCGCCGTCGAGGTGGGGATGCGGTTCGTCCCGGCCGTGGACGGGCAGGTCTACGGCGTCCGGTTCTACAAGGGACCGGGCAACACCGGCACCCACACGGGCTCGCTCTGGTCCGCCGGGGGCAGCCGGCTGAGCACGGTGACCTTCGCCGACGAGACCGCCTCGGGGTGGCAGACCGCGTACTTCCCGGAGGTCGTGCCGGTCAGCGCGGGTCAGGAGTACACGATCTCCTACCACACCACCGTCGGCCGGTACGCGGTCACCGGTGGCGGCCTGGCCGGCGCGCGCACTGTCGGGCAGCTGACCGTGCCGGCCTCGGGCGCGACCTACCGTTACGGTCCCGGGGACGGGCATCCGTCCTCGTCGTCGTCCACGAACTACTGGGTCGACCTGGTGTTCGCTCCGTACTGACGGTCGGCGGCGCGGGGCCACGCGGTCCCCGCGCCGCCCCGCGCGTACCGCCGACCCGACCGGCCGGCGGTACGTGCCGCAACGCGCGAAGTGGGGGAGAGGTGCGACTGCTCGTCGGCCTGCACCATCTGGAGCTCGGGGGCAGTCAGCTCAACGCCCTGGATCTCGCGGTCAGCGTCCGCAACCAGGGCCACCAGGTGGCGATCGTCGGCAACTACCGGGACGAACCCGGGCCGGTGGCGGACCTCGCCCGGCGGGCGGGACTGCCGGTGATCGCCGTACGGCACCGGGCCGAGCGGCTGGGGCGGGCGATGCCGGTCCGGCCGGGGTTGTCCCGCGCGCTGACCCGGGCGGTCCGCGAGTTCCGCGCCGACCTGGTGCACGCGTACGAGTACTCGGTGGCCCTCGACGCCTTCTACGGCCCGCACCTGCGGCTCGGCACGCCGGTGGTCACCACTGTGTACGGCATGCGGGTGCCGCGCTGGATGCCCCGCTACGGTGGCCTGGTGGTCGGCACCGCGCAACTGGTGGCGGAGGCGGGGGCGTTCCGGCCGCCACCGGCGCTGATCGAGCCGCCGGTCAACACCGACGTCGACGATCCGGCGGTGGTCGACGGCCACCCGTTCCGGCAGCGCCACGGCATCGGCCCGGACGAGATCGTGCTCGGCGTGGTCTCCCGGCTCGAACCGGACATGAAGGCCGAGGGCGTGCTGCGGGTGATCCGGGCGGTGCGGCTGCTCGCCGACGACCGCCTCCGGCTGGTGGTGACCGGCGGCGGCCCCTCGTACGCCGACGTGGCGGCCGAGGCGGAGCGGGCGAACGCGGCGCTCGGCCGGCCCGCGGTGGTGCTGACCGGCCCGATGGACGACCCCCGGCCGGCGTACGCGGCCGCGGACATCGCCCTCGGGATGGGCGGTTCGGCGTTGCGGGCGATGGCCTTCGGCCGGCCCCTCGTGGTGCTCGGCATCCGCGGCTTCTCCCGCACCTGCGCGCCGGAGACGATCGACTACTTCCTCCGCTGGGGCTTCTACGGCATCGGCGACGGCGACCTGGACCCGGCGCCGTTGGCGGCGCAGCTCGGCGAGCTGGTCGACGACCGGCGGCTGCGCGTCGAGCGCGGCGACTGGGGGCGGCGGCTCGTGCTGGGCCGGTTCAGCCTGAAGGCGGCCACCCAGACCCTGCACGAGGTCTACGCCGGCGCCCTGCGCGACCGGCCCGGCGCGGCGGCGCGGCTGCGCGAGGGGCTGCGGGTGGCCGCGCACAAGGGCGCCGCCGACCTGGTGCCCGCCGCCGCCCGCCAGCGGATCCGCCGGATGCTCGGGTGAGCGTCGAGGAGCGCCCCCCGCCGGCGGCCGAGCGCCCCGACCTGTTCGCCAAGGCGTCCCGGGCGCTGGGCTGGAGCCTGGCGAGCACCGTCGTCAACCGGCTCAGCACCCTGGCCATCGGCGTCGCGCTGGCCCGGATCCTCGGCCCGGACGCGTTCGGCACCTTCGCGGTGGCCCTGGTGGTGCTGCTGGCGGTGCTCAGCTTCAACGAGCTGGGGGTCAGCCTGGCGATCGTGCGCTGGCCCGGCGAACCCCGGGAGATCGCGCCGACGGTGGCCACCCTCTCGGTGCTCACCAGCACGCTCGTCTACGCCGGGCTCTACCTCGGCGCGCCCCTGCTCGCCCGTACCCTCGGCGACCCCGGCTCCACCGCTGTCATCCGGGTGCTGGGGCTCAGCGTCGTCGTCAGCGGCCTGGTGGCGACGCCGGTGGCGCTGCTGCAACGTGCCTTCCGCCAGGACC
This sequence comes from Micromonospora desertarenae, assembly GCF_056150265.1. Classification (NCBI taxonomy): domain Bacteria; kingdom Bacillati; phylum Actinomycetota; class Actinomycetes; order Micromonosporales; family Micromonosporaceae; genus Micromonospora; species Micromonospora desertarenae. Next base: position 234,529 of record NZ_JAXCFQ010000010.1, read on the forward strand.
GCAAGACGGTGGCCGACCTGGTGACCAACTGGACCAGCGCGCTGGCGTCGATCGGCCTCGCGCTCGCCGGCAACGGGGCGATGAGCCTGGCGATCGGGCAACTCGCCGGCTCGCTCGCCGGGGCGGCGCTCTTCCTCGTCTTCGCCCCGCAGGGGCTGCGGTTCGGCTTCGACCCGGCGAAGGCCCGCGCCCTGCTCCGGTTCGGCCTGCCGCTCGCCGGCTCCAGCGTCGTCGTGTTCGCCACCACCAACCTGGACCGGGTGGTGGTCGGCGCCACCCTCGGTCCGACCGCGCTCGGCTACTACGTGCTGGCGCTCCAGCTCGCCAGCTGGCCGGTCACCGTCTTCTCCCAGCCGGTGCGGGCGGTGGTGCCGGCCGCGCTGGCCCGGCTCCAGGACGACCCGCCGGCGCTGCGCCGGTCGTTCCTCTCCGCGGCCGGTCTGCTCGGCTCGGTCACCCTGCCGGCCTGCCTGCTGCTCGCCGCCGCGGCCGACGCCCTGATCCGCTTCCTGTACGGCGACGCCTGGCAACCGGCGGCGGGGGTGCTGCTCTGGTTGGGGCCGCTGGCGGCGCTGCGCATCCTCTTCGAACTCTGCTACGACTACTTCGTGGTCCTCGCCGACACCCGGGTGGTGCTGACCGTCCAGGTGGCCTGGTTCGTGGTGCTGCTACCCGCGCTCTACGCGGCCGGCGTCCTCGGCGGGCTCCAGGCCGCCGCGGCGGTCCAGTTCGCGGTCGCCCTGCTGGTGATCCTGCCGCTCTACCTTCTCGCGCTGCGCCGATCCGGGATCCCGCCGTTGCCGGTCGCGGCGCGGTTGGCACCGCCACTGGTCGGCGCCGTCGCGGTCGCCGCGGTGGCGCTGCTGGTGGCCCGGGTGGGCGCCGTCGACCTGGTGGTGCTGGCGGTGGCCGGGGTGGCCGCGCTGGCCACCATCGGGGTGCTCGGGTTCCGGCTGCGGCACGTGGTCCGCGACCTGCGGACGATCGGACAGCCGCGGGCGGCGGGCTGACGCCCGCCGCCCGCTCCCGGCTGGTTCAGCGGCAGTGGTCGAGCGGGGTCACCTCGCTGAGCACCCGGCCCGCGACCCAGTCGTACCGGACCGTGGCGTTGCCGCTCCAGTCGCCGACCTTGCGGCAGTCGACGTCGACCGGACCGTAGCCGTACGAGTTGTGGACGATCTTGTTGCCGGTGATCGCCGGGAACCAGCCGCCGGTCACCCGCAGCGAGTAGCCCCCGCCCGCGAGCAGGTTGTCGCGGATCGTCCCGCCGTCGTTGCGCTGGTCGGGGATGAAGACCGGCGCGGTCGGGCAGTCGTCCAGCCGTTGGTCGATGGTGTTGTGCCGTAGCACGACGCTCGGCCCGTGGTAGCTCTGCATGCCGTCGCCGTGCGGGTCCACCGACCGGCACATGCCCGGCGGCACGGCGAGTCGGGCGTACGAGTCCTCGATGGTCACCGGCCCGGCGCCCGGGTAGTCCTTCGCCCCGATCCGCCAGCCCTCCATCCGGTTGACCACCTTGCAGCGGCGGCAGGTGTAGTTGGCCACCCCGAACGCGTAGTGCTGGTCGGTGGAGAACTCCTCGCCGGGCGGGTTCACCACCTCGGAGTCCTCGACGAGCAGCCCGCCGTGGACGCGGTCGCCGAGGAAGTTGTCGACCGTGCCGTACAGCCGGGTGCGGCGGATGACCACGTTCTCCGCCCGGACCAGGATGCTCCCGGTGACCAGGTGGTCGGTGAGCACCGTGCCGGCCCGGGTGACGACCAGGTCGCCCTGGTGCCGCACCTTGGGCGTCCAGCCCGGCGGCACTCCGGTGCAGGCGGCGGTGGGATAGGCCGGCAACGCGCAGCCGCGGCCGCCGCCCGCGGACGGCGTGGGGCGGGGTGACGAGGTGGCCGTCGGGGCGGGCGTGGACGGGCGCGGTGAGCCGACGGCGGGCGGCTGGGTCCTGGACCTCTTCGGGCGGGGCGACCGGTGGGCCCGCCGATACTGCGCGTCGGCCGCCGGGGTGCCGGCCCGCACCGCCGGGCCGGGCTGCGCCGACGTGGGGCGGCTGCCCGCCGACGAGCTCGCCGCGAGCGCGCCGGACGCGGCGAGCAGCGCCGCCAGCGCACCGACGACGGCGAGTCGCCGGTGCCGATGGAACCCGCGTCTGGGCTTCATGATGGTCCACTCCTCACAGTCCAGGTGCGCGCGGCTCGGGCCGCGGCGCGCATCGGTGCGTCGTCCCGGCGACGCCGGGTGGGGTGGCGGGAAAAACGGGACGGTCGACAACCGGACCCGGTTGGTGCGCACCGGTTCCGCGACCGTCGGCCTCCGCCCGGCCGGCCGGGCAGGTTAGGGCCGACGACTGACGGATATCCGGCTCAGCGACGGATCCCCGGCGCGAACGCGAGGTATCGTCGCCGCAGCCCCGCGCCGGAGCGGCCGCCCGGGCCGGATCGCGCCACGGCCGGTCGGGGGCCACGTACGTCGGACGTTCGAGGGAGTCTGCGGTGGTAGACCGGAGCTGGTTCGGCGGCCCGCCGTGGTCCGTCCACTCTGCCGACGACCCGCGCCCCGCCGGGTGGCACCGTCGTCCCGCCCCCGGCCGGACGACCTGAATGGCGGTCCGGGTCGAGCCCATCACCGGGCCGCGGGTGGCGGCGGCAGGACAGTTCCTTCATACCCACCTTAACGGTCGAGTCCCCGTCCAGGCGTGGGTTCGCGCGGTCGACGTGCCCTGGCAGGTGGACGCCCCCAACCACGGCATGATGCTGGTCGGCGACGACGGTGCCGTGGTCGGCGTGCTGCTGGCCTTCTACGCCGAGCGCACCGTGGCCGGCCTCCCGGCCCGGTTCTGCAACCTCGGTGCCTGGTGCGTGCTGCCCGAGTACCGCTTCCACAGCCTCAAGCTGCTCAAGGCGCTGCTGGCCCAGCCCGGTCACCACTTCACCGACCTCTCGCCGAGCGGCAACGTGGTACCGATCAACACCCGGCTCGGGTTCCGCTTCCTGCCGACCACCACCGTGCTGCTGCCGAACCTACCCTGGCCCTCGCTGCCCGGCCGCCGCGTGGTCAGCTCCGACCCGGAGGTGATCCGCCGGACGCTGACCGGGCACGAGCTGGCGCACTACCTCGACCACGCCGACGCCCCGGCCGCCCGGCACGTCGTGCTGGTCGACGGCGACGAGTCCAGCTACGTGGTGTTCCGCCGCGACCGCCGCAAGGGCCTGCCGCTGTTCGCGTCGATCCTCCACGTCAGCAACCCGGCGCTGTTCCGCCGGATGCACCGGCCGCTGCTGCGCCACCTGCTGTTGCGGCACGGCGTTGTCGCCACCCTCGCGGAGCTGCGGCTGGTCGGCGCGCGCCCGCCGCTGTCGGTGCTGCTGCCGGACACCCGGCGCAAGATGTTCCGCAGCGACAGCCTCGACCCCGACGACGTCGACTACCTCTACAGCGAGTTGGTCTGCCTCAGCTGGTGACCCGGCGCCCGGACGAGAGGGACGGAACCCCCCACATGCCTACTCAGCTTCACCAGCTCGTCGCCGACGCGGCCGCCCGCCGGGGCGAGGCCCCCGCACTGACCTACCAGGACGACACGGTCAGCTACGCGCGGCTGTGGCGGGGCGTGGCCGCGGTCGGCGGGGGCCTGCGCCGGCTCGGCCTGGCGCGCGGCGACCGGGTGGCGGTGTGGACCGAGAAGCGGATCGAGGCGGTCGAGGCGGTCTTCGGCGCCGCCGCGGCCGGCGGTGTCTTCGTCCCGGTCAACCCGGTGCTGCGACCCCGGCAGGTCGGCCACATCCTGGCCGACTGCGCGGTGCGGGTGCTGGTCACCACCCCGGAGCGGTACGCGCTGCTGCGCGAGGAACTGGAGCAGGTCAAGTCGGTCGAGCACGTGGTCCTGGTCGGCGGCGCGGGCGACGGGACCGACCGCCGTACGGTGACCGCCTGGGCCGCGCTGCGCGACGGCGACCCGGTCCCGCCCGAGAGCAGCGGGATCGACGTGGACGTGGCCGCGATCCTCTACACCTCGGGCAGCACCGGCAAGCCGAAGGGCGTGGTGCTCTCGCACCGCAACCTGCTCGCCGGCGCGGCGAGCGTCAGCGGCTACCTGGCGAACTCCGCCGACGACGTGATCCTGGCCGTGCTGCCGCTCAGCTTCGACGCGGGTTTCAGCCAGCTCACCACCGCCTTCACCGTCGGCGCCCACGTGGTGCTGATGAACTACCTGCTCCCCGGCGACGTGGTGCGCCTCTGCGCCCGGCACCGGGTCACCGGGTTGACCTGCGTACCGCCGCTGTGGTCGCAACTGGCCGGCCAGAGCTGGCCGGCGGAGGCCAGCGCGCACCTGCGGTACTTCGCGAACACCGGCGGCCGGATGCCGAAGGCCACCCTGGAGCGGCTGCGCGCCGTCTTCCCCGCCGCGCGGCCCTACCTGATGTACGGGCTCACCGAGGCGTTCCGCTCCACCTACCTCGACCCGTCCGAGGTGGACCGCCGGCCCGACTCGATCGGCAAGGCCATCCCCAACGCCGAGATCCTCGTGGTCCGCCCGGACGGCACCTGCTGCGAGCCGGGGGAGGAGGGCGAGCTGGTGCACCGGGGCGCGCTGGTCGCCCTCGGCTACTGGAACGATCCGGTGCGCACGGCCGAGCGGTTCCGCCCCGCCCCCGGCCGGGACGGGAACCTGCTGCCGGAGCCGGCGGTGTGGTCCGGCGACACCGTGGTCCGCGACGAGGAGGGTTTCCTCTACTTCGTCGGGCGGGGCGACGACATGATCAAGACCTCCGGCTACCGGGTGAGCCCCACCGAGATCGAGGAGATCGTCTACGACAGCGGCCTCGCCCGCGACGCGGTGGCGCTCGGCCTGCCCGACCCGGTGCTCGGCCAGCGGGTGGTCCTGGTGGCCAGCCCGGCCGAGGGCGCCGACCTCGACCGCGCGGCGCTGCTGGCCGCCCTGAAGCGGGAGCTGCCGCCGTACATGCTGCCCCGGGAGATCGTGGTGCGCCCCGCGCTGCCCCGGTCGCCGAACGGGAAGTTCGACCGGAACCTGCTACGCCGGGAGTTGACCTCGTGACCCACCATCCCGCCGCCGCCTTCGACCGCGACGCCGGCCGGCTCGCCGTGGGCGGCGTACCGATCGACCGCCTCGCCGAGCGCGTCGGCGGCACGCCCTTCTTCGCGTACGACCGGCGGCTGCTCAGCGACCGGGTGGCGCTGCTGCGGGCCACCCTGCCGGGCGAGGTCCAGCTCAGCTACGCGGTGAAGGCGAACCCGATGCCCGCCGTGGTGCAGCACCTCGCCGGGCTGGTGGACTCCTTCGACGTCGCCTCCGCCCTGGAGATGCGCACCGCGCTGGACACGCCGATGCCGCCGCACCGGGTCAGCTTCGCCGGCCCCGGCAAGACCGACCCGGAGCTGCGCCAGGCCATCGCGGCGGGGGTCACCATCGAGATGGAGTCGGAGAACGAGGCCGACCGGGTCGCCGCGCTGGGCCGGCTGCTCGGGCTGCGGCCCCGGGTGGCGGTGCGGGTCAACCCGGACTTCGCGGTCAAGGGCTCCGGCATGCGCCTCGGCGGCGGACCACAACAGTTCGGGGTGGACTCGGAGCGGGTGCCCGCGCTGCTCAAGGAACTGGCCAACGCCGACGTCGAGTTCCTCGGCTTCCACGTCTTCGCCGGCTCGCAGAACCTGCGCGCCGACAGCCTCTGCGAGGCCCAGCGCCGCACCGTCGAGCTGGCGCTCCGGTTGGCCGAGGAGTCCCCGCTGCCGGTGCGCTACCTCAACCTGGGCGGCGGCTTCGGCATCCCGTACACCGAGCGGGACGGGCCGCTGGACCTCCCGGCGATCGGGGCGAACCTCGCCGAGCTGGCCCGCGGGCCGATCCGGCAGGGGCTGCCGGGGGCGCGGGTGGTGGTCGAACTGGGCCGCTACATCGTCGGCGAGTGCGGGGTCTACGTCACCCGGGTGGTCGACCGGAAGGTCTCCCGGGGCCGCACCTACCTGGTGGTCGACGGTGGACTGCACCACCAGCTCGCCGCCTCCGGCAACTTCGGCCAGGTGATCCGGCGCAACTACCCGATCGCGGTGGCGGAGCGCGTCGACGCCGAGCCGGCCGAGACGGTGACCGTCGTCGGTTGCCTCTGCACCCCGCTGGACCTGCTCGGCGACGCCGTCACGCTGCCCCGGGCGGACGTCGGCGACCTCATCGTCCTGTTCCAGGCTGGCGCGTACGGGCTCACCGCCAGCCCGACCGCCTTCCTCAGTCACCCGGCCCCGGCCGAGGTGCTGGTCTGATCGCCCGAGAAGGAGAAGCTGTGGACGTCACGCACGCGGAAACCCTCGACGAGGTCCGGGAGGTCCTGGTCTCGGTGCTCGGCATCGAGGACCGGGCGGCCGGGCTGGACGCGTCGACACCGCTGCTGGAGAGCCTGCCGGAGCTGGACTCGATGGCCGTGCTCGAACTGGTCGCGGCGATCGAGGAGCGGTTCGGCTTCACCGTCGACGACGGGGACGTGACCGCCGAGCTGTTCCAGACGCTGGGCAGCCTCGCCGCCTTCGTCGCCGACCGCCGGCCGTAGCCGGCGACCCGGGCGTGCGGCAGACCACGCGGCCGGCCGGCGGCCCCGCCGCGCCGGGCGGGCGACGGCGTCGCCGGGTGGCGCTCGGCGCGGCCGTGGCGCTGCTGGCCGCGGTGGCCGCCGGCGGCACGGTCGCGGCGGTGGCCGAGCGGGACACCGACCGGGCCGCCACCACGGGAGGGGAGCCGAGCGAGCCGGTGGCGAACGGGCCCGACGGTGCGACCTTGTCGGCGGCGCCCCGCGCCAGCGAACGGCTCGGCGCCCGGCCCACCGGTGCGGCCGGCGCCACACCGTCCGCCGCTACCGGGTCGGCGGACTTCCCCGGCGCCGGCAACACCGGGGTGCCCGACGGGGTGCGGCTGGACCGGTACTCCGGGCCGTGCACCATCACCCGGGCGGGCACGGTGATCGAGCGCCGGCACGTGCGCTGCTCGCTGCTGGTCAAGGCGGCGAACGTGGTGATCCGGTCCAGCCGCGTCGACGGCACGATCCGGCTGGAGGGCGGCGAGCACTCGCTGCGCGTCGAGGACTCCGAGGTCGACGGCGGGCAGGCCTACGAGCACACCGTCGGCTTCGAGAACCTCACCGTGCTGCGCTCCGAGATCCGGGGCGGGCAGACCAGCGTCAACTGCTACCGCAACTGCCTGGTCCAGGATTCCTGGCTGCACGGCCAGTACCTGCCCGACGGCGAGGACTGGCACCTCAACGCCTTCCTGTCCAACGGGGGCAGCGACATCCGGCTGGTGCACAACACCCTGGCCTGTGACCGGCGCGGCAACGCCAGCGGCGGCGGCTGCACTGCCGACGTGTCCATCTTCGGCGACTTCGGGCCCAACGCGAACTACACCATCCGCGACAACCTCTTCGTCGCCTCCGACCAGATGTCCTACTGCCTCTACGGCGGCTTCGACGAGAAGAAGCGGTACGGCACGCAGGTCAGCGGGATCGTGGTCACCGGCAACGTCTTCGAGCGGGGCGGCAACGGCCGGTGCGGCTCGTACGGGCCGGTGACCTCCTACGCCCGGTTGGCGCCGGGCAACGTGTGGCAGGACAACGTGTGGAGCGACGGCAAGCCGCTCGCCCCGTCGTCCTGAGCCCGGTCGGCGGGCACCCGTCGGCACACCCGTCCGGCCACCGGTCGGCGCACCGGTCACCGGACCACGGCCGGCGACCAGGCGTCGGCGACCAGCAGCCGCGGCTGCCCGCCGCCGTCGGCCGGGACGGCCCAGATGTCGCTGGAGGCCGACGTGGCGTCGGCGCGGGGCAGGCCGTAGACGACTGTCCGGTCGTCCAGCCACTCGACCTGGTCGTCGACGCTGCGGGTCTCGGCGAGCAGCGTCTCGGTGCCGGTCCTCAGGTCGTGCACGGCCAGCCGCCAGCGCCCCGGCGGCAGGTCGCCGTGCTTCTTGAACGCGACGCGGGTGCCGTCCGGCGACAGCGACGGGCACTCCGCGTCCTCGCGCAGCGCGGTGACCCGGCGCGCGGCGAGACTGCCCTCGACCAGCCAGGTCCGCCCGCCGGAGGCGGCGGTGGCGTAGAAGCGGTCGTCGTCGGCGAAGGTCACCCCCCACAGGTTCCGGTCGATCGCGGTGACCCGCTTCCCGTCCACGACCAGCGCGAACTCCTCGAGGTCGCCGAGCACCTCGCCGTCGACCCGGCTGACCAGGGTGCGGGTGGAGAACTGCCCCGGGTTGGCGTACGAGTCGCCCTGGACGAACGTGGTGGTCGCCGCCAGCGACCCGTCCCGGGACAGCCGGGCCCGGCTCGGCGTGCCCACCAGCGGCAGGTCCCGCCGCGGCGCCCAGTCGGCGTCGAGCACCTGCGCCCGGTAGGTGGTCACCAGGCCGCGGTCGGCGGCGAGGCAGAGCGCCTCGGCTCGGGTCGCGTGGACCCGCTCGCAGGAGGCCCCGGTGACCGCGCGCGGCCCGGCCGGCGCCGCGAGCGGCACCAGCGCCACCCGGCCGTAGTCGGGGCCCAGGGCAGTGTTCCGGAACACCAGGTGCGGCTCGCTCCGCACGGCCGGCAGGTCGGCGCGGGTCGGCGCGCCGGTCGCCGCCGCCCGCACCGCCACCTGGTCCTGCCGGACCCGCCAGACGAAGCCGCCCGCCCCGACCGCCACGACCAGCAGCACCACCGCCAGCACGGCCAACCGCGCCCGCGGGCCGAGCCCACCCGTCGGCTCGCTCATGTCGCCACTCCGCTCTCTCGCTCCGAGGCTCCCGGGCTGGCCGGCGTGGCCGGGTGGTCGGCGCCGCGCAGCAGCCGGACGGCCACCGGCACGACGCCGGCCAGCAGCACGGCGAAGAGCACCAGCGCCGGTCGCGGGCCGTACAGCTGCCAGACCAGTCCGAACAGGACGGAGGCGGCGAACCTGGCCAGCACCACGGTGGTCTGGGCGGCGGCGATCCCGGTGCCCCGGCTGTCGGCCGGCACCAGCCGGCTCACCAGGGCCGCCAGCACGCCGTCGGTGGCGGCGTAGCAGGTGCCGAGCAGCAGCAGGACGACGACGGTGAGCCCGACGCCGCCGCGGGGCAGCGCCGCGACCAGGTAGCCGCCGAGCAGCGCCAGGTGCCCGGCGACGAACACCCGGCCCCGGCCGACCCGGTCGGCGAGCCGCCCCAGCGGCACCGCCAGGGCCAGGTAGGCGACGTTGGTGCCCACGTACAGCAGCGGGAACCAACGGGCGGCGAAGTCGTCCCGGTCCTGCAGGGTCAGGTAGAGGAAGCCGTCGCCGACGGTCACCAGGCCCAGCAGCGCGGCGGCCAGCAGCGGTCGTCGCAGCCGTACCCCGGCGACCTGGGTGACGACCCGGCGCACGCCGGCGCGGACCGCGCCGGACGCGGTCGGCAGGTCGGGCACGAGCAGCACCAGCACCGCCAGCCCGGCGACCGCGAAGGCGAACGAGACCACGAAGACCGAGGCGTAGCTGCCCGGCACGGTGGCCAGCAGGGCGAAGGCGACCAGCGGGCCGGCGGCGGCGCCGATCGTGTCCAGCGTGCGGTGCACGCCGAACGCCCGCCCCAGCGCCTCCGGCCGGGACGCCGCCGCGATCAGCGCGTCCCGGGGCGCGGTGCGCAGGCCCTTGCCCAACCGGTCGGCGGTGACCACCGCGGTGACCGCCGCGAAGCCCGCCGCCGGCAGCATCGCCAGCCGGCTCAGCGCGGAGACCCCGTAGCCGGCCGCGGCCACCCACTTCGGCCGCCGGCCGCGGTCGCCGGCGTAGCCCCCGGCGATCCGCACCAGGGCGCTCACGCCCTGGTAGACGCCGTCCAGGAAGCCGTACGCGACCGGACTCAGGCCGACCACGGCGGTGAGGTACAGCGGCAGCACCGAGGCCACCATCTCCGAGGACACGTCGGTGAGCAGGCTGACCGTGCCGAGCAGCACGACGGTGCCGGAGACGCGGCGCAGGGCGGTCCGGGGCCGGTCCGGACCGGTGTCCCCCGGCCGGTCCCGCAGCGTCACGTACACGGTTTCCCACCTCCCGACCCGCCATCCGGCGGGCCGCCCACCGTCGGCCGCGCGCGGTACGCCCCGGCCGGCGGCCCCTCCCGACCCGTCAGCCGGCCAGCGCCGCGGTCAGCGCCGCCACCACGGCCTCCTGCTGGTCCGCGGTGATCTGCGGGTAGATCGGCAACGACAGCAGCTCGGACGCGATCCGCTCCGCCCGCGGGAACGCCCCCTCCCGGTGACCGAGATCGGCGAACGCGGGCGTGCGGTGCACCGGCACCGGGTAGTGGATGCCCGCGCCGACCCCGGCCGCGTTCAGCCGCGCCAGCACCCTGTCCCGCCGGGCCGGGGTACCGTCGCCCGGGATCCGGACGCAGTAGATGTGCCAGACGTGCTCGTTGCCCGGCAGGGTCACCGGGCGGGTCACGTCCACCGCCGCCAGCAGCGCGTCGTACCGGGCGGCGGCGGCCCGCCGCGCCGCGTTCCAGGCCGCCAGCCGGGCGAGCTTGGCGCGCAGCACCACCGCCTGGAGCCCGTCCAGCCGGCTGTTCACCCCGACGATGTCGTGCGCGTACTTGGTCAGGCCGCCGTGGCTGCCCAGCGTGCGGACCGTCCGGGCGAGCTCGGCGTCGGCGGTCACCACCGCGCCCGCGTCGCCGTACGCGCCCAGGTTCTTGCCCGGGTAGAAGCTCGTCGCGGCGATGCCGTCGCTGCCGGCCCCGCGCCCGTGCCGGGTGGCGCCCTGGCACTGCGCGGCGTCCTCGACGACGGCGACGGCGCGGCCGGCCAGGCCCGCCCGCAGCCGCTCCACCGGCGCCAACTGCCCGTAGAGGTGCACCGGGACGACCGCCCGGGTGGCCGGGGTGACCGCGGCCAGCGCCGCCTCGACGTCGATCAGGTACGTCTCCGGGTCGCAGTCGACCAGCACCGGTCGCGCGCCGGCCCGGGCGACCGCCTCCGCGGTGGCGATGAAGGTGTTTGTCGGCAGGATCACCTCGGCGCCGGGCCCGACGCCGACGGCGCGCAGCGCCAGTTCGAGCGCGTCGGTGCCGTTGGCCACCCCGACGCAGTGCGGCACCCCGCTGAACGCGGCGTACTCCCTCTCGAACGCGGCGACCTCGGCGCCGCCGATGAAGGCCGTGTCGGCGATGACCCGCTTGAAGCCGGCCTCCACCTCCTCCGCCACCTCCGCATGCGCGGCGGCGAGATCCACGAGCGGTACTCCCGGCATGGTCAGCTCCCCACAACCCTCGTCACGGCCAGTTCCCCCACCGCCGCCACCGACGCTGCCGGCGCCGGCCCGTGCTCGGTTCCCGCCGGCTCCTCGACCGGGCGCAGCCGCCGGGCCGGGTTGCCGGCCCACACCTCGCCGGGCGGCACGTCACGCAGCACCACCGAACCCATCCCGACCAGCGACCACTCGCCGACCGTGACGCCCTCGCGCAGCAGGGCGCCGGTGCCGACGTACGCGCCGAGCCGCAGCACCGCGCCGCCGCCGAGCCGGACGCCGGAGGCGATGGTCACGTGGTCGTGCACCCGGTCGTCGTGGGTGAGCACGGCGTGCGGCATCACCGCGACGTGGGCGCCGACGGTCACGTCCGCGGTGAGCACCGCGCCGGCCAGCAGCACGGTGCCGGGACCGAGGACGCTGCCGGCGCCGACCACGGCGGACGGGTGCACGATCGTGGCGTAGCGCCGCGCCGGCAGGCCGAGCCGCCGGACGATCCGCTGCCGCGCCCGGTAGTCGCGGGGACTGCCGACGCAGACGACGACCGCCGACTCCGGCAGGTCGGCCAGCCGGTCGGTGCCGCCGAGGATCGGTGTCCCGGCGCGGACGGTGCCGTGCAGCGCGGGGTCGTCGTCCAGGAAGCCGCGCAGCCGCCAGGTCGGGCGGGCCTCGTTGACCGCGCGGACCGCCGCGGCGGTCTCCCGGGCGAACCCGCCCGCGCCGACGATGACCAGGTCGCGCATCAGCGGGCCAGCTTGCGCAGCACGCCGACCACGTGGTCCTGGTCGGCCTCGGTCAGCGCGTGGTGCAGCGGCAGGATCAGCGAGTCGCGGGTCAGCCGCTCGGTCACCGGCAGCGGCGCGGGTGTCACGTCGGCGTACGCCGGCTCCAGGTGGGCGGCCATGATGCCGCGCCGGGCCGACACGCCCGCGGTGGCCAGCTCGGCGAGGACCTCGTCGCGGCCCACGCCGTACGCCGGGTCGATGAGCACCCAGAACGACTGGTAGTTGGTCTCGCCGTGGGCCGGGTCGCGGACCGGCACCAGGCCCTCGATGCCGGCGAGCAGGTCGTGGTAGCGCGCGGCGAGCGCGCGCCGCTGCGCCACCAGCTCGGTGAGCCGGCCGAGCTGGACCAGCCCGATCGCCGCCTGGATGTCGGTCATCCGGTAGTTGAAGGCTGTCTCCAGGTACGCCTCCAGCACCGGCTGCGCGCTGGCGTGCCGATCGGCGGCGGAGACGTTCATCCCGTGCTCGCGCAGCCGGCGCAGCCGGGCGGCCCACTCCGGATCGTCCACCGTGAGCATCCCGCCCTCGCCGGTGGTCAGCAGCTTCCGGGGGTGGAACGACCAGGCCGCGACGGTGGCGCCGGCGCCGACCGGCCGCCCGTACGCCGTGGCGCCGGCGGCGCAGGCCGCGTCCTCGACCAGCGGCAGCGCCCAGCCGGCGGCGGCCTCCCGCAGCGCGGCGACGTCGAACGGCACCCCGCCCTGGTGCACCGCGATCACCGCCCGGGTGCGTGGGGTGCGCACCGCGTCGACCGTCGCCACGGTCAGGTTGCCGGTGGCGAGGTCCACGTCGGCGAAGACCGGCTCCGCCCCGACGTAGCGCACCGCGTTGGCGGTGGCGATGAAGGAGAACGACGGCACGATCACCTCGTCGCCCGGGCCGATCTCCAGCAGCACCAGCGCCAGGTGCAGCGCGGTGGTGCAGGAGCTGACCGCCACCCCGTGGCCGGCGCCCACCCGCGCGGCGAACTCCCGCTCGAACCGGGCCACCCGCGGCCCCTGGGCCACCCAGCCCGAGCGGACCGCCTCGGCGGCGGCCTGCGCCTCCTCCTCGCCGAGCCGGGGGATCATCACCGGGATGCGCGGGCCGCTCATTTCTCGGCCCGCCACCAGTCGACCAGCCCCTGGAGCCCCTCGTGCAGGCCGATCTCGGCGCGGAAGCCCAACCCGCGCTCGGCGGCGGTGGTGTCGGCGAGCCGGCGGGTGACCCCGTTGACCGCGCGGGCCGGGCCGTGCTCCGGCGCCAGGTCGGACTTCATCACCTCGCTGAGCGCCCGGGCCAGCTCGACCAGGCTGGTCTCGGTGCCGCTGGCGATGTTGAACACCTCGTCGGTCACGTCCGCGCGGGCGGCCAGGATGTTGGCCCGGGCGATGTCGGCGACGTGCACGAAGTCCATCGTCTGCCGGCCGTCGCCGAGGATCAGCGGGGGAGTCCCGGCCTCGATCCGCTCCATCCAGCGGATCAGCACCTCGGTGTAGAGCCCGTGGATGTCCATCCGGGGGCCGTAGACGTTGAAGTACCGCAGGGCGACGTAGTCCAGGCCGTACATGCGGTGGAAGCTGCGCAGCATCCCCTCGTTGAACGCCTTCGCGGCGCCGTAGAAGGTGTCGTTGTGCCAGGGGTGGTGCCGCTCGTTGGTCGGGAACTCGTCGGCGAGCCCGTACACGGAGGCCGACGAGGAGAGGACCACCTTCCGCACCTTGGCGGCCGCCGCGGCCTCCAGCACGTTGAACGTGCCGTCGACCAGCACCTCGTTGGCCAGTCGCGGCTCCTCCGCGCACTGGGTGATCCGGATGGCGGCGAGGTGGAAGACCAGGTCCCGGCCCCGGGTCAGCTCGTGCACCAGCCCGGCGTCGCGGATGTCGCCCTCGACCAGCCGGACGCTGCCGTGCGGCAGGGCGTGGGCCAGGTTCTCCCGCCGGCCCCGGACGAAGTTGTCCAGCACCACCACCTCGGCCGCGCCGCCGGCGACCAACTGGTCCACCACGTGCGAGCCGATGGTGCCCGCGCCACCGGTGACCAGGGCACGCGCTCCGGCGATCTCAACGGCACTCATGCCGACACTCCGCTTCCGTCCGTGCCCCGCCGGGGCAGCGCGGGTGCACCGACGCGCCGCATCACGCGTCGATCCACTCGCTGAGGTTGACCGATCTTCCGCCGTCGGCGAGGCTGCGCGAGGCGGCCTCCAGGATGGCGATCACCCGCAGGCCGGCCCGCCCGTCGGTCAGGGCCGGCGTGCCGCTGCGGATCGACCGCGCGTACTCCTCGACCATGGTGCGCAGCGCCTCCCGCTCGGTCAGCGCCGGCGCCACCATGTCTCCCGAGCGGTACGACACCAGCATGTCCCGGCGCTGTTCGTCGCCGAGTTCCTCCGCCGAGGCCACGTCCACCCCCCGGTCGAAGATGGACAGCCGCTGGCTGGGGTTCAGGTCGTCCCAGACCAGGGTGCGTTTCGAGCCGCCGATGATGGTGGTGCGGATCTTCACCGGGGAGAGCCAGTTGACGTGGATATGCGCGATCGCCCCGGTGTTCAACCGCAGCGTCAGGTACGCGACGCAGGCGCGGCCCGCCCCGATCCGGTCCGCGCCGTGCGCGGCCACCGCGACCGGTGCCACCCCGGCCGGCAGGATGAAGTCGAGGATGGACAGGTCGTGCGGGGCGAGGTCCCACATCACGTCGATGTCGCGCTGCACCAGCCCGAGGTTGATCCGCACCGAGTCGAGGTACTGCAACTCGCCCAGGTCGCCGGAGTGCAGCAGGTCGCGGATGCGCAGCACGGCCGGCGTGTAGCAGTAGGTGTGGTCGCACATCAGCGACAGTCCCCGCCGCTCCGCCTCGGCCACCAGCGCCCGCCCCTGCGCGAAACTCGCCGCCAGCGGCTTCTCCACCAGCACGTGCTTGCCGGCGCGCAGCGCCGCCGTCGCCACCTCCAGGTGGGTGCCGGCCGGGGTGGCGATGGCCACCGCCCGGACCGAGTCGTCGGCGAGCACCGCGGTGAGGTCGTCGGTGGCCCGGACGGTCGAGTAGCCGCCCAGCACCCGCTCCGCGCGGCCCATGTCCAGGTCGCAGAGCCAGCGCAGCCGGAAGTCGGTGGACGCCTGGAAGTTGCGGACGAGGTTCGGCCCCCAGTAGCCGGCGCCGACGACGGCCACACCGATCGGGTCGTCGGCGGCGACGTGCGATGAGTTCACGGAGCATCCGTTTCGCTAGGCGGGACAGAGCGCGTTCGCGGAGGGGATCGGTGGGCGACGTCCGTCCGGCAAGCTAGCCACACCGTCGCCCGGTACGCCATAGCGCAGCCGGAAATCCGGCGGTGCCGCCGGGGTCGACAGGTCCGTTCGGGTTGTCCGCCGTCCTCGGACGGTTCGTTCCCGGTCCTGCGTCGGCTTGCTGACATCGGCTTTGTCGCCGAGCGTCTACCGTTCCCAGCCCGCATAGGATCGCCGCGGCGGGAAGGAGGCGGACATGACGGATGCCCACCGGGCGCGGCCGGACGGGGTGCGGATCGCCGCGACGGCCGACGTGGACGAACGGGCCACCATCCGTCCCGGCACCCGCGTCTGGCACCTCGCCCAGATCCGGGAGGACGCCTCGGTCGGCCGCGACTGCGTGATCGGCCGGGGCGCGTACGTGGGGCCCGGGGTCCGGCTCGGCGACAACGTCAAGCTGCAGAACCACGCCCTCGTCTACGAGCCGGCGGAGCTGGCCGACGGCGTGTTCGTCGGGCCGGCCGCGGTGCTCACCAACGACGAGTACCCCCGCGCGGTGACCCCGCAGGGGCGGCTCAAGAGCGGCGCGGACTGGACAGCGGTCGGGGTCCTGGTCGGCGAGGGCGCCTCGATCGGTGCCCGGGCCGTCTGCGTGGCACCCGTCGCGATCGGCCGGTGGGCACTGGTCGCGGCCGGTGCCGTGGTCACCCGCGACGTCCCCGACTTCGCGCTCATGGTCGGCGTCCCGGCCCGCCGGGTGGGCTGGGTGGGGCGGGCGGGCGAACCGCTGGTCGCCAAGGGCGACGGCCGGTACGTCTGCCCGCGCACCGGGGCCGAGTACCACGAGCAGGCGGGCCGGCTGACCGAGCTGCCCCCGGCCGGGTGAACCCCACCGGCCGGTCGCCGATCAGCGCGACCGCGCCGGCACGGGTTCGCCCTCGACCACCGGGTCACCGTCGAGGACCGGGTCACCGCCGCCCGGCGCGCCGGGCGCCGCGGCCCGCGGCCGGCGGGCCAGCCACAGCACCAGCCCGGGCAGCACGCTCACCGCGGCGCAGGCGAGCAGCTCCGCCGCGCCGAGCGGCGCGGTGCCGAGCAGCTCCCGCAGCGGCGGCAGCAGCACCCCGGCCACCTGGAGCAGCGCCGACACCGCCACCGCGACCGGCAGGGCGCGGTTGCCGCGTCCGGCGCCGCGCGGGCGCGGCGCGCGGACCGCGAGCGCGACCCCGAGCTGGGCCAGGCCGAGGACCACGAAGACCACCGACTGCCAGGGGCGGTCCCAGTGCCGGGCGAGCACCCCGGCGCCGAGCACCACGGCGGCGATCAGCGCCCCGGTGACCAGCACGTCCCGGCCGAGGCCCGCGCCGAGCACGGACTCCTGCGGGGAGCGCGGGGCCCGCCGCAGCGTGCCGGGCTCCGCCGGCTCCGCGCCGAGCGCCACCCCCGGCACCCCGTGGGTGAGCAGGTTCACCCAGAGGATCTGCGCCGGCAGCAGCGGTACGGCCAACCCGAACAGCGGGCCGAGCAGCATCACCGCGATCTCGGCGACCCCACCGGAGAGCGCGTAGCGCAGGAACCGGCGGATGTTGTCGTAGATCCGCCGCCCCTCGCCGATCGCGGCGGCCACCGTGGACAGGTCGTCGTCGACCAGCACCAGGTCGGCGGCCTGCCGGGCCACCTCGGTACCGCCGCCCATGGCCACCCCGATGTCGGCGCGGCGCAGCGCCGGGGCGTCGTTGACGCCGTCGCCGGTCATCGCCACCACGTGCCCCCGGGACTGCAGACCGGCGATGATGTCCAGCTTCTGCTCCGGCTGGGTGCGGGCGTACACCCGGGTCTCGGGATGCGCCCGGGCCGGGTCCTCGTCGTCGCCGCGGACCAGCGGGTCGCCCTCGCGCCAGAGCCCGAGCTGCCCGCCGATCGCCGCGGCGGTCGCCGGGTGGTCCCCGGTGACCAGCACCAGCCGCACCCCGGCGGTGTCGAAGCTGCCGGCGATGTCCGCCGCGCCGGCGCGCAGCGGGTCGCCGACGGCGACCAGCCCCACCGGCCGCAGCCCGGTCGGCCGGGCCGGGTCGGCCGGTGGCGCGCCCAGCAGAGCGGACGCGACCGCGAGCACCCGCAGCCCCTCGCCGGCCAGCCGGTGCGCGGTGGCGGTCAGCTCGGCGATCTCCTCGGCGGTGGCGTCCAGCACGGACGCGGTCAGCACGTTCTCCGGCGCGCCCTTGCACACCACCAGGTACCGGCCGTCGCAGGAGCGGTGCACCGTGGTCATCCGGCGCAGCTCCTGGTCGAACGGGTGCTCGACGACCCGCGGCCAGGCCGACCGGGTGGCCGACGGATCGAGGCCGCAGCGCGCGGCGAAGGCGACCAGCGCCGCCTCCAGCGGGTCGCCCACGGCGGTCCACTCCGGCCGCTCGTCGGTCGGCGGCGCCAGCGTCGCGTCGTTGCAGAGCAGCCCGGCCCGGGCCAGCCGGCGCAGCTCCTCCGGTACGGCCACCGGCTCGCCCCGGCGGTGCACCGCGCCGTGCGGGGCGTAGCCGCGGCCGGTCACCGCGTACCGGGCGCCGTCGGTGGTGACGGCCTGCTGCACCGCCATCCGCCCCTCGGTGAGCGTCCCGGTCTTGTCGGAGGCGATCACCGTGACCGAGCCGAGGGTCTCCACGGCGTGCAGCCGGCGCGGGATGGCCCGGGCCCCGGCCATCCGGCGGGCGCCGAGGGCGAGGGCGAGGGTGACCACCGCCGGCAGCGACTCGGGCACCGCCGCCACCACCAGGCTGACCGCGGTCACCGCCATGTCCACCACCGGCCGCCCGCCGAGCACGCCGATCACGAAGACCAGCCCGGAGAGCAGCACCGCGGCCAGCCCGAGGACGCGGCCCAGCGAGGTCAGCCGGCGCTGCAACGGCGTCGCGGCCGGCCGGGTGGCCGCCACCAGCGCGCTGATCCGGCCGAGCGCGCTGGCCGGGCCGGTGCGCACCACGGTGCCGGTGGCCCGGCCGGTGGTGACCACCGTGCCGGCGCTGGCCTCCTCGCCGGCGTCCCGGCCGACCGGCACCGACTCGCCGGTCAGCGCCGACTCGTCCAGGTGCAGCCGGCTGGCCTCGGTCAGCCGCAGGTCGGCGGGGACCACGTCGCCCGCCTCGACCCGCACCACGTCGCCGCGGACCAGCTCGGCGGCGGGCAGCACCGCGTCCCGGCCGTCGCGCAGCACCCGGGCGGTGGGCGCGGCGAGCTGGTCGAGCGCGGCGATGGCCCGGTCGGCGCGTACCTCCTGGACCACCCCGATCGCGGTGTTGACCAGCACGACCAGCACGATCACCGCGGTGTCCGGGTAGTCGCGCAGCACGGTGGTGACCACCGCGGCGGCCAGCAGCAGGGCCACCAGCGGGTCGGTGAGCTGGTGCAGGATCCGGGCGGCGAGGTGCCGGCGGGGCGGCGGCGACGCCGCGTTCGGCCCGTCCGCGCGCAACCGCGCGGCGGCCTCCGCCGAGCCGAGCCCGCCGGTCGGCTCGATCGGGGTGCCCACCGCCACGTCCACGTCCACCCCGGTCGCCACATCACCCTCCGCCGCTTCGCCGCGCGCCCCGCGGCACACCGCCCCGCTCTCCACCCTCGCGCCGCCGGCCCGGATGCGGTCGAATGGGACGACCGGCCGGTCCGGCACACCCACCGGAGAGGGGTACGCGATGACCACCCTCGACGTGCTCCGCGCACACCCCTTCCTCGCCGGGCTCCCCGAGCCGTGGCTGCCCCGGTTGGCCGGGTACGCCCGCCCGGTGGTCTGGCACCCCGGGCACCGGCTGTTCCGCGCCGGCCAGCCGGCCGAGCGGTGCTGGCTGGTCCGCGACGGGCAGGTGGCGCTCGACTTCGAGGTGCCCGGACGGGGTGACGTGGAGATCGAGGAGATCGGGCCGGGCGGGGTGCTCGGCTGGTCCTGGCTCTTCCCGCCCTACCGCTGGCAGTTCGGCGCGGTGGCGGTGCGCCGCAGCACCGCCGTGGAGTTCAACGCCGCCGGGCTGCGCCGGCTGATGGAGTCCGACGACGCGTTCGGCCGGCAGCTCACCACGCGGTTCATGAGCGTGGTGGTGGACCGGCTGCACGCCGCCCGGGGCCGGCTGATCGAGCTGTACGGCTACCCGACGCCGGAGCCCGGCGCGGGCTGACCCGCGCCACCCGTGCGCCGACCGGCCCCGCCCCGCGCGGCGGCCAATCCGGCGGCACCGCGCGGCGCGGGCCCGCCGCCGTCAGTCGTCGCCGGGGACGTCCACCCGGCGGCGCACGACCAGCTCGTCGACCTCCAGCCGTCCGATGCGCAGCTCGCGGATCACCGCCCGGCGGATCGCCAGCCGCCCGATGGCCAGCACCGCCACGGCGCCGGCCCCGGTGGCCAGCGCGCCGATCGCCAGCGCGCCGACGGACGCCGCGCCGCCGGCCCGGGCGCCGACGGCAGCCGCCCCGGTCGCCGCCGCGCCGACCGCCCGGGCGCCGACCGCCGTCGCGCCGGACGCCCGCACTCCGCGCGCACGTCGGACTCCGCTGCCCACCAGTCTCCTCATCGGGTCATTGTCCGCCCGCCGTCGCCGGCCGGCACGCCGTTCCACCGGGGTGCGATCCGTCGGCGGGGGACCGGGTGGTGCTCAGCGGGGATCGCGGCGGTCCGCGACGGCGTACGCGGTGGCCGCGGTGAGCGCCGAGACGGCCAGCACGGCGGGCCAGGCGCCGATGCGCCGGGCCAGCGGGTGCGACAGGCCGAACGCCCCGAGGTAGGTGGCGACCAGCGCCGTCGTCACCGCGGGGCTGGTCCGCCGGGCCCACTCCCGTCCGGCCAGGACACCCCCCGCGGCGAGGACCACGCCGCCGAGGGGACGGTTGCCGGTGCGGCGGGCGAGTTGCCACCCGCCGATGAGGGAGCCCGCGGTGGTCGCGGCGGTGGGCAGGCGCATGCCACCGACCGTACTCGGCCGGAGGACCATCCGCGGGCCGATGCCGCCCGCGGACGGGCCGTCCCGGGCCGGAGCGCCACCGGGGGGGGCGAGTGGCGCGTCCGGTCCGGGACGGCCGGGGGCCCGCCCGGCGCCGGGGCCGGTGCGGGGCGGGGGCGGCGGACCGCCCACCCCGCCCAGGGCAGCGGTGGGCGACGGGGGGGTGCGGCCGCAGCAGCCGGGCCCACCAGGGGCGCGCCGGCCGGGCGCGGGCAGCCCCTTCAGGCTCACCCAGCCACCCGGGCCCATGGTCACCGCGCCGATCGCCGGCGGGCGCCGCCGGCCGACCGCGACCACCCCGGCGGCGAGCAGGCCGGCGGCGAGGACGCCGGCGCCGGCGGCGAGCAACCGGTCCGGGTCCGGCACCGGCCGGTACCGCACCCGCCCGCCGGACAGGACGAACGCGCCGACCGGGCGGCCCTGGTGGGTCACCGGCACCAGCGCGGCGCCGGGCGTGCCGGGCAGCTCCAGCACCGGGCCGACGGGTCCGCGTACCGCCGGCTGGCCGGGCGGCTCGGACGCCGGCCGGACCGGCGGGGCCAGCGGGGCGGGCCCGGTGGGGTTGAAGATCGCGGTCATCGCGGCACCTCCTCACGGGAGTCGGATCCGGGACCGGCCGGCCGCGCCGTGGCCCGGCTCCGGTCGCCCTCCGCCCTGCCGTACGTCGACATCCCGGCCTCCGCTCCGCCCGCCGTCTCGGCATCCGATTCATTGGTAGCAATGCCGGCGACGGCCCGGACAGGGCCGGACGGGGTGGCTGGCGGGCCGGAGGTCCCGGATGTCACACCCCCGTCCTATCCTCGGGCCCGTGACCGCCGACCTGCAGCTCCGCCCCGTTCACGACGACGACCTGCCGGAGTTCTACCGGCACCAGCTGGATCCGGAGGCGATCCGGATGGCCGCCTTCACCGTCGACGACCCGGCCGACCGGGAGGGCTTCGCCGCCCACTGGAAGCGGGTGCGCGGCAATCCGGAGATCGTCTCCCGCACCGTGACCGTCGACGGCCGGGTGGTCGGGCACGTGCACGCCTTCCCCGTGGGCGAGCGCACCGAGGTCAGCTACTGGATCGACCGGCAGCACTGGGGCCGCGGCTACGCCACCCGGGCCCTGGCCGCGCTGCTGCGCGAGGTGCCCAAGCGTCCGCTGCACGCCCGGGCCGCCAAGGACAATGCCGGCTCGCTCGCCGTGCTGCGCAAGTGCGGCTTCGTCATCTGTGGCGAGGACCACGGCTACGCCGCCGGCCGCGGCCACGACGTCGAGGAGTACCTGCTGGAGCTCACCGGCTGAGCCGCCGCGGCGCCCGCCCGGTCCGCGGCCCGCTGCCGGCGCCCGCCCGGTCCGCGGCCCGCTCCCGGCGCCGGCACCGCCCGGCGCGGGCACTACCCTCGCGGGGTGAACTGGCTGGATCTGATCGGCTGGGCCGGCTCCGCGCTGCTGGTCTGGTCGCTGCTGCAGGCGCGCATCCTGCGACTGCGCGCCCTCAACCTGCTCGGCTGCCTGGTGCTGATCGGCTACAACGCCGCGCTGGCCGTCTGGCCGATGGTCGGGCTCAACGTGGTGCTGGCCGTGATCAACGTCTGGTATCTGCGGAAGATGCTGGCCACCCGGCACGACGAGGAGACCTACCGGGTGGTCGAGGTCGGCGTCGACGACCAGTTCCTCGCCCACACCCTGCGGGTGCACGGCGCCGACATCGCCCGGTTCAACCCCGGCTTCCGCTGGCCGCCCGGCACCGCCGCCGAGCGCTCGGCCTTCCTGGTGGTCCGCGCGGACGAGGTGGTCGGCGTGGTGCTCTCGCACGCCGAACCCGGCGGCGTGGCCCAGATCGACCTCGACTACGTGACCCAGCGGTTCCGGGACTTCACCCCGGGCGAGTTCGTCTACCGGCGCAGCCGGCTCTTCACCGACCGGGGCTTCCGCCGGGTGGTCAGCCCGCCCGGCATGGTCGCCCCCTACTACCACCGGCTCGGCTTCCGCCCGGAGGGCGGCGCGTACGTGCTGGACCTCCCGGCGCCGCCGGCCGGCGGGCGGGCGTAGCCCGGGTCACCCGGACGGCGGAAGCAGGATTCACCGCCCGGTCCGCGGGGCACAGATGCGCGTACGCCGGCGGGGCCTCCGCCCGGCGGCGCCGATCGGCGTGGTCCGTGCGAGGGAGAACCGGGCGTGCAGAGCTACGGGAGCCAGCTGGCCCTGGTCGGAGTCCTGGTCGTCCTGAACGCCCTCTTCGCCGGCAGCGAGATGGCCCTGGTCTCGCTGCGGGACAGCCAGGTCCAGCGGCTGGAGCGCACCAGTCGGGCCGGCCGGGTGCTGGCCCGCCTCGCCACCGACCCGAACCGCTTCCTGGCCACCATCCAGATCGGCATCACGCTCGCCGGCTTCCTGGCCTCGGCCGCCGCCGCGGTCTCCCTGGCCCGGCCGCTGGTGCCGCTGCTGGGCGCGCTCGGCGGTGCGGCCGAACCGGTCGCCATCGTGGTGGTCACCCTGGCGCTGACCTTCGTCACCCTGGTCTTCGGCGAACTGGCCCCGAAGCGGATCGCCATGCAGGTGCCCGAGCGCTGGGCGCTGCTGGTCGCCCGCCCGCTGGACCTGCTCGCCTCCGTCACCCGGCCGGCCGTCTGGGCGCTCGGCGCCACCAGCGACCTGGTGGTGCGGCTGGTGGGGCTCAACCCGCAACCGCAGCGCGACGAGATCAGCCCCGACGAGCTGCGCGACATCGTCGCCGGCAACCACGGCTTCACCAAGGAACAGCAGACCATCATCGCCGGCGCGGTGGAGATCGCCGACCGGCAACTGCGCGCCGTGCTGGTGCCCCGGTTGCAGGTCTTCACGCTGGACAGTGGCACCACCGCGGAGGCCGCCCGGCTGGTGCTCGCCGCGTCCGGGCACTCCCGGGCGCCGGTGGTACGCCACGGCGGCCTGGACGACGCGGTCGGGGTGATCCACCTGCGGGACCTGGTCGGCGTGCCGGACGACCGGCCGATCGACGACTGCGTCCGGCCGCCGATGCTGCTGCCCGACTCGCTGCCGGTGGTCGACGCGCTGCGCCAGTTCAAGGCGGAACGCCAGCACATCGCCCTGGTGGTCGACGAGCGGGGCGCCGTCGACGGGATCGTCACCCTGGAGGACATCCTCGAGGAGATCGTCGGCGAGATCTACGACGAGACCGACCGGGACCTGGGCGCGGTGCGCACCGAGCCGGACGGCGCGCTGTTGCTGCCCGGCACCTTCCCGGTGCACGACCTGCCGGACCTCGGCGTCGAACTGCCCGGCCGACCCGAGGGTGACTACACCACCGTCGCCGGGCTGGTGCTCGCCTGCCTCGGCCACATTCCCACCGTGGCGGGGGAGAGCGTCACCGTCGACGGCTGGGACCTGGTGGTCACCCGCATCGCGCACCGCGCGATCGCCGAGGTGCGGCTGCGCCGGTCCGAGCCCAGCGGCGACGACCCGGATCCGGACGCCGAGCCCCTGCTGGACCGGGCGGGCGGCTGACCCACGGCCCGGTCTGGCCGCCGGTCGGCCGGACCTCGGGTCGTGTCCCGCGCCCACCCGGGCGTCGCCGGACCCGCCGCGCCGGCGGGCGGGGGGCGGTCAGGCGGGGGAGAGGTTCTGCAACCGGACCTGGCCGCGGGCCACCAGCCGGGCGTCCGCGTCGGTGATCTCCACCTGCCAGAGCTGCTGGCTGCGGCCCCGGTGCACGGGCGTGCCGACCGCCGTCAGCTCGCCGTCGCGGACCGCGCGCAGGAAGTCGGTCTGGTTGGACACGCCGACCACCTGGCCGCGGTCGGCCAACCAGAGGGCGCCGCCCACGCTGGCCGCCGTCTCCACCACCGCGCAGTACACCCCGCCGTGCTGGATGCCGTACGGCTGGTGCAGCTCCGGGCGGACCTGCCAGCGGATGACCACCCGGTCCCCGCTCACCTCGTCGAACTTCAGGCCGAGCAGGGCGACGAAGCCGCCCGCCATCTCCGTCGTCTCCACGCAGCCCTCCTCGATCATGGAACGCCAGCGTATCGGGGACCGGCTGGGCAAACCCGGTACGGGTCACCGCCCGGGATGGGGGAGAATCGGTGACCGTGACCGACACCAGCCTCCCGCCGCCGGGGCGGGACTCCCTGACCGAAGACCTGCTGTGGCGTGGCCTGATCCAGGACTCCACCGGCATCGACGAGCTGCGTACGCTGCTCGACGGCCCCCGGGCGGCCTTCTATGTGGGCTTCGACCCGACCGCGCCCAGTCTGCACGTCGGCCACCTCGTGCAGGTCGCCACGGCCCGCCGGCTCCAGCTCGCCGGGCACCGCCCGCTGCTGCTGGTGGGCGGGGCGACCGGGCAGATCGGCGACCCGAAGGAGAGCGCCGAGCGCACGCTCAACCCGCCGGAGGTGGTCGCCGGTTGGGTGGCCCGGATCCGCGACCAGCTCGCCCCGTTCGTCTCGTACACCGGGGAGAACGCCGCGCACCTGGTCAACAACCTGGACTGGACCGGCGAGATGTCGGTGGTCGAGTTCCTCCGCGACGTCGGCAAGCACTTCCCGGTGAACAAGATGCTCGCCCGGGAGGTGGTCAAGGCGCGGCTGGAGAGCGGCATCAGCTTCACCGAGTTCAGCTACCAGTTGCTGCAGGCGAACGACTTCTTCGAGCTGCACCGCCGGCACGGCTGCCAGCTCCAGTTCGGCGGTTCCGACCAGTGGGGCAACATCACCGCCGGGGTGGACTACGTCCGCCGCCGCGGCGCCGGGCCGGTCCAGGCGTTCACCACGCCGCTGGTCACCCGGTCGGACGGGACGAAGTTCGGCAAGACCGAGGGCGGCGCGGTCTGGCTCGACCCGGAGATGACCAGCCCGTACGCGTTCTACCAGTTCTGGGTCAACGTCGACGACCGGGACGTGAACCGGTACCTGCGGTTCTTCAGCTTCCGCTCCCGGGAGGAGCTGGAGGCGCTGGAGAAGGAGACCGCCGAGCGTCCGGCGGCGCGGCTGGCCCAGCGGGCGTTGGCCGAGGAGCTGACCGCGCTGGTGCACGGGGAGCGGGAGATGGCCCAGGCGGTCGCCGCCAGCCAGGCGCTCTTCGGTCGGGGTTCGCTCACCGACCTCACCCCGGCGACGCTGCGGGCCGCGCTCACCGAGGCGGGCCTGGTGCACGTGGGCGGGGAGCTGCCCGACATCGCCGCGCTGATGCGCGAGTCCGGGCTGGTGCCGAGCCACAAGGAGGCGCGGCGGGTGATCGCGGAGGGCGGCGCCTACCTGAACAACAACCGGGTCACCGACGTCGACGCGCGGGTCTCCCCGGAGGACCTGCTGCACGGCCGGTACCTGGTGCTGCGCCGCGGCAAGCGGTCCTTCGCCGGGGTCGAGGTGGAGAGATAGCCGTACGTCGACGGTGTGACGCGGGACGCGCCCGGTGGATTTGACGATCATTCCGCCGGGCGCGTAACTTTCTCTCTGCCAGCGCGGAACGGACGAAAAGGGCGAAAGTCCAGAGGCCGGAGCGCGGGAACAACCTCAGGCTCCGATGGGTTGACATCATCGGGACCTGGACCGGGCGGTGCCCCGGATTCGCCGAGGGGCGGATTTGGTGAGGCGGAACCGACCGGGTATGGTTGACGACCGGCAGGGCACCGGGCGAGCTAGCGGGAGACCGCGGCGGCCGGCCTGTCGAATCCGCGAACGGAACGGCTATCAGCCGCGCTCTTCGTGGTGCCCGGAAATCGGGTGGAAGCATGGCAAACCGCGAAATACCGGTTTGACACGGCGGAAACCACCGGGTAACGTAGTAAAAGTGCCCGGCGCGAGAGCGGCGGGTGGATGGACGAGATGCCCCGGGTGGGGGCTCCACGGTGTGGGGTTCCTGGTCTGGTGTGTGGTTGTTCTTTGAGAACTCAACAGGGTGCTTGATAAGCCAGTGCCAATTTGATTTATACCCCGGACTGGCTGACCCCTCTTTGGGGGGTTGGTTGGTTGGGATTCCTTTGGCAACACTTTTGTTGTCGGGATTGCTGTTCGACAAGTTTTTGTTGGAGAGTTTGATCCTGGCTC
>NZ_JAXCFQ010000011.1:0-60812 GCF_056150265.1 Micromonospora desertarenae
CCCCGCAGCGGCCCGCGTGCACGGTTTCGGGGGGGCCTGTGGTGGGGGGGGGGCGCCCGGGTGGGGCGGGGGCCCCCGCCACGTCGACCCTGCCCTATCAGGTACGGATGCCGGAGTACCTCACGACCGGTAGAAGCGGCCCGCCACGTCGACGACGACGTTCACGCTGCCCGCGTGGTTGCGTACGTTGAACTTCCCGTACGGACCGAGCTCGCCGAACACCGCGCCGGACACGGTCTGCCCGGGTGCCGGGTTGAGGTTGCTCGCCTCCGGGATGCCGTAGTCGGGCCAGTCGGCCGGCCACACGGTGAGCACTGTGTGCCCCGTCGGCGCCACGGCCGTCACGTTCATCGCCAGCGCCACGTCCTCCGTGGTCCCCATCGCCGCCGGCGGGGTCACCTTGCGGATGTCGCCGGCGCCGAACGCGCCCGCCGTGCCCAGGCCGGTGCGGCTGTCGACGATCCGGGTCGGGTGCAACGGCTGGAACCGGTAGCCGTAGAGCTTCGTCCCGTCGTCCATCATCCCGAAGCCGTCCACCACGATGTGTGCGGTGGCCGAGGTGTAGATGGAGAAGGTCGGGGCGCCCTCCGGTGAGCAGAGGTCACCGTCGCAGGCCCGGGTCTGCACGATCGCGAGATTCGGCGTGACGGTGCCGGCGCGGAAGTTCACCGTGGAGACGGCGGGTCGCTCGCCCGCACCCGACCAGGCCGTGACGAAGCCGTCCTGCTCGGGGTCGACCACGGTGATGTTCAGGACCAGCGCCCGGGTGTGCGGGTTGTCCCCGCCGAGCAGCCGGGTCAGGTGCAGGTAGCTGCCGGCCCCGCGCTTCCGGCCGCCCAGGTCCGGGTCGGTCCGGCTGTCGTAGATCCGGCTCGGCCGGTGCGAGTGGTAGAAGCTGCCCATGCCGTGGCTGGCCAGAGCGTTGTCCGCCGCGTAGAAGCCGATCACGTCAACCACGACGTGCGTGTCGCCGTTCCGGTTGAACACCGACACGCGCCCGCCGGAGCCGAGCTTGACGGTGACGTTGTTGGAGCCCAACCAGCCCTTGGCGAAGTTGACCGAGGACGCGTTCGGGCGGGGCTGACCCGCTGGATAGACGGTGACGAAGCCGTCCGCGGTCGGGCCGGTGATCGTCACGTTGAGGACGACCGCACCGACCCCGCTGGCCGGTACGCCGCCCCGCCCGGCGACCTGGAGGTCGACCTGGCCCGACGGACCGATCGTGGTCTGTGGCGCACCCAGACCCGCTCGGGTGTCCATCAGCCGGGCCGGAGCGACCGGGTAGTAGGTGCCGGTCACGTCCACGGCGGCGCTCGCCGCCTGCGGCTGGGCGGTGGCCGGGGCGGCCGTGAGCGCGCAGGCCGTGGTCAGGGCGACACCGGTGCTGAGCAGTGCGCGGAGTGTTCGCATTCGGTCCCCGTAAGAACGATGGGCGAAGATGGGTCGGCCCAGCTTAGGAGCGACGACCACGGGCTACAAGGCCACGTCCCGCTACGGTCCGAAACGTTCGGCTTGATCAACCGCTGTGGACCGAGGCCGTCAGTAGCCGCCGGTGGCGAGGACCCGCAGCGGGTCGGCCGGCGCGGCCCCCGACGGCAGGTGGAAGGTGCCCACCACGTCGGTCACCAGGTGCGTGCTGCCGGCGAGGTTGTGCGCCGCGAACGCGTCCGTCGGGCCGATCCCGGCCAGCACCGCGTTGGAGACGGTCTGCCCGGCGGCCGGGTTCAGGTTGCTGGCCGCCGGCCGGGCCACGCCGGCGTCGGCCGGCCAGACCGTGACGACGGTGTCGGCCGTCGGCGCGACCGCTGTCACGTTCGTCGCCAGCACGTGGGTGGCGCCGGTGGCCACCGTGGCGGGCGCCGTGATCCGGCGGGTCGCGTTCGCGCCGAGCGCCCCCGAGGTGCCGACGTCGATGCGGCTGTCCACGATGCGGGTCGGGGCGAGCGGGGTGAACCGCAGGCCGCCCGGCAGGGTGCCGTCGTCGATCACCCCGACCAGGTCGACGACGATGTCGGTGGTGCGCAGGCTGTGCACCGCGAAGATCGGTACCCCGTACCAGGGCCCGCAGTCGTGGCAGATGGCGGTCCGCACGTAGGCCAGGTTGGGCACCACCGTGCCGGCGCCGTAGTTGACAGTGGAGGAGGTGGGCACCGGTCCGTCGCCGGCCCAGGCGCTGAGGAATCCGGAGCGTTGCGGCCGGACGGCGGTGATGTTCAGGACCAGCGCCGTGACGTGCGGGCTGACCGGGCCGAAGTCGACCCAGCGGTTGATCCGGGTGTTGCCCTCGATCGGGCCGCGCTCCCGCCGGGTGTCGACCAACCGGGTCGGTGTGACCCGCTGGTACTGCCCGCCCCGGCCGTGGCTGCCACGCACCGTGTCGCTGCTGGCGTAGAAGCCGACCACGTCGACCACCACGTGTGCGCTGCCGGCATGCTGGTAGATCGCTACCCGGCCGTTCGGCGCGAGCTTCACCGTGACGTTGTTCGAGCCCAGCCAGCTCGCGCCGAAGTTGACCGAGGACGCGGTCGGCCGGGTCTGCCCGGCCGGGTAGAGGGTCAGGTAGCTGCTCGCGGTCGGGCTGGTGACTGTCACGTTGAGCACGACCGAGCCGGCTCCGCTCGCCGGAACCCCGCCGCGTCCCGCCACCGCCAGCTCGACAGTGGTACGGGCACCGAGCGGGCCGGTCCGCCCGCCGAGCCCGCTGCGGGTGTCCATCAGCCGCTCCGGCGCCAACGGATAGTACGTCCCGACCACTGTGTCGGCCGCGACGGCGGAGCGCGCCGGCGCCGCGGCCGGCTTCGTGACGGGCGCGGCGGACGCCGGCAGCCCGGCCAGCGCGCACGCCCCGACGGCGGTCACGGCGAGCAGGGCACGGACTGTGCGCATAAGGGACCCCGGGGGAGGAGAGAGACAGGGCTTCGCCCGCCCAGACTAGGGTTGGTCATCTATGTCGGCAAGACCGTGACCTGCATATAAGTCCCTTTCGGATCCCGTCCGCGCACCCATGGTGGTTGGTCGACGCCGCACACCGCCGGGGCGGCACAAAGCGGGGGCGCCCCGGCCGTCCGGCCGGGGCGCCCCTTGACGCGGATGGTGCTCAGCTGGCGGTCGACGCCCGGAACGCCTTACCGGCCACCGGAGCGGCCTTGCCGGCCTTGAGCGTCGCGGCGGCGGTCGCCGAGACGGGCTCCGGGTAGTAGAACGTGCCGACCACGTCAGCGATCATGTGCACGTTCCCCGAGAGGTTGTGCGTGTTGAACGCGAAGGGCGGCGTCGCCGAGGCCGGCCCGATCGGGGTCAGCACCGCACCGGACACGGTCTGACCGGCGGCGGGGTTGAGGTTGCTGGTGCCCGGCTGCGGGAAGTTCTGGTAGCCGAACGGCCAGACGGTGATCACCGTGTTGTTGGTCGGCGCGACGGCGGTCATGTTCATCGCCAGCACGTCGGTCGTCTCGGTGAGCAACGCGGACGGGGTGGCGACCTTGCGGACCGAGCCCGGGCCGAGGATGCCCTGATAGCCCTGGCCGATCCGGCTGTCGGCGATCCGGGTCGGCGTGATCGGCTTGAACCGCAGGCCGTACTCCAGGCTGCCGTCGTCCATCATGCCGACCAGGTCGGTCACGATGTGCGCGGACTGCGAGGTGTAGACCCGGAACATCGGGGCGCCCCAGATCTCCGAGCACCAGTCCTCGTAGCACGGCCGGGTCTGCACGAAGGCCAGGTTCGGCACCACCTTGCCGGCGCCGTAGTTGACCGTCGATGCTCCCGGCATGGCGCCAGCACCGGACCAGGCGGTCAGGAAGCCGGCCTTCGCCGGCGAGACCGCGGTCAGGTTGAGGACCACGCTCCGGACGTTCGGGTTCGCCCCCGGGAAGTCGATCGCGTAGTCGATGTAGGAGCCGGCCGGCATCTTGCCGGTGCCGTCGGAGCGGGTGTCGAACATCCGCTCCGGGATGTACGCCTGGTACTCACCGCCGTTGCGGTTGACCATGCTGTTGTCGGCGGCGTAGAAGCCGACGACGTCCACCACCACGTGGGTCGACCCGGCGTGGTTGTAGACCGACACCTTGCCGCCGGCGCCGAGCTTGACCGTGACGTTGTTCGAGCCCAGCCAGCCCTTGGGGAAGTTGATCGAGGAGGCGTTCGGCCGCGCCTCGCCCGCCGGGTAGGCGGTGACGAAGCTGCTCGACGTCGGACCGGTGATGGTCACGTTGAGCACGACCGCGCCGACGCCGGCGGCCGGAACGCCGCCCCGCCCGGCGACCTGGAGGTCGACCTTCCTGGTCGCGCCGATCGCGCCGGCCGGCGCGCCCACGCCGCTGCGGGTGTCGAGCAGGCGGGCCGGGGCGAGCGAATAGAAGGCACCGGTGGTGTCGTCGATCGCCGCCGCCGCCTGCTGCGGTGCGGCCGGTGCCGCGGAGGCCGTACCCGGCACCACGGCGAGTGCACATGCGCCGGCGAGGGTAGCGCCGAGCAGAGTGCGGAATTTGCGCATAGAAACCCCGTGGAAGAAGAGGAATAGGGAATTGCCGCCCCAGCGTAGGTGTCGGGGTCAATGCCGGCAAGGCCGATCCGGCCCGAACGACCGGGTAAAACAGCTGACGGACGAATCCGGACTTAATGGTCCCTTAAAGCTTCGTGCCCGGCGTTGTCCACAGGGGTGAAGCGTTTTCCACAAGTTGTCCACAGCGGTCGTGACGCCCCTTGACATTCGGGCTGAGCAGGCGAGACTTCCCGGGTGGCCGCTGCCGACGATCCCGTACCGGCGCCCCGGGCGCCGGAGCCGCCCCGGCGTGCCCGGATCGTGCTGGCCGAGGTGTCCCGGCGGGACGACCGGGCCGACCGCACCCGCGCCGAGCTGGCCCAGCAGACCCGGGTCGGCGAGGCGCTGGTCCGCGGCCTGGTGCGTGCCCAGTTGGCGCTGGCCCTGCGGCTCTCGCTGGTGGTGGCGATCGGGCTCGGCGGGCTCCCCTGGCTGTTCGCCATCGCCCCGTCGGTCGGCCGGGTCACCGTGCTCGGCGTCAAGCTGCCCTGGCTGCTGCTCGGGGTGGTGTCGTTCCCGTTCCTGATCGGGGTCGGCTGGGCGTACGTGCGGCTGGCCGAGCGCAACGAGCAGGACTTCACCGACCTGGTCCAGCGGCCGGAGCGCTGAGGTGGGCAACTCCTTCGTCGTACCGGCGATCGTCGCGGTCACCCTGGTGACCGTCGGCATCGGTTTCTACGGGCTGCGGCTGGCCCGCACCACCTCCGACTTCCTGGTCGCCTCCCGGGTGATCAGTCCGACCTGGAACGCGGCGGCGATCGGCGGGGAGTACCTCTCCGCGGCGAGCTTCCTCGGCGTCGCCGGGCTGATCCTCAAGTACGGCGTGGACGTGCTCTGGTACCCGGTCGGTTTCGCCGCCGGCTACCTGGCCCTGCTGCTCTTCGTGGCCGCGCCGCTGCGCCGCTCCGGCGCGTTCACCCTGCCCGACTTCTGCGAGCTGCGGCTCGGCTCGCGTCGGCTGCGCACCCTGGCCACCATCTTCGTCATCTTCATCGGCTGGCTCTACCTGGTGCCGCAGTTGCAGGGGGCCGGACTGACGCTGAGCACCGTCACCGGTTCGGCGTACCCGGTCGGCGCGCTGGTGGTGGCCGTGGTGGTGACCGCCAACGTGGCGCTCGGCGGCATGCGGGCGATCACCTTCGTCCAGGCCTTCCAGTACTGGCTGAAGCTCACCGCGCTCGCCGTACCCGCGATCTTCCTGGCGTTGCAGTGGCAGGCCGACGCCCGCCCCGCGGTGACCCCGCCCGACGGGCCGGCGTTCCGCGCCGCGACCACCGTCGTGGTCGAGCATCACGCGACCCTCACCCTGCCCGACGGCCAGATCCGGGAGGTACGCCCCGGCGACGAGCTGAGCTTCGCCGCCGGCGACCCGGTGCCGGAGGTCTCCGGGGTGGCCACCGACGCCGCCGAGTGGCTGCTGCCCAGCACGGCCGGCGACGACGACCAGGGACTCTTCGCCACCTACTCGCTGATCCTGGCGACCTTCCTCGGCACCATGGGGCTGCCGCACGTGCTGGTGCGCTTCTACACCAACCCGGACGGCGCGGCTGCCCGGCGCACCACCCTGGTGGTGCTCGCCCTGGTCGGCGTCTTCTACCTGCTCCCCACGATCTACGGGGTGCTCGGCCGGATCTACACCCCGCAACTGCTGGTCACCGGGCAGACCGACGCGGTGGTGGTGCTGCTCCCCGAGGCCGTGCTCGGCCACGGCACCACCGGGCGGCTGCTCGCCGCGTTGGTCGCCGCGGGCGCGTTCGCGGCCTTCCTCTCCACCTCGTCCGGGCTGCTCACCAGCGTCGCCGGAGTGATCTCGACGGACGTGCTCGGCCGCGGCTCGGTACGCGGCTTCCGGCTGGCCACCGTGATCGCCGGCGCGGTGCCGGCGGTGCTCGCGCTCAACCTCGCCGGGCTCGACGTCTCGCAGGTGGTCGGGCTGGCGTTCGCGGTCGCCGCGTCCAGCTTCTGCCCGCTGCTGGTGCTCGGCATCTGGTGGCGCGGGCTGACCGACCTCGGCGCGGCCGCCGGGATCCTGGTCGGCGGCGGCGCCGCGATCGTCGCGGTGCTGGTCACCGTGGTCGGGCCGCCGCTGTCCGGCTGGCCGGCCACGCTCACCGCGCAGCCGGCCGCCTGGACGGTGCCGCTCGCCTTCACCGTGATGGTGGCGGTGTCGCTGGCCACCCGCCGCCGGGCGCCGGCCGACGTCGGGGCCACCATGCTCCGCCTGCACACCCCGGAGTCGCTGCGCCTGCAGCCCGGCCGTCAGCAGTAGAGCTGCACGTCGCACAGCCGCTCGGTGGCCCGCTGGGCGAGGCGTCCGGCCTCCGCCGGATCGATCAGCCCGGGTCCCCACACCTCGGCGAGCAGCTCCCCCGCCGCGACGAAGACGTGCAGCGAACTGCCACCGCCGGCGTGATCGACCCGGACCACCAGCAACTCCTTCAACTGGTCCGGGGACCGCAACGGGACGTCCTCGAGGACGGTCAGCGCCACCCCCTCGTCGCGGCAGACCTCGACCGTGGCCCGCACCACGAGCAGGACCCGGTTGGTGTTGAGGTGCCGCTGCACCCGCTCGAAGATCAGTTCGTCGGCACCCCGCTGGAAGGTCTGTTCCCGTTCCGCCCGCGGCGGAATGTGGCGGCGCAACGGGTGGTTCGGGTCGAGGCAGTGGACCGTCCGGGATCCGAAGCTCCCGTCCTCGTCCGCCTCGGCGCCGGTCGGGCGGTAGCCGGCCGTCACGTCGCCCGGTTGGAGCATGGCCGCCTCCTCGACGGGCGGCTCGTCCGGGTCGGGAGCCGGCCAGGGCGCGGGTGGCAGGGTGGGCGCCACCGACGGGGTGGGCGAGCCGGTGGCGGGCGGTACCGGCCGGGGGGCCGCGTCCGGGCGACCGGCCAGGGCCACCGTGCCGGCGGCGACCACCGCCACGGCGACGACGCCGGCCAGCACCGCGGCGGCCCGCCGGCGGGTCAACTGCCGGGCGCGGCCCCGCAGCTGCTCCGTCGACGCCCAGGTCAGTTGCTCGGTGTCCCGGTACAGGCCGGCGAAGAGCGGATCAGGCATTGCTGACCTCCTCCGGAAGGGTGGTGCCGAGCAGGTCGGCCAGGGCCTTGCGGCCGCGGGCGAGGCGCGCCTTGACGGTGCCGGTCGGCACCCCGGTCTGCGCGGCGATCTCGGCGACTGACAGGTCGGCCAGGTGGTGCAGGACGGACCGCCTCCCGCTGCTCGGCCGGCAACTGGCGCAGCGCCGCCACCAGCGCGACGGTGTCCTCGGACGGCGGTCCGACCACGGGGGCGACGCCGTGCCGGCGGTACGCGAGCCGCCCGTTCCGGATCTTGCGCCAACGGTTGGCCAGCAGCCGATGCCCGACCGTGCGTACCCACGCCTCCGGGTCGCCGTACCCCCCGATCCGTCGCCAGCGCTGCCAGGCCCGCACGTACGCCTCCTGGGCGGCGTCCTGCGCCTCGGTCAGGTCGCCGCAGAGCGCGTAGAGCACGGTGACCACCCGGTGTCTCGTGGCCCGGTAGAACTCCTCGAACCCGACATCGGTGTTCATCGCACCTCCGACCGCCGATCCTGCACCTGTCACCCGCCAGCCGGGTGTCCGGTTGCATGCTGGCGCGTACGACTGCGGGATGACGGCGGATCATCCCTCGGCCGGACCAGGTATTCGGCACCGACGGTTACCGTCGTACGCATGACTGGTGAGCAGCCGGCCCTGTCGTTGCGTGGCCTGGCGAAGGCGTTCGACGGCAAGATCGCCGTGGCCGGGGTCGACCTCGACGTGCCGGCCGGTTCGTTCTACGGCCTGCTCGGCCCGAACGGCGCCGGCAAGACCACCACCCTGTCGATGGCCGTCGGGCTGCTCCGGCCGGACGCCGGCGGGGCGTGGGTGCTCGGGCACGACGTCTGGGCCGACCCGGTCGCCGCCAAGCGGCTGCTCGGCGTCATGCCGGACGGCGTACGCCTCTTCGACCGGCTCAGCGGCGCGGAGCTGCTCGCGTACCACGGCCTGCTGCGCGGCATGGACCCGGCGGTGGTCGACCAGCGGGCGGCGGAGCTGCTCGACGTGCTCGCGCTCGGCGACGCCGGCCGGACCCTGGTGGTCGACTACTCGGCCGGCATGAAGAAGAAGATCGGCCTGGCCTGCGCGCTGCTGCACGGGCCGCGGCTGCTCGTGCTCGACGAGCCGTTCGAGGCGGTCGACCCGGTCTCCGCCGCGCTCATCCGCGACATCCTCCAGCGGTACGTGGCCGGCGGCGGGACGGTGGTCTTCTCCAGCCACGTGATGGAGGTCGTCGAGCGGCTCTGCTCGCACGTCGCGATCCTGGCCGCCGGCACCATCAAGCGGGTCGGCACGCTGCCCGAGGTACGCGGCGACCGCTCGCTGGAGGAGGTCTTCGTCGAGGTGGTCGGCGGGCGGACGGCGACCGGCGAGGAGCTGGCGTGGCTGTCCCGGTGACCGCCCCGGCCGCCCCGACCGCCACGGCCGCGGCGACCCACCGGGTGTCCCCGCGCCACTTCGTCCGGCTCAAGCTCCGGGTGATGGTCAACAACTTCCGCGGCCAGGCCTGGCGGATCGCGCTCTACGTGGTCGGCGCGGTGTTCGGGCTCTGGTTCGCCGGCACGGGCTTCTTCCTCTTCGCCGCGCCCGGGCTGGCCGGCAACGACCGGTACGCGCTGATGATCGCCGCGTTCGGTGGCGGCCTGACGGTGCTCGGCTGGTTGCTGCTGCCCCTGGTCTTCTTCGGGGTGGACGAGACCCTCGACCCGGCCCGGTTCGCGTTGCTGCCACTGCCGCGCCGCACCCTGGTCACCGGGCTGCTCGCCGCCGCCCTGGTGAGCGTGCCAGCGGTCGCGGTGCTGCTGGCCCTCTCGGGGCTGGTGGTCACCGCCGGCGCGCTGGGTGGCTGGTCGGCGGCCGTGGTGCAGGTGGTCGGGGTGCTCGCCGGGGTGCTGCTCTGCGTCGCCGCCGCCCGGGCGGTCACCAGCGCGTTCGCCGCCATGCTCCGCTCGCGGCGGGTCCGTGACCTGGCCGCCGTGCTGCTCGCGGTGGCCGCGGCGCTGCTCGGCCCGTTGCAGATCTTCGGCCTGGCGGCGTTGCGGGACGCGGACTGGGACCGGCTCGATCCGGTGGCGGAGGTGGTCGGCTGGACCCCGTTCGGCGCACCCTGGACGGCCGGCATCGACCTGGCCGAGGGGCGGGTCTGGGCCGCCCCGGTCAAGCTGCTGATCACCGCACTGGCCCTGGTGGCGCTGCTGGCCTGGTGGTCCCGCTCGCTGGAGTCGGCGATGGTCGGTGCGGCCAGCGCCGGCCCGGCTCCGGCCCGGCGCGGCCCGGCCGGCGGCGCGGTGGCGCAGCTCTTCCCGCGCTGGGTGGGCTGGGCCCGGCGGGACCGGTTCGGCGCGCTGGTGGCCCGGGAGGCCCGGTACTGGTGGCGGGACGCCCGGCGGCGGGCGAACCTGGTCACCGTGGCGGTGGTCGGGCTCTTCGTGCCCGTCATGGTCAACCTGGGTGGCGCCAACCTCACCGCCGGCGACACCCAGGGGTTCGCCGTGCCGGACACCTCGTCACCGCTGCTGGTCAGCCTCTCCATGGTCTTCGTGGGCGTGCTCGCCTCGGTCACCCTGGCCAACCAGTTCGGTTTCGACGGCAGCGCGTACGCCGCGCACCTGGTCGCCGGCGTACCGGGCCAGCAGGAGTTGCGGGCCCGGATGGCGGCGTTCTCGCTCTACGTGCTGCCGATGCTGGCGGTCGTCTCGGTCGCGCTGGCGGTGATCCTCGGCCGGCCCGGCTGGGTCGGGGTGACCTCCGGCAGCCTGCTCGCCACCTACGGCGTCGGGCTGGCGGTGAACAGCCTCGTCTCGGTGCTCGGTGCGTACGCGCTGCCGGAGACGAGCAACCCGTTCGCGCTGAACAGCGGCGCCGGCGTGGCGAAGAGTTTCCTCACCCTGCTGGCCATGGTCGGCACGATGGTCGCGGCGGTGCCGATGGTGGTGGCCGCGGCGCTGCTCGGCGACGTCTGGCACTGGCTGGCCCTGCCGGTCGGCGCCGCCTACGGCCTGGGCGCCGCGCTGCTCGGCGCGTACCTGGTCGGGGACGTGCTCGACCGCCGCCAGCCCGAACTGCTCGCCACCGTGACCCCCCGCCGCTGACCGGTCGGTTTGCCGGGGGCGGCCAGAATGGGCGGATGCCTGTCGTCGAGGCGGTGACGACCGTGCCGGTGCCACCCGCGCTGGCCTTCGCGGTCTCCCAGACCACCGCGCCGGTCCGCTACCGGTGGGACCCGTTCGTCCGGGAGCAGCACTTCACCGACGGGGCGATCCGGCCCGGCAGGGGGGTGCGCACCTTCACCCGCTCCCGGCACGGGCTGGTCATGGTGAGCGAGTACGTCTCCTGGGCCCCGCCGAGCCACGTCGGCATGAAGATGGTGCGCGGGCCGTGGTTCTTCGAGGTCTTCGCCGGCGGTTGGCGGTTCGCGCCGGCCCCACAACCGGGCCACACGATCGCCACCTGGCGGTACAGCTTCCGCTGCCGTCCCGCGTTCCTGCGCCCGGTCGCCGAGCGGATCGGGGTGTGGCTGCTCGGCCGCGACATCCGTCGCCGGATCGCCGGCTACGCCACCGGCTGCACCGACCCCGAGGTCCTGGCCGCCGCCCGCCGTTCACTCACCCCCGACTGAGCAGGATCTGCCGGCCAGGGTCGCGCTCGATCAGTGAAGTAATGGCCTCCCACCGGCCTGGAGGCCACTACTTCGTGGATCGAGCACGATCTTGCGGAGTGCTCAGCGGGGTGGGAGGCGCTGGGTTCCGCCGGGCGCCCCCGCCGTCGTCGGCGTGCGGAGCCGGCACGGGCGACGGCGGCGAGCGGCAGAATGTTCCACGTGAATCATGAGCCGGGTGCCGAGATCCACCACACCGATCCGTTCGCCGTACCGGCGGGGCAGCGCTCGCCCGTACGCCGGCTGCGGGGTCGGCTGGCCGCGCCGGTGACGCTCTGGACGGCGCCGGGCCCGGCGGGCCTGACGGTGTCGTCCACCCTGGTGGCCGAGGGTGAGCCGGACCGGCTGCTCGGCCTCGTCGACCCGGAGTCCGACCTGTGGGCGGCGGCCGAGGCCGCCGGCCGGTTCGCGGTGGCCCCGCTGGGCCCGCCGCACCGGCAGCTCGCCGACCGGTTCGCCGGCCTCTTCCCGTCCCCCGGCGGCCTCTTCGCCACCGGCGAGTGGACCGACACGCCCTACGGGCCGGTGCCGGCCGACGCCGGCGGGTGGGCCGGCTGCCGGCTGGACACCGCCCGGGAGTACGGCTGGGGCCTGCTGGTGGAGGCCACCATCGAGGCCGTCGAGCTGGCCGAGGAGACGGACCCGCTGCTGCACTACCGGGGCCGCTACCGCGAGCTGGTCTGACCAGCGCCGGACCGAGCCGGCCCGACCGACCCGGTCGACGGCCCGGGCTGCCGTCCGGCGACCGCTCGTCGGAGTGAGCTGGGTCACTCGGCGCAGCCACCGTGCCGTTCGGCGCACCCGGCGACCGGCGTCGATCTCGGCCTTCCCCGGCGGGGAGCGCGCTTCCTACCGTGCGCGGAAATCCCCGATGCCTGTGAAGGTGGTGATCCACAGATGTCCACGGACACACCCGCGCCGGCCGACGCGTCCACGCCGGACCGGTATCTCGCCGTACAGCGGTCGGACGAGTTCGCCGGGTTGCGCCGCGCGCTGCGCGGCTTCGTCTTCCCGATGACCGTCGCGTTCTTCCTGTGGTACGCGCTCTACGTGATCCTGTCCGCGTACGCGCGGGGGTTCATGGGCACGAAGCTGTTCGGCAACATCAACGTCGCCCTCGTCTTCGGCCTGCTCCAGTTCGTCTCCACCTTCCTCATCGCCTGGCTCTACTCCCGGCACGCCGACCGGAAGATCGACCCGGTCGCCGACCGGATCCGCGCCGAGATCGGGGAGGTGACCCATGAACACGGTCCTCGCGGCTGAGGCGGGCGACACCACCGCCCGCAACCTGACCATCACCCTCTTCCTGGTCTTCGTGGCGGTGACCCTGGCCATCACCATCTGGGCCAGCCGGCAGACCAAGACCGCCACCGACTTCTACGCCGGCGGCCGGTCCTTCTCCGGCTTCCAGAACGGCATGGCGATCGGCGGCGACTACATGTCGGCGGCCTCGTTCCTCGGTATCGCCGGCCTGATCGCCCTCTACGGCTACGACGGCTTCCTCTACTCGATCGGCTTCCTGGTCGCCTGGCTGGTGGCGCTGCTGCTGGTCGCCGAGCTGCTGCGCAACTCGGGCCGGTACACGATGGCCGACGTGCTGGCCTTCCGGATGCGCCAGCGCCCGGTGCGGACCGCCGCGGCGGTCTCCACCATCACCGTGTCGATCTTCTACCTGCTGGCCCAGATGGTGGGCGCCGGCGCGCTGGTGGCGCTGCTGCTCGGCATCAAGCCCGGGACGACCTTCCTCGGCATGGACGCGGACGCCGCCAAGATCGCCACGATCATCCTGGTCGGCGCCCTGATGATCATCTACGTCACGGTGGGTGGCATGAAGGGCACCACCTACGTGCAGATCGTCAAGGCGTTCCTGCTGATGGGCGGCGCGATCATCATGACGCTGCTGGTGCTGGCCAAGTACAAGTTCAACCTCTCCTCGCTGCTCGGCGACGCCGCGTCGTCGTCGGGCAAGGGCAGCGCGTTCCTGGAGCCGGGGCTGCGCTACGGGGTCGAGGTGGCCGGCAACGCCACGCAGACCTTCTACAACAAGATGGACCTGCTCTCGCTCGGCATCGCCCTGGTGCTCGGCA
Organism: Micromonospora desertarenae; assembly: GCF_056150265.1. Taxonomy (NCBI): domain Bacteria; kingdom Bacillati; phylum Actinomycetota; class Actinomycetes; order Micromonosporales; family Micromonosporaceae; genus Micromonospora; species Micromonospora desertarenae. The sequence goes on from NZ_JAXCFQ010000011.1 coordinate 13,348, forward strand.
CCGCCGGCCTGCCGCACATCCTGATCCGCTTCTACACGGTGCCGACCGCGAAGGCGGCCCGCAAGAGCGTGCTCTGGGCGATCGGCATCATCGGCACCTTCTACCTGCTCACCCTGGCCCTCGGCTTCGGCGCGGCGGCCCTGGTGGGCGGCGAGGCGATCACCGCCCAGGACCGGGCCGGCAACACCGCGGCGCCCCAGCTGGCCGAGGCGCTCGGCGTGGACTTCCTCGGCGGCGACCTGGGCGGGGCGACGCTGCTGGCGGTGATCGCGGCGGTCGCCTTCGCCACCATCCTGGCCGTGGTCGCCGGACTGACGCTGGCCTCGTCGTCGAGCCTCGCGCACGACTTCTACGCCAACGTCATGAAGAACGGCCAGGCCTCGGAGCGGCAGGAGGTCGCGGTGGCCCGGATCTCCGCGCTGGTGATCGGCGCGATCTCGATCGTGCTGTCCATCTTCGCGCAGAACCTGAACGTGGCGTTCCTGGTGGCGCTGGCGTTCGCGGTGGCCGCCTCCGGCAACCTGCCGGCCATCCTCTACAGCCTGTTCTGGAAGCGGTTCAACACCTCGGGCGCGGTCTGGGCGATCTACGGCGGCCTGCTCTCGGCCGTGCTGCTGGTGTTCTTCTCGCCGGTGGTCTCCGGGGCCGCGACGTCGATGTTCCCGGACCACGACTGGCAGTGGTTCCCGCTGTCCAACCCGGGCATCCTGTCCATCCCGTTCGGCTTCCTGTGCGGGTGGATCGGCACCGTCATCTCCAAGGAACGCGACGACGCGAAGTACGCCGAACTGGAGGTCCGCTCCCTCACCGGAGCCGGCGCGCACTGAGCCGGCCCGCGCCAGGGGCCCCCGGTCGACCGACCGGGGGCCCCTTCGCGCGGCGGCGCGGGCCCCGGGTGCCGGACCGGCCCGGTGAGTAGGCTGACCACCATGAAGGTTGCAGCGCGCTTCGGACCGGGTCACCGCATCCTCGTCACCGGCGGCGCCGGTTTCGTCCCGTCACACCTGGTGGACGTGCTGATCTCCCGGGGCTGCACGGTGGTCGCGCTGGACAACTTCGTCACCGGGTCGAAGGAGAACGTCGCCCACCTGCTGGACGAACCGACCTTCACCCTGGTCGAGGCGGACATCTCCGACGGCCTGCCGAACCACCACCCGGCGGTGGCCGAGCGGTTCGACGCGATCCTGCACATGGCCTCGCCGGCCAGCCCGACGGACTTCGAGAAGCTGCCGGTGGAGATCCTGCGGGTCGGCTCGGTGGCCACCCTGCACCTGCTGGACCGCGCGGTCGCCGACGGCGCCCGGTTCCTGATGGCCTCCACCTCCGAGGCGTACGGCGACCCGAAGGAGCACCCGCAGCGGGAGACGTACTGGGGCAACGTCAACCCGATCGGCATCCGCAGCGTCTACGACGAGGCGAAGCGCTTCTCCGAGGCGGCCACCATGGCCTACCACCGCAGTCGGGGACTGGACGCCGCGATCGTCCGGATCTTCAACACGTACGGCCCGCGGATGCGGCCGGACGACGGGCGGGCCATCCCCACCTTCATCTCCCAGGCGCTGCGCGGCGAGCCGATCACCGTGCACGGCACCGGCAACCAGACCCGCTCGATCTGCTACGTCGAGGATCTCGTCCGGGGCATCCTGCTGCTGCTCGACTCGACCGAGACCGGGCCGATCAACTGCGGCACCGAGCACGAGATGAGCATGCGGCAACTGGCCGAGACGATCGTGTCACTCTCCGGCAGCAGCTCAGAGGTGACGTACGTCACCCGGGCGGCCGACGACCCGGAGATGCGCCGGCCCGACCTGACGCTGGCCCGCGAACTGCTGGGATACGAGCCGACCGTGGCGCCCGAAGAGGGCCTGCGACGCACGATCGAGTACTTCCGCGAGCGGCTAGGGTAACCGCGCCGACGCCACACCGGCCCGCGGATCAGGGCGGTACTCGCTCGGGCTACGTACCCTGAGTTACATGTCAGCGACCACGCCAGCCGGCCTTCCGCTCCCGTACCTGCACCGCAGCGCCGGGCGCGCGTCGGTGCCCGGCTCCGGTCGGAGCGCCACCGGACGCGCCCGCCCGGGTGAGGCGCGCTGGTACCCGGCGCCGGACGAGCAGCCGCAGGCCGGCGGGCCCGGCGGCCCGGGTGGCCCGATCGGCCCGGACGGCCCCGGTGGCCCGGGCCGGCCCGGCCGGCCGGAGCGGCGGGGTCCGCGCCCGCGCTGGGGACGGATCGCCATGGTGGCCGGCGTGGCCGTGCTGGTGCTCGCGCTGCTCGGCGGCGTGGGTGCCTGGTTCTACGCCCGCAACCTGAACAACGACCTGGCCCGCACCGACCCGTTCTCGGAGATCACCGGTGGTCGGCCGGCCAAGCCGGTCGAGGGGGCGCTGAACATCCTGCTGGTCGGCAGCGACTCCCGGGACCCGGACGCCCCGGTCGACCAGAGCAGCAAGTGGCGGGCGGACACGATCATCGTGATGCACATCCCCTCCGACCACAAGCAGGCCTACCTGGTCTCCATCCCGCGCGACCTGTACGTGCCGATCCCGGAGAGCGCCAACGCCGAGTGCGGCTCCGGCCAGCGCGGAAAGATCAACGCGGCGTTCGCGTTCGGCGGCCTGCCGCTCGCGGTACGGACCGTGGAGTGCTTCACCGACGTCCGGCTGGACCACGTGATGGCGATCGACTTCGCCGGCTTCAAGCAGGTCACCGACGCGCTCGGCGGGGTCGACCTGAAGGTGGAGCGGACCATCACCTCGATCCACAAGCCGTACCGGACGTTCACCAAGGGCGTCAACCACATGGACGGCGCCGAGGCGCTGGACTGGATCCGGCAGCGCAAGCAGTTCCCGGACGGCGACTTCGCCCGGATGCGGCACCAGCAGGAGTTCCTCCGCGCGCTGATGGACAAGGCGGCGAGCACGGGCACGCTGACCAATCCCAAGAAGCTGCACGACTTCCTCCAGTCGGTGACCGACGCGGTCACCGTCGACCAGGGCTTCTCGTTGATGGACATGGCGGTGCAGTTCCGTAACCTGCGCGGCGAGAACCTCACCTTCGTCACCAGCCCGCACGTGGGCAGCCAGACGATCAACGGGGAGTCGGTGGTGGTCTCCGACCGGGAGAAGGCCCTCGCCATGTACCGGGCGATGGCCGGCGACACGATGGGCGACTGGGTGAAGGCCAACCAGAAGCCGGCCGCGGGCGACGGCGGCTGACCCGCCACGGATCGACCGGCCCGGCGCCACCGCGTCGGGTCGGACGTCGACGGTCGTCGACGTCGGTCGGCGGCCGGATTCCGGTCGCCGGGAGGCCAACCGCCGACCGGTCGCATTGATCTGTCCGTTCGGTCAGATCGCCTGGATGGCCTACAGGGCAACGGAAATTTGCCGTGGGACGAACTCGCCAGGACGGGAAAGCGTACGTACAGTGGTCCCGCCCCCTGATCACGCGAGCTGGAGCACGCATGCCGGTTCAGACCAGCCGACGCCCCTCGTCGCTGGAGCCACCCCGCGCCGCCGTGCGGGTGTCCTCCGCCGTCGCGGCACCACCCGGCAAGGGCGGCGGCGGCCCGGCGAAGAAGCGGAAGCGCCGCAAGGACCCGCTCTGGGCCCGGCTCACCGTCGTCTTCGGCGCGGTGCTGATGATGACCAGCGGTGTCGCCATCGTCGGCAGCAAGGCCCTGATCAGCCAGGCGACCGGCAACATCGCCCAGCGCAACCTGCTCGGTGACGCCGGCAAGACCGACGCGGAGGGCGGCGCGAACCTGGACGGCCCGATCGACATGCTGCTGCTGGGCGTGGACGCCCGGGAGCGCTGGGCCGCCGACGACGTCCGCGCGGACAGCATCATCGTGCTGCACATCCCGGCGACCCACGACCAGGCGTACCTGATCTCGATTCCCCGGGACACCGAGGCGCACATCCCGGCCTTCAAGAAGAGTGGCTACGCCGGCGGGGTCGACAAGATCAACGCGGCGTTCCAGGCCGGCGCCCGCAACGGCGGCGGCTGGGAGGGCGGCGCCCAGCTGATGGCGCAGACCATCAAGAAGATGACCGGAATCAGCTTCGACGGCGCCGCGATCATCAACTTCGGCGGCTTCAAGAACGTGATCGAGGCCCTCGGGTCGGTGCGGATCTGCGTCAAGCAGGAGGTCGCCTCGATCCACATGTCGTACGTCGACGGCAAGCCGATGTGGAACGCGGACGCCAAGAAGACCGGCAAGCCGATGACCCCGGTGGTGCACAAGAAGGGCTGCCGGGAGATGGAGGGCTGGGCGGCGCTGGACTACTCCCGGCAGCGCAAGAGCCTCAAGAACGGCGACTACGACCGGCAGGCGAACCAGCAGCAGCTGATCAAGGCGATGGCCCGCAAGGCCAGCGACAACGGCACGCTGACCAACCCGGTCAAGCTGAACCAGCTGATCAAGGCGGCGGGCAAGGCCTTCATCCTGGACACCGGCGGGGTGCCGGTCGCCGACTTCGTCTTCACCATGCGCGGGGTCACCGCCAACGAGTTGACCATGTTGAAGACCAACGGCGGCACCTTCCACGGCGACGGCGCGGGCAAGGAGACCCTCAGCGAGGAGACCCTTGCCATGTTCCGGGCGGTCAAGGAGGACAAGCTGGCCGAATTCGTCTTCGCCAACCCCGGAGTGATCTCCAACCGCAAGTAGCGGCGGTGGGTCCGACGGCGACCGGCGAGGGCCGGGCGACCGGGCGGATCTCGGCGAACCGGGCCTGGCCGGGCCATCCCGACCGTAGCCTGACGTGAGCAGGTTTCACGTACGGGCGGCGGGGAGGGGGCGCCACGTCCAGGTCGGGGCGGGACGGTCGGAAGCGGATCCGGGCGGGCAGCCGGTCCGCGCCGCCGCGCTGGTCCCGCGTCCTGCTCGGCGTCGGCCTGGCGCTGGTGGTGCTGGCCGGGGTCGCCGTGTTCGGCGTCCGCGCCCTGACCGACCGGTACGACCGCACGGTGCTCCGCGAGCAACTGCTCGACCCGAGCGCCCGGCGGGACCGGACCGACCTCGACGGGCCGCTGAACTACCTGCTCATCGGCTCCGACGCGCGCCCCGGCGCCACCGGCCCGGACCAGCGCACCGACACCATCCTCATCGTGCACGTGCCGGCCGGGCTGCGCGAGGCGTACCTGGTCTCGGTCCCGCGCGACCTGCTGGTGGCCATCCCGGCCGGCGCGAACGGCTTCGGCGGCGGGCCGGACAAGATCAATGCCGCGTACGAGCACGGCGGGGGCGGCGAGGGGGGCGCCCGACTGCTCTCCGCCACGCTGGCCCGGCTGACCGGCATCCGGTTCGACGGCGCGGCGCTGATCGACTTCTCCGGCCTCCGCAAGGTGATCGACCTGCTGGGCGGGGTCCGGATGTGCGTGCAGACCGAGGTCCGCTCGATCCACACCGACCGGGTCTACCACCCCGGCTGCCAGCAGATGGACGGGGCGCAGGCGCTGGACTACGTGCGCCAGCGCTACGACCTGCCCGGCGGCGACTACGACCGGCAGACCCACCAGCAGCAACTGCTCCGGGCGATGCTGGAACGCGCCTCCGAAAACCGGCTGCGCACCAACCCGGTCAAGCTCGACCAGGTGATCCGCGCGGTCGGCGGTTCGCTGACCGTGGACACCAACGGCGTGCCGCTGGAGGATCTGCTGCTCGCGCTGCGCGACCTGCCCAGCGACGCGCTGCGCGGGGTACAGGTCCCGTCCTACCCGCAGACCATCGACCAGGTCTCGTACGTGCTGCTGGACAACGGGGGCAACGGTCTCTTCGAGGCGGTCCGGGGGGCCGGGGTGGCCGACTGGGCCCGGGCCAATCCCCGCTGGGTGACCCGGTTGTGACCGGACCGGCGACCGTGGCTGCGGCGGTCGGCCCGGCCAGGATCTAGGCTTGGTACCCGTGTTCGGACCCCAGGTTCCCACCGTGACCGTGCCCGAGATCGCCGACGACACCTACCTGCTCGACGTCCGCGAGGACGACGAGTGGGCCGCCGGCCACGCCCCCGGCGCCCACCACCTGCCGATGATGGAGCTGCCCGCCCGGCTGGCCGAGGTGCCCACCGACCGCGACGTGGCGGTCATCTGCCGCTCCGGCGGGCGCTCCGCCCAGGTCGTCGCGTACCTGACGCGCAACGGCTGGGACCAGGTGCGCAACGTCGCGGGCGGGATGGGCGAGTGGGCCGCCGCCGGCCGCCCGGTGGTCGACGGCAACGGGCAGCCGGGGCGGGTCCTCTAGGCGGACGGCATGGCCGAACCCCTGGTCTTCGCGCACCGCGGCGCCTCGTACGACCTGCCGGAGCACACCCTCGCCGCCTACCTGCGCGCCCTCGACGAGGGCGCGGACGGGCTGGAGTGCGACGTCCGGCTGACCCGGGACGGGCACCTGGTCTGCGTACACGACCGCCGGCTGGACCGGACCAGCAACGGCCGCGGTCTGGTCAGCGCGCGTACCCTCGCCGAACTCGAGGCGCTGGACTTCGGCTCGTGGCACCCCGGCTGCGTACCGGCCGACGGGGACGAGGTGCTCGACGAGTCGCACACCCGGCTGCTCACCCTGGAGCGGCTGCTCGACGCCGTACTGGCCGCCGGCCGGCCGGTGCGGCTGCTGGTGGAGACCAAGCACCCGTCCCGGTACGGCGGGGACGTCGAGCGCCGGCTGGTCGCCGTGCTGCGCCGGTACGGGCTCGCCGAGCCGAAACCGGACGATCCGGTGCGGGTGACCGTGATGTCCTTCTCCCCGCTGGCCGTACGCCGGATGCGGGAGCTCGCCCCGGCGCTGCCCACCGTGCTGCTGCTGGAGGTGCTGCCGCGCTGGCTGCGGCTGGGTCGGCTGCCGTTCGGCAGCCGGATCGCCGGCCCGGGGATCGGCCTGGTGCGGGCCCGCCCGCAGCTGGTCCCCGCGCTGCGCGCGGCCGGCAACCAGGTCTACGTCTGGACCGTCAACGAACCGGCGGACCTGGACCTGGTGCTCTCCGCCGGGGTGGACGGGATCATCACCGACCGGCCGGCGCACACCCTCGCCCGGCTCGGCCGCCGACCACCACCGACCGCCGCCGACCTCGGCCGGTGACCGCCACTCCGGCCCGGGCGGCCGCCGCCGCCGACCTCGGCCGGTGACCGCCGCTCCGGCCCGGGCGGCCGCCGCCGCCGACCTCGGCCGGTGACCGCCGCTCCGGCCCGGGCGGCCGCCGACGCCGACCTCGGCCGTCCCGCCCGCTGCCGACCGGGCGGACCGGCGGCGGCCGGGAGCGATGACCGCCGCGGGACGCCGGCCGGCGGCGGGCGGGACGGGCGCCGGCGGGGTCGTCCCGGCGGGCGCGGTGGTCGGTCCGGCCGGGGGTGTGCGAAAGCCGGACGGCGCGGCACACTCGGGGCATGCCGGAGCGCACCGACTACGCGGCACTCATCGCCGGTCACCGGGTGGTCATCGAGATGATCAACTCCGGCGACGCCGGGCTGCCGGTCCTCACCCAGCTGCTCCGGGTCGCCCAGCCCGCGCTCGGCGCGGCGGCCATGGCATTCGTGGAGTTCGGGCCGGCCGGCGGCCGGGTGATCGCCGCGACCGGGGCCGCCGAGTGGGCGGTCGGCCGCCCGCTGCCGGCCACCGACCCGACCACCGTCTGCCTGCTCGCCGGTCCGCGCGTGCAGCAGGTCCGGACGGACCAGCTCACCGGCCAGCTCACCGGTGAACTGGTCGCCCGGGGCCTGCACCGGATGGTGGTCGCCCGGGCCGAGATCGGCGGGCTCACCGTGGGCAGCCTGCACGCCCTCTATCCGGCGGGCGACGAGGACCCGGGCGCCGGGCAGCACGCCGTGGTGGCCTACCTCGCCGCCTGCATCGCGCACATGTACGGCGACCAGAGCGGGCTCCCGGTGCACGGTGACGGGCCGGTGGTGGCCGCGCTCGCGGACGGGCTGGCGGTGGTCGACCGGGAGGGACACGTCCGGCTCTGGAACCCGGCCGCGGCCCAGGTGACCGGCCGGGCCGCCAGCCAGGCCCTCAACCGGCCGTTGCCGTTCCCGCTGCCCCCGTCCGGCCAGGTGCGCGACCACCGGCTGCCGGACGGCCGGTGGCTGCGGATCACCTCGGGCGAGCTGGCCGGGCCGGGCGCCCTGCGCGTGGTCACCTTCCGGGACATCACCGACCAGCAGCGCCGGGACCACGACCGGGACCTGTTCGTCGCGGTGACCAGCCACGAGCTGCGCACCCCGGTGACCGTGATCAAGGGGTACGCGGACACCCTCACCGACCACTGGGAGTCGCTCACCGACGACGACCGGCGGCAGGCCGCCCGGGTGATCGGCCAGCGCGCCAACGAGCTGGCCCGGCTGGTCGACCGGCTGCTCTCCTCCGCCGCCGAGCCCGGGCCGGGCGACGACCCGCCGGCCCCCTTCGACCTCGGCGACGCGCTCCGGGCCGCGGTCACCGACCTGCCGGCCGAGCTGCGCCACCGGCTCGTCCTCGACCTGCCGGCCGACCTGCCCAAGGCGCTCGGCTACCGGCCCAGCCTGGCGACGGTGCTCACCGAGCTGGCCACCAACGCGGGCAAGTACAGCCCGCCCGGGTCGCCGATCGAGGTCAGCGCCGGCGCGGACGGGCAGACCGTCTCGTTCCGGGTCGGCGACCGCGGCATCGGCATCCGGCCGGAGCACGTGGAGCGGGCGTTCGACCGGTTCTGGCAGGGTGAGTCCGGCGACCGGCGGCGCTTCCCCGGCGCCGGACTGGGTCTCTATCTCGTCCGCCGGATCGTTGAACAGCAGAATGGCTGGGTATTCCTCAGACCGAGGGCCGGTGGCGGTACGGTCGCTGAGGTGCGGCTGCCCCGCGGGTGACCGGCGGCGGCGAGGTGAGAAGGGGCGAACGTGTCGACGGGAGCGGGCGAACGGGCGTGGTGCGTGGTGGTGCCGCACCACGCCAGCGGGGCGCGGCTGGCCCGGCGGCGGCTCGCCGAGGAGTTGGGCGAGGTGGTACCCGCCACGCTGCTGGCGGACCTGGTGGCGGTCCTGGCCGAACTGGTCGGCAACGCCGTCCGGCACGCCGACCCGCTGCCGGGCGGGGTGGTGCGGGTGGCCTGGCGGCTGCGGACCTCGGACGAGGGCCAACGGATCACGCTGCGGGTGACCGACGGCGGCGCCAGCGACGGGCCGCGGATGCGGTCGGCCGACCCGGACGCGGCCGACGGCCGGGGCCTGCACATCGTCTCCGGCCTGGCCAGCCGCTGGGGCGTGGACCGCGACGGGCTGGGGCAGAGCGTCTGGGCCGAGTTCGAGCCGGTCGGCGCGGCCCGGTCGGACCTGGTCGCGGCCGGCTGATCGGGCACCGCGGGCGGGTCCTGCCCACGGCGTCCGGCCGCGGGCTCTAGGCTGTCTCGCCGTGAGCAAGCGTCGAAAGAGCCAGCGGGCCGCCGAAGCCACCCCGAAGCGGGAGAAGGTGCGCGACATCTTCGCGCCCCGTCCCTTCGAGGGGCTGACCGACGAGCCGGAGTGGATCGCCCTGCGCGAGCTGGTGCCGGCCGCCTCCGCCCCGCTGCGGCTCGTCCCCGAGCTGGTCGAGGAGTTCGGTGAGCGGCCGGTCACGCTGGCCACCGTGCTGCCGATGGCCGCCCCGGCGATGACCAAGCCCGACGGGCGGGTCTTCATCGGTCTCCAGCGTCACCAGCAGTCCGGGGACGTGTCCCGGGACCTGGCCGACGCGCTGCTCTGCGCGCTGCGTACCGAGCCGGGCCGGCAGGTCGCGGTGCCCCCGCTGCCCGGCCCCGGCCCCCGGCTCCAGGACGTCCTGGTCGACGGCCCGCTGGAGATCACCATGCACGACGGGTTCGAGTTCTGGCTCGACCCGGAGGCCGGCGAGGACCCGACCGTGCAGGCGTCCCTGGAGCGGGCCAACGCCGCCGTCTACCCGACCGTCCGGCTGACCGCCGCCCGCGCCGCCTACTGGTGCCAGGTGCCGGAGAAGGCGCACGTGCGCTGGGTGCTCCCGGACGACGAGGACGCCGCGCTCGACGCGCTGGCCCGGCTCGGCGCCGCCGGCACGCTGACCCTCGGCGAGGAGACCCGGTTCGCCGGCATGTTCCGCGCGCACGGCCGGCTGGTGCCGGTCTGGGACCTGCCGGAGGAGACGCCGGCCGCCGAGTGGGAGGACCCGGTGGCCCAGTTCGCCAAGCGGTACGCCGAGGCGCTCGCCGACACCACCCCGCTCGACGCCGCCGGCCGCCGCTCCCGCCAGGGCCTGCTCGGCCGCCAACTCACCCTCCGCTGACCCTCCCACCCCACCCGCCGCCCGCGCCCGCGGGCTCGCGCGCACCCGGCCGCCCTGGGTCGACTCGTTCAGCGAACGAGTGGTCGCTCCCGGGCGGAACAGCCACTCGTTCAGAGCACCTGCACGATCTTCGGGGGCGGAGCGGGGGCGGGGTCAGGGGCGGAGGGGGTCGCGGACGAGCGGGCAGGACATGCAGCGGGGGCCGCCGCGGCCGGAGCCGAGTTCCGAGCCGGCGATCGGGATCAGCTCGATGCCAGCGCGCTCCAGTTGCGCGTTGGTCTCCACGTTGCGCTCGTAGCCGACGCAGAGCCGGGGAGCCAGGGCGAGGGTGTTGTTACCGTCGTCCCACTGCTCGCGTTCCGCGGTGACCGGGTCCAGCCCGGTGTCGATCACCCGGAGCTGGTCCAGGTCCATCGCGTCGGCGGCGGCCCGCAGGAACGGCGCCGGGCCGTCCACCCGCGGGTCCTCGCCGTCCGCGCCGGCGATCACGGTGTACGCCGAGAGCGTGTTCGCCACGTTCGGGTACATCAGCACGGCGTCCACGTCGACCATGGTGCAGACGGTGTCCAGGTGCATGGTGGCCCGCTCCTGGGCGATGGGCACCACCAGGATGGTGTGCGCCAGCCCGGCGGCGAAGACCTGCCGGGCGAGGCGCTCGGCGCCGGCCGGCGTGGTCCGCTCACCCACCCCGACCGCGAGCACGCCGGGCGCGAGCAGCAGCACGTCGCCGCCCTCCAGGTGCTCCAGGTGCGGGTGGTAGACCGCCTCGGTGCCGACGAAGCGCGGGTGGTGGCGGTAGATGGCCTCGGTGAGCGTGGTCTCCCGGCGCCGGGCGGGCATGGCCAGGCTGGTCACGCCCACCCGGTCGCCGATCCAGAGCGACGAGTCGCGGGTGAAGAGCAGGTTCGGCAGCGGGTCGATGACGAAGTCGTGCCGGTCCATCAGGGTGTAGACCAGGCCACCCGGCCGTTCCGGGCTGAGCCGCAGTTCCTCGTGGGCCAACCCGGCGATCAGCACGTCGGCCAGCGCCGCCGGGTCGAGGTACGCGAGGTGGTCGGCGACCCGGGCGCGCAGGGTGTCGCCGAGCCGGGGCGAGCGGAGCACCTCGGCGGTCAGCTCGGCCCGCGCCTCGTCCACGGCGAGCGTCTCGGCCAGCAGGTCGGCCAGGTAGAGCACCTCGACCCCGCGCTCGCGCAGCGCCGCCGCGAAGGCGTCGTGCTCCTCCTGCGCCCGACCCACCCACGGGATCGCGTCGAACAGGAGCGAGTCGTTGTTCCGTGGTGTCAGCCGGGCGAGTTCCGGGCCGGGTCGGTGCAGCAGTACGGTGCCGAGCCGGCCGACCTCGCTGTCGACGTAGTGGGTCACCCTCGCAGCGTAGGGCAGGGTTTGGCGGCATCCGAGAAAACAACTGTGAATGAATATGGCATTCATCCACAGTCATTCCGGCGCTCCAACTTGCCGAGCCCCCGGACTGGCAACGTAGGGTAGTGAGGACATAACTTCGAGGGACCTTTTGCCGGAGGTCGCGATGACTGTCTTTCCCGCTCGCCGAGCCGTACCCCCGACCCGGGCACTGCCGCCCGCGGCGGTGCCACACCCCCGGGTGGAGTCGCCGGGGGTGCTCACACCGTCCCGTCCGTCCCCGTTGGAGTGGGCCCGCCGCCGGCGGGCGGAGCGGGGCGCGCGGCGGCTGGAGGCGGCCGGCGCGCGGGCCCTCGGCCAGCTCGACCACCTCGGTCCGGCCTGGCACGTCATCGAGTGGCCGCGCACCGACGTCGCCGACGTCCTGCTCGACCACCGCCAGGACGACCGGGCCGGCTTCCTGGCCATCGGCCCGAGCGGGCTGTTCGCGGTCACCATCGCCGACCACGGCCGGGCCCGGGTGCTGGTGGCCGGCGACGTGGTGCAGATCAACGGCAAGCGACCGCCCTACGTGGCCGAGGCCCGCCGGGACGCCAAGCGGGCCAGCAAGGCGCTCAGTACCGCGGTGGGGCACCCGATCCCGGTGACGCCGGTGCTGACCTTCGTCGGCTCCGGCGTCATCAGCGTCTACGGGCTGCCGAAGGACTGCCTCATGGCCACCCACCGCGAGCTGGACCGGCTGCTGGTGGCCGCGGGCAACCGGATCAGCCCGGCCACCGCCGAGAAGCTCTCCCGGGTCGCCCAGCACCCGAACACCTGGCTGAACGGCACCTACCGTCCAGCGGCCGACTACCGGTGGTACGAGGAGGGCCGAACGGCCGCTGACAAGCCGGCCAACCGCCGGTAACGTCACCGGCGACGCCACGCGACCCGGTCCGGTGTCGGCACCGTCGGTCGCGCCGTCGCCGGCCCGCCCGGTCAGGGCAACGTCCACCCCCGGCGGCCCGGTGGCTCACGCGCGGTCGGCGACGGCCGGGGCGACCGGCTAGCGTGGACAGACCGTCGGTGTACATAGGAGGCGCGGTGGCCCACGTCGAACTCTCGCTCTCGGAAGTCCTCGCGCCCGCGGCCGGGACACCGACAGAGCAGGAGTCCGACAACGTCGGTCAGTGGTCGCTGACGGTGTCCCACGCCGACGAGCCCTGCCTGCTGATCGACGCCGAGACGAAGGTGGTGGCGGTCTCCGCCGCCGGGTGCGAGCTGCTCTGCCTCGGCGCGCCCGAGGACGTCATCGGGCTGCCGCTGCTCGGCGGCGGGCTGCGGCTGCTCGACTTCACGGCCAACCCGCGCGAGCTGACCGAGCAGGAGATCGACAAGATCCCGCCGCTGCTCGCGCTCTCCTCCGGGCGGCTCGCCCGCGGCCTGCTCCGCGTCCAGGCGGCGTCGACCGGGGCACCGGACGCGACGGTCGACGCGATCTCCACCCCGGTGCTCGCCGAGGGGTCGGTCGCCGGCTCGCTCACCTTCTTCTCCGAGGTCTGACCTGCGGCAGGGTGTGGTGCTCGCCGCACGCGGCGAAGCTGGGGCCGGCCCCCCACCAGGCCGTAAGGTGCCCTCATGCTCGATATCGCTCTGCTGCCGGGGGAGTACGCCGTGTGCCGGTTGGCCGCCGACTCCACCCTGCCGCCGGGTCTGTCGGGCGGGCTGGGCGACGGCGACGTCGTCACGGTGACCTGGACGGCCGACGGGATCTCGCTGATCTGCCCCGCCGACCGGATACCAGACCAGGCCACCATCGAGACGGTCTGGCGGTGCCTGCGGGTGGCCGGGCCGGTCGACCTCGCGGTCACCGGCACCCTCGCCGCGCTGGTGGATCCGCTCGCCGAGGCCCGGGTCAGCGCGCTGGCCTTCTCCAGCTACGACACCGACTACCTGCTCGTCCCGGCGGTCCGCCTCGGCGCGGCGACCAGCGCCCTGGAGCGCGCCGGGCACCGCGTCCTGCGCTGAACCCCGGCCACCGCTTCACCGCGCGGGCCGATCCTCCTACGATGGGCTCGGCCACCCCCCGGCCGTAACGACGACCCCCGATGTCCGAGGTCACCCCGTGCCGCCCACCCCACCCCGCCGCGCCCCGCGCGGATCGTCCGGTGCCGTCCGCGCCCCGGTCCCGCCCCGGCGGCCGGTGGTGGCCGTGGTGCTGGTGGCCGGGTTGCTCGCCGGCTGCGGCACCCCACCGGAGCTGCGGACCGCCTCACCCGGGCCGGTGAGCACGCCGGGCCGGACGGCCGCCCCGGCCCCCACCGGCACGGCACCGGCCCCGGTCGGCCCGACCGGACTGCCCGGCCTCGGCACCCCCACCCCGACGACCGACCCCGGACTGGTCGCGGTGGCCTGCGCGAACGGGCCGACCGGCGCGCGGGTGATCGACCTGGTGCGCGGGCGGGGCGGGGTGCTCCCCCGCGACGTGCGGGTCCGGGTGAGCAGCGGGCCGCTCTGCGCCGCCGGATGGCACTACACGATCCTGGACGTGACCGGCCACGAGCAGCTCCAGGTGGTCACCCGGGGGTCGGGCAGCGCCCCACGGCTGGTCACCGCGGGCACCGACGTGTGCACCGCGGAGGTACGGGCGGCCGGCCCGCCCGGCATCCGGAACCTGGCCTGCGAGGGCGGGGCGCTCGGCGTACCGAGTGCGTAGGCTGGTCGCCATGCCGGGTACACCGCCGACGCGCTTCGTCTACCTCGGGCCGGAGGGCACCTTCGCCGAGCAGGCGCTGCGCACCGTCCCCGCCGCCGAGCGCGGCACCCGTACGCCCGCCCGCAGCGTCGGGGAGGCGCTGGAGAGCGTACGGGCCGGTGAGGCGGATGCCGCCCTGGTGCCGCTGGAGAACTCGATCGGCGGCGCGGTGGGGGTGACCCTGGACGAACTGGCCGAGGGGGAGCCGCTGGTGATCACCCGCGAGGTGCTCCTGCCGGTGGAGTTCGTGCTCGGTGCCCGGGCCGGCACGTCACTCGCCACGGTGCAGACCGTCGCCGCCCATCCGCAGGCGTCCACCCAGTGCCGCGGCTGGCTGCGGGCGCACCTGCCCGACGCGGTGGTGGTCGACGTGCTCTCCAACGGCGCCGCCGCGGCCGGCGCCGCGGCCGGCGACTACGACGCGGCGATCTGCGCCCCGATCGGGGCGGCCCGGCACCGGCTGGCCGTGCTGGCCGACAAGATCGCCGACCACCCGGACGCGGTGACCCGGTTCGCGCTGGTCTCGCGCCCCGGCCCGCCCCCGCCACCGACCGGCGACGACGTCACCTCGCTGGCCGTCTACATCGCCCACGACCGGGTCGGCGCGCTGCTGTCGGTGCTGATGGAACTGGCCGTCCGCGGGGTCAACCTGACCCGGATCGAGTCCCGGCCGACCGGCGAGGCGCTGGGCCGCTACGTGTTCTTCCTCGACTGCACCGGGCACGTCGCCGACGTCCGGCTCGGCGAGGCGTTGCAGGGGCTCCGGCGGGTCTGCGCCGACGTGCGCTTCCTCGGCTCGTACCCCCGGCACCGCTGGACCGGCCCGGCGGGCGACCGGCCGGTCCCGGCCCCCGCCGGGCTCTCCGACGCCGACTACGCGGACGCCGCGGCGTGGCTGGCCCGGCTGCGGGCCGGCGAGCTGAGCTGAGCGCGGGGCGCCCCACCGTGCCGGCGGGACGCCCCGGACGGGTCAGCTCAGCAGGCCGCCGAGCAGGCCGCCCTGCTGCTCCTGCGTGCCGCTGCCCATGATCGGCGGCTCCTCGGACGGCTGCACCACCACGAAGCCCTGACCGGCGAAGGTCATCGTGAACGCCTCGCCGGTACGCCGGCCGAGCAGCGTGCCGAGGCCGAGCTGCTCGGCCCGGTGGTAGCCGGTCTGGAGGTTGGCCGACCAGCAGACCGCGGCCTGCGGGTCGACGTAGGTGGGCGCGTCCACGTTGAGCACCACCGGGGTGCCCTTGGTGGTGATGGCGATCCGGCCGTGACCGGTGAAGACGCAGTTGAAGAGGCCGGACGAGGAGGCCATGCCGGCGCCCTGGACCATCCGGATGTCGTACTGGAGGGTCGAGTCGAAGGCCAGCACGCTGGAGCCGTTGATGGAGAGCGCGTCGCCCGGCTCGAGGTCGATGACGTGCACGTCCTTGGCGAAGTCGGCGAGGAAGACGTCACCGCGGCCGGTGAGCTTCATCAGCGGCACACCCTCGCCGGTCAGCTTCTGCTTGAGGAACTTGCCGAGCCCGCCCGAGCCGAGCGCCTGGAACTGCACCTGCCCCTGGTAGGCGACCATCGACCCGACCCGGGCCATCGCCTCACCGTTGAGCTCGATCTTCAACATCTTGGAGTTCTGCAGCCGCATGCCGGGCTGCGCGGACTCCTTCTCCAGGTTCTCCGCCGAGAACAGCTCGCTGCGCATGGAAAGTGCCTCCTGAGGTCGTGATGCCTGCCTGCGACGGTAGGGCAGAGCCGCAACCGGCGGCATCCGCCGGTCAGCGGCTGTCGGGCGGCCCCGCGGCGAGCGACCCGGAGCCCGGGCGGCGGTCCCGGCGGTCGCTCAGGCCCAGCCCAGCTCGTGCAACCGCTCGTCGTCGATGCCGAAGTGGTGGGCGATCTCGTGCACCACGGTCACCGCGACCTCGTCGACCACGTCGTCGTCGGTGTCGCAGATGCGCAGGATCGGGTGGCGGTAGATCAGGATGCGGTCCGGCAGCACCCCGGCGTAGTCCCAGCCCCGCTCGGTCAGGGCGTGCCCCTCGTAGAGGCCGAGCAGTTCCTCGTCGCCGGGCGGCGGGTCGTCCTCGACCAGGATGACCACGTTGCTCATCAGCCCGAGCAGCTCCTCGGGGACCTCGTCGAGGGCGTCGGCGACCAGTTCCTCGAAGCGTTCGCGGCTCATCTCCACCGGCACCCCACCCATTCTGCCCGACCGGTGCCGCGCCGGACCCCGCCAAGATCCCGGCCGGGTACGGAAAGAGTGGCCACCCGGCGCCGGATGGCCACTCTTCGCGCTGCGGTCAGGAGGTGAGGCGAGCGGTGAGGGTGATCTCGGCGCCCGGCGACAGCAGGCGGGAGATCGGGCAGTTCGCCTTGGCCGCCTCGGCGAGCTTCTGGAACTCGCTGTCGTCGATACCGGGAACCTGGCCGACGGTCTCCAGCTCGATCCGGGTCACGGTCATGCCGGCGTCGGTCTTGTCCAGGTGGACCTTGGCGGTGGTCTCCACCGAGGTCGGCGTCGAGCCGGCGTCGGCGAGCGCCTTGGAGAAGGCCATCGAGAAGCAGCCGGCGTGCGCGGCGCCGATCAGCTCCTCGGGGTTGGTGCCCTCACCCTCCTCGAAACGCGACTTGAAGGAGTAGTTCCCCTCGAGCCCGCCCTTGCCGGTGCGGACCGTGCCGGACCCCTCGGTGAGGTTGCCCTGCCAACGTGCGGAAGCGGTACGGATAGGCATGCACCGACGCTAGCCGAAACCGGGTGTCCCCTGCGACCGTTCGCGATCCACGTCCCATCCTGCCGCCTGTGTCATGATTCGGCTCAGGCCCGTGAACGCGGAAGGGTGAGGCGATGTCCAAGGATCTCCCCATCCCACGGCAGGAAGACCGGTCCGACGGTACGGCCGTCGTGGAGTGGGGCGGGTCGGAGCCCGCCCCGGCGGCGGGCCGGTTCGGCCGGCTGCTCTCCGGCCTGGGCACGGACCGCCGGCTGCCCCCGCTGATGGCCGCCCTCGGCGCGGTGGCCGCCGTGGCGTCGCTGTTCGGCGAGTGGCTGGTGATGACCCTGCCCAACGGCGGCCCGGAGGGGAACACCTCGATCCGGGTGCCCGCCGGGGTCTCCGACGTGGGCGGCTTCGGGGTCGGCTACCTGGTCGGGCTGCTCGTGCTGGCCAGCGCGGTGGGGCTCGCGCTGCGCGGCACCCCGGCCGTCCGACCGAACGCCCGGATCGCCGGGCTGACCCTGGCCGGGGCGCTGCTCGCCCTGCTGACCGCGACGGCAGCCACCCTGGACGACACCAGCCAGCGCACCCTCTTCTACTCGACCGAGGACGGCTTCCGGGTCGAGTACGGCCGCGGCCTGGTGATGGCGTTCGTCGCCTGCGCGCTGCTCGCCGTGGCGCTCAAGCTGGCCCCGGCCGCCGCGGCGGCGTCGCCCGACGCGGCGGACGAGGAGCCCGGCGAGCCGGCGGCGCGCGGCCGGCGGCGCCGGTCGGGACGCGTGACGGAGGAGGACGAGCTGCCGCCGCCCGCCGACCTCACGGTCGGGCCGGCCATCCCGTTCGCCCGCCCGGAACCGCCGATCTGACCGGCCGGCGGACCGCCGGGCTCAGGGCTTCGCCCAGCGGATCTCGCCGTCCACCAGCACGTCGGTGGCGCGCAGCCCGAGCCGCTCGGCCACCCGGGCGGAGGCTCGGTGGTCGGGGTGCACGTGCGCGAGCAGCGCCCGTACGCCGTGGCCCTCCAGCCAGCCGACCATGCCGGCGGCGGCCTCGCCGGCGTAGCCGCGGCCCTGCTCGGGGGCGGCGACCACCCAGGCCAGCTCGGCCACCGGCCGGTCGCCGTCGAGCCGGAGGGTGGCCTGCACGGTGCCGACCGCCGCCCCGGTGTCCCGGTGCCGCACCACCCAGTTGAGCCAGCCCTGGCTGCCGTCGGGCGAGCGCCCGACGACCTGCCGCCGGTACCGCTGGCGCAGCTCGTCGGGGCTGGCCGGCCCGCCACCGGTGTACTCGTACAGCACCGGGTCGTCGAGCAGCGGTGCCAGCTCCTCGGCGTGCTCGACCCGGAGCGGCTCCAGCACCAGCCGTTCGGTGCCGATGACCTCCGCCACCGGCCAGTCCCGTTCTGCCATCCGGTAACCGTACGACCGCCCCGGCGGCGCGCCGGGGCGGGGCACGCAACGTCACCCGGGGTGCGCCGTCCGTTGGCACCCGATTCGCCGGGAAGCCATGGTTGCGGCCGGTTCCGCGAGGTACGGTTGCTGCCCGCCGTCGGAAGGGTCGAGGCACTTCGGGCCGCGACGGCTGGCTGCGACGGCGGCGGGCGAAGGAGGAACGATGACCCGCCCGGGACTGCCCAAGCTGATCGCCACCGACCTCGACGGGACGCTCGTCCGCAGCGACGACACCGTCTCCGCGTACACCCACGAGGTGCTCGACCGGGTGCGGGCCGCCGGGATCCCGGTGGTCGGCGCGACCGGCCGCGGACCCCGGCTGACCGAGCTGACCCGCAACGACATCCGGGCCGCCGACTTCCTGGTGATGGCCGGCGGCGGCCGGGTGGTGGACCAGAGCGACCCGGCCGGCCCGGTGGTGCTGCGCGACGAGCGGCTCGCCGGGGACGTGCTGGCCCGGCTGCTGGCCGACCTGGAGGCCGCGGTGGGGCCGCTGACCGTGATGGTCGAGGCGTCGGACGAGCACAACGCCCCGCTCTGGGGCGACTACCACGCGAGCTGGCCCTACCAGGACGCGTTCGAGGCGCGCAGCCGCGCCGAGTGTCTCTCCGGCGACGTGATCAAGGCGTTCGTCCGGACCGCCGACCACCACGTCGACGAGCTGCTCGCGCGGGCGCGGCGGATCGTGCCGCCGCAGGTGGCGACGCTCACCCAGGCCGGGCTGGGCTTCGTCGAGATCTGCCCGCCCGGGGTGGACAAGTCCACCGGGCTGGCGGTGGTGGCGCAGACCCTCGGGGTCGACCCGGCCGAAGTGCTGGTCTTCGGCGACATGCCCAACGACCTGCCGATGTTCGACTGGGCCGGCTGGGCCCGGGTGGCGGTGTCCAACGCCCACCCGGCGGTCCGGTCCGCCGCCGACGAGATCACCCTGCGCAACGACGACGACGGGGTGGCGGTGTACCTCGATCGACTACTGTCCCGCTGATGGCAGAGACACCCCGGCTGATCGCCACCGACATCGACGGCACCCTGCTGACCGACGACCGGACGGTGAGTCCGCGCACCGCGGCGGCGCTGGCCCGGATCACCGCCGGGGGCACGCCGGTCGTGCTGGTCACCGGCCGTCCCATCCGCTGGCTCAAGCTGGTGTACGACCAGCTCGCCGAGCCGCTGCCGGCGATCTGCGCCAACGGCGCGGTGGTCTACGACCCGGTCGCCGACGAGGTGCTCCGGGCCGACCCGCTCGATCCGCACCTGCTCGCCGAGGTGGCCCGCCGACTGCGGGCCGAGGTGCCCGGGGTGAGCTTCGCGGTGGAGATCGTGGACAGCCGGCAGATGCGGCACGAGGCGCACTACCCGCTGCGCTGGGACGCCGACCTCGACGCGATCCGGGCGGTCGAGACGCCCGACGAGCTGCTCTCCGCCCCGGCGGTGAAGCTGCTGGCGCGCGCCGGGGAGCAGGACCCGGACGCGTTCCTGGCGCTGGTCGCCGGGGCGCTGGAGGGGCTGGCCGAGGCCACTCACTCGTCGTACTCGGGGCTGGTGGAGATCTCCGCGGCCGGGGTGACGAAGGCGGCGGGATTGGCCTGGTACTGCGCCCGGCTCGGCATCGCCGCCCGGGACGTGCTGGCCTTCGGCGACATGCCCAACGACGTGCCGATGCTCACCTGGGCCGGCCGTGGGGTGGCGGTGGCCAACGCGCACCGCGCCGTCCTGGAGATCGCCGACGAGGTCACCTCGGCGAACTCGGTGGACGGCGTGGCCGCGTACCTGGAGCAGGTCTTCGGGGTGGGCTGAGCGGGTCGGGAGACCCCGGCCCCGGCGCGACGGGCGGCCGGGGTCTCCCGACCGATGTCAGAGGTACTGGCCGGTGCTGTGCCCCTCGTTGCCCGACGGCTGCCCCATTCCGGGCATCCCCGGCACCATCCCGCCCGGGCCGCTGGGCAGCGCCTGCCGGCCGGAGCGCATCTGCTCCAGCTGGACCCGGGCGGCCATCTGCTGGGCGACCAGGGCCGCCTGGATGCCGTGGAACAGGCCCTCCAGCCAGCCGACCAGCTGGGCGTGGGCGATGCGCAGCTCACCCTCGCTCGGCGTCTGCTCCTCGGTGAAGGGCAGCGAGATCCGCTCCAGCTCCTCGCGCAGCTCCGGGGCGAGGCCCTCCTTGAGCTCGACGATCGACCGCTCGTGGATCTCCCGCATGCGGTTGCGGCTGGCGTCGTCCAGCGGAGCCGCCTTGACCTCCTCCAGCAGCTGCTTGATCATGCTGCCGATCCGCATCACCTTGGCCGGCTGCTCGACCAGCCGGGTCGGGTCCTCGCCCTGTCCCTCCTCGGTCTGCACCGTGCCGACCGGCCGGCCGTCCGGGCCGACCACCACCACGGTGCCGGCGTGGCCGGTGTCGCCGGGACCCGGCTCGTCGTTCTGTCCAGAGCGCGTTTCGGTCATGGGATCCATCTTTACCCAGCCCGCCCCGCCGGTGCTCGCCGGGACCGGGGTCGGTGGCCGGGAACCACCCGGGCGGGCGCTACCGTCTGGCCATGCCCGCCGACCCCCGCGCCGTCCTCACCCGTCCGGCACCCCCGCCGGACCACACAGTGGCCTACGGCGAGCACCCGGACCAGATCGCCGACCTGCGCCGCCCGGCCGGCGCCGGGCCGGCCCGGCAGCTCGTGGTGGTGGTGCACGGCGGCTTCTGGCGGGCCGAGTACGACCGCTGCCACACCGGGCCGCTGGCCGCCGCGCTGGCCGCGCTGGGTCACCCGGTGGCGCAGCTGGAGTACCGCCGGACCGGGCAGCCGGGCGGCGGCTGGCCGGGGACGCTCTCCGACGTGGTGGCGGGCGTGACGGCGCTGCCCCGACTGGCCGCCGACGCCATGCCCGGCCTCGTCGGCGCCGGGGCGCCGATCCTGGTCGGCCACTCGGCCGGCGGCCAGCTGGCGCTGTACGCGGCGGCCACCGTTCCGGCCGTGGCCGGCGGCGTGCTGGCCCTGGCCCCGGTCAGCGATCTCGCCGAGGCGTACCGGCTGGACCTGGACGGCGGCGCGGTGGCCGCGCTGCTGGGCGGCGGCCCGGCGGAGTTCCCGGACCGGTACGCGGCCACCGACCCGCGGGCTCTGGTACCGCCGCAAACACGGACAGTAGTCGTACACGGTGCGCTGGATGAGCAGGTGCCGGTGACGATGAGCCGGGCTTACGTCGCCGCCAGCCGGGCAGCGGGGGCGGACGTCCGGCTCGTCGAGCTGTCGGAGTGCGAGCATTTCGGGCTTATCGACCCGGAGTCGTCGGCCTGG
This sequence comes from Micromonospora desertarenae, assembly GCF_056150265.1. Taxonomy (NCBI): domain Bacteria; kingdom Bacillati; phylum Actinomycetota; class Actinomycetes; order Micromonosporales; family Micromonosporaceae; genus Micromonospora; species Micromonospora desertarenae. The sequence continues at coordinate 35,161 of NZ_JAXCFQ010000011.1, forward strand.
CCGCAGATAACAACCGCTTTCCGAAGCTTGCGTGAAGATCACTAATTATTGACGCAGCGTCGCCAAGCAGGTAGAACGCCGAGGGGGCGCTGATCAGCGCTGCAACGCTCCCCCGGAAGGAACTCGGTGTCGCAGATGAACCGCAGGCGGGCACTCCAACTGCTGGCCGCCCTGGGTACTGCCGGATTCGCAGCCGGATGTGGCTCGGAGTCGGAGGGCGAACCGGTCACCACCGCGAGCCCGATCAAGATCGGCCTGGTGGCGCCGCAAACCGGCAGCCTCAAGGCGATCGGTGACGAGATCCTCAGGGGTTTCGAACTCTTCCTCGACCTCAACGCGCAGCGCCTCGGCGACCACCCGGTCACCCTGGTGACCGCCGACGAGGGCGACTCGCCGGCGAGCGGCAAGAAGGCCGTCGAGGGCCTGCTCAAGGAGGGCGTGCTCGCCCTCACCGGCGTGGTCGACTCGGAGGTCATGGCGGGCATCCGGGACACCGTCGAGCAGGCCCGGGTGCCCCTGGTGGGCTCCAACGCCTCGCCGACCAGCCTGCAGAGCGTCGTCTACATCTGGCGAACGTCGTACGTGCTGGACGAGGCGGGGCGGGCCCTCGGCCGCTACCTGAAGGACGAGCTGAAGCCGACCGACAAGCTGGCCATCATCGTGCCGGACGACGTCGGCGGTCGGGACGTGGTGCGCGGCTTCCGGGAGGAGTTCGGCGGGTCCGACTCGCGGATCAAGGACCCGGTGATCTGGACGTCGGCGACCGCGAGCCCGAAGAAGTCGGACTACGCCGACGACATCCGCACCGCGCTCAACCGGAAGCCGGCGGCGCTGTTCTGCCACTTCTCCGGCGAGGCCGCTGTCGAGTTCATCCGGCAGGTGCGCCAGGCCGGCTTCACCGGGACGATCTACGCGCCCGGCTTCCTCACCGAGGGCACGGTGCTGGAGAGCATCAAACCCAAGGAGTACGCGCTGGGCATCCGGACCGCGCTGAACTACTCGGCCGACATCAACAACGCGGCCAACCGCCGGTTCGCCGCCGCCTACCGGAAGAAGTACAACCAGTCCCCCACCACCTACGCGATGGCCTCGTACGACGCCGCGCAGGTGCTGGACCAGGCCATCCGGTTCGCCGGTGGGGAGCCCACCCCGCAGCAGGTCAACCTGGCGCTCGGCAAGATCGGCCAGATCGACAGCCCGCGCGGGATCTGGCAGTTCAACCAGCCGCGCACCCCGCAGCAGAAGTGGTACCTGCGCGAGGTGCAGAACGACGGCCAGGTGCTCTCCAACATCCTGATCAACGAGCTGGCCACGCTCGGCTGAGCGGAGCACCCCGCGAACGCGCCGGGGCCGGCCTCCCGTCGGGAGGCCGGCCCCGGGTCGTACCGGCGCTGGTCCGGCTCAGTGGCGAAGCTGGGCTCCGGCTCAGTGGCGAAGCTGGGCTCCGGCTCAGTGGCGCAGCTCGGCGATGCAGCACTTCACGCTGCCGCCGCCCTTCTTCAGCTCGGCCAGCTCCACCGGCACCGGGTTGTAGCCGGCGGCCTTGAGCTTGCCGGCGAGCCGGGTCGCCTCGCTGTTGAGCACCACGTTCGCGCCGTCGCTGACCAGGTTCAGGCCGAACGTCATGGCGTCCTCGTCGTCGGCCACCACGGCGTCCGGGAAGAGCTGGGCGAGCACCCGCTGGCTGGCCGCGGAGAACGCCCCCGGGAAGTAGACGATGTTGGTGTCGTCGATCGAGGCCAGCGCCACGTCCAGGTGGTAGAAGCGCGGGTCGACCAGGCGCAGCGACACCACCGGGCGGCCGAGCGCCTCCTGCGCCTCGGCGTGCGCGGGCAGCTCGGTGCGGAAGCCGTGCCCGGCGAGGATCAACCCGCCGTGCGCCTCCGGCAGGTACGCGAAGTCGCCCTCGCCCTCGTTGGTCTCGCTGGGTGCGATGAACCGCCAGCCGTTCGACTCGTAGAAGGCCCGGTGCGCGGCCGCCTCGGCGGTCCGCTGCTCGTGCTTGAACTGGGCGCCGTAGACCGTCCCGTCCACGACGAAGGCGCCGTTGGCGGCATACACCATGTCGGGCAGGCCCGGCTCGGGGCTGAGCAGGTGCACCTCGTGGCCGAGACCGACCAGGGTCTCGCGCAGCCGGTCCCACTGCTTGACCGCCAGCTCCGGGTCGACCGGCGTGGTCACGTCCATCCACGGGTTGATCGCGTACTCGACCGCGAAGTGCTCGGGCGAGCACATGAGATATGTCCGCTTTCGCGGGACTCGCTGCTGGTTCACGGTCACCAAGAGTAGGTACCGTACAACTTTGGTAACAGCCACAACCATTGCATGCCAGAGGCGGAACGTTGCAGATAGATGCGGTTGACCAGCGGATCATTGCGTTGCTCGTCGCGGACGCCCGCGCCTCGTACGCGGACATCGGCACCCGGGTGTCACTCTCCGCCCCGGCGGTCAAGCGCCGGGTCGACCGGTTGCGCGCCGCCGGGGTGATCCGGGGATTCACCGCCGTCGTCGACCCGGCAGCGGTCGGCTGGACCACCGAGGCGTTCGTGGAGTTGTTCTGCGCCGGCCGGACCACCCCGGCCCAGATCGGCGTGGCCGCCCGCCGGCACCCGGAGGTGGTCGGCGCCTACACCGTCTCGGGCGAGGCCGACGCACTGGTGCACCTGCGGGCGGCGGACATCGCCCACCTGGAGGCGGCCCTGGAACGGTTGCGCGCCGAGCCGTTCGTGACCTCCACCCGCAGCACCATCGTGCTGTCCCGGCTGGTCGAGTCCCCCGGCGTCGGCCCCTCCGCCGGCTGACGCCGCCGCGCCCCGGCGGCAGTACCGCTGGGGCCCGCGGCGGCGGGATCGGGCGGCGAGGCCGGGCGGTGGCGAGACCGGACGGCCGGGCGGGAACCGGGCCGGGGCGGCCGGCGTCGAACCGGCCATGAAACGGGGAGTGCCCACCGCCGCGGCCACCACGCTGGTCGCGCTCGCCCTGCTCGCCGGCAGCACTACCGGGTCCGCGCCGATGCCGGTCCCGCCGCCGGCGCCGCCGCAGCCAGCCGCGCTCCGGCTGGTCTCCTTCGACTCCTGCGCCGAGGCGCTCGCCGGGCTGCGCGCCGCCGCGTCCGCCTCGGTCGGCCCGTGGGGCTTCTCCGGCGGCTGGCGTACCGCCGTGGCCCTGGACGCGGCCGGGGCGGCCGAGAAGGCGGCCCCCGGCGCGCGGGCGGCCGGCGCCGCGGCCCCGGAGCACACCGGCACCAACAACCACGAGGCCGACGCCGACGAGCCGGACCTGGTCAAGACCGACGGCCGGCGGATCGTCACGGTCACCGGCAACGTGCTGCGGGTGGTCGATCCCGCCACCCGCCGGATCACCGGCCGTCTCGACCTGACCCGGACCACGCCGGTGGTCGGCTGGGCGCAGAACCTGCTGCTGCACGGCGACCGCGCCCTGGTGCTCGTCGCGGGGGCGCAGGTACGGCCGGACCTGGCGGCCACCCGGCCGGCCGGGCAGCACGAGACCGACGCCCGGCTGCTCCTGGTCGACCTGACCGGCGCGCCCCGGATCACCGGGACCTACCGGATCGAGGGTGATCTGGCGGACGCCCGGCTGACCGGGAGCACCGCCCGGGTGGTGATCCGGTCGGCCGCCCGGCTCACCTTCCCGTACGCGGAGCGGGCCACCGACGCGCAGCGGACCGCTACCAACCGGGCGGTGATCGCGGCCGCCGGGATCGACGCCTGGCTGCCGGCGTACGAGTGGACCGACGGCCCGCTCCGGCACACCGGCCGGGTCGGCTGCGAGCGGCTGAGCCGCCCGGACCGCTTCTCCGGCGCCTCCACGCTGACCGTGCTCAGCTTCGACCTGGCCGCCGACCGGCTCGGCGACGGCGACCCGGTCAGCGTGGCCGCCGACGCGGACACCGTCTACGGCACCGGGCGGAGTCTCTACCTCGCCGGGCAGCGGCCGCCGGACCGGCCCGGCTCGCCCCGCTGGGGCCGGGCGACGCCCGCGCAGGCCACCGACATCCACCAGTTCGACACCGCTGCCCCGGGCCGCCCCCGCTACGTGGCCACCGGCTCGGTGCCGGGCTGGCTCGTCAACCAGTACGCGCTGTCGGAGTGGCAGGGACACCTGCGGGTCGCCACCACCGTCGACGACGTCCGAACCAGCCGCCGGCCGTCGGAGTCCACCGTCCACGTGCTGCGCCCGGACGGCGGCACGCTGACGCCGGTGGGCTCGGTGACCGGCCTGGGCCGGGGCGAGCGGATCTACTCGGTGCGCTTCCTCGGCGCGGTCGGGTACGTGGTCACCTTCCGGCAGACCGACCCGCTCTACTCGCTCGACCTGACCGAGCCGACCGCGCCCCGGGTGACCGGCGAGCTGAAGATCACCGGCTACTCGGCGTACCTGCACCCGCTGCCCGACGGGCGGCTGCTCGGCGTGGGGCAGGAGGCCGACGGCCGGGGACGGACGCAGGGGCTCCAGGTCTCGCTCTTCGACGTCCGGGATCCCGCCCGACCGACCCGGCTCGACCAGTACCACGTGCCGGACGCGTACTCCTCGGTGGAGTTCGACCCGCACGCCTTCCTGTACCACCCCGACAGCGGCCTGGTCGCCCTCCCGGTCGACGACCACGTCCGGCTGCTCCGGGTGACCGGGGACGTGATCAGCGAGGTCGGCCCGGTCCGCCACCCGAGCACGGCCGGCATGGTGAGCCGCTCGCTGCTGGTCAGCGGAGCGCTCTGGACCGTCTCCGAGGCGGGCCTGCGGGCCACCGACCCGGCCACCACGCGGAGCCTCGCCTGGCTCCCCTCGACCTGATCCGCCCTCCCCACGGGTGGGGCCCGGTTTCTTCGGGGACTCCGGGCCCCACCCACCAGGGAGGTCAGAGGTACATGCCGGTGCGGTGCTCGCCCTCGTCCCGCCGGACCGGCTTGTCGCCCTCGCCGAAGAAGCGCTTGCCGCCGAACTCGCCGTGCAGCCGGTCGTCCAGTTCGTCCGCGAGCCCGGTCATGACCTGCACGGCGAGCATCAGGTGGGTCGGCTGGAAGTTGCGGCCGAACACCGGGATGGACGCCCAGACGGTGTCGTCGGCGCAGTACAGCCGGCCGATCGGCATCCGGTTGGTCAGTTCGGAGAGCTTGACGTAGAGCCGCTCGGTCGGCTCGACCTCGGTGAGCACCGGGGAGAAGACGTCGACCAGGGGCGGGTTGTCGCGCACCCGGACGAAGACCATCGCCGACCCGGCCCGGATGTTGATGTCGCCGTCCGAGTCGACCTGGAGCCGGTCGGAGTCCGACTTCAGCATGGTGGAGACCACCGTGCGGACCCGCTCGGCCAGCGCCAGCACGTCGCCCTCGCCGGACTGGTTCGCGGCGGCCGCGGCCGCCAGCGCCTCGTCCAGGTCGGCCTCGACGTCCCGGTCCGGGCCGAACTCGCTGCGCGCGGTGCCGAGCGGCTCGACCGGCAGCGACTCCCCCTCCGCGTCGTGCACCAGGTAGACCAGGAAGGCCGGGTGCGGAGCGCCGTAGACGTCGCGGAGGGTACGGGAGAGCAGCGCGGACAGCCGCGCGGCGTCCCCGGTCGAGGAGTCCAGCCCGAAGTACTCGCCGGAGCCCTCCACCACGCCCGGCGGCGACCAGCCCAGCGCGATCATGTCCGCCACCGCGTTGCGGTCCAGGCGGTAGCCCTGCGGCAGGCTGGCGTTGCCGACGGCCCGGGCGGCGAGCACCCCCTCCGGGCCGGCGTCGACGCTGACCGAGTAAATGGCGTCACCGGTGCCGGAGGCGGTCGGGTCGAGGGTCACCTCCAGGTGCGCCCCGGCCGGCAGCGCGGCCAGCCGGTCGGCCAGCGCGCGGGCGAACTCCTGCCACGCCTGGGTCACCTTCGCCCGCAGGTCGGCCGTGCTCGGCTCGTCGAGCAGGATCGACTCGTGGTGCGCCGGCGTCTCGCCGGGCGAGCCACCGGCCGGCGCCGAGGGGTGGTCAGCCGTCATGATCGCCTCCGTCCGTCAGGGGTCACCCTACCCACGCGGCCAGGGGGCCGAATCAGCCCCGACCGGGATCGGACAGCGGTGGCGGACGGCCGGTCAGGCGGGGGTGTCGCCCGGGCGGTCCGCGCCGAGTTCCACCGGCCACCCGCCGGCCAACGCGACGAGCCGGGCCGCCGCGTCCGCCGGGTCCGCGCCGCGCCCGACGGCCAGCCCGAGCAGGTACGCGCTGACCGGCGCGCCCGGCCGCAGCACCTGGTGGGCCACCTCCTTGGCCAGGTCGAGCACGGCTGGCACCGGCACCTGGGCCGGGTCCAGGCCGAGTTCGGCACAGGCCGCCGTGACCCAGTCGTCCATCACCGTCATCGCACCCACTCCTCCGCCCGGCGTACGTCCGAGTCAGTGTCGCAGTCGAACCAGGGCGGCGGGCCGGCACCGGGCCACGGCACCTCGCGGACGGTCAGCCCGGCCAGCAGGGCGCGGATCGGGGCGCCGGCCAGTCCCCGCCCGGCGGCGAGCCGGTCGACGGCGGCCCGCAGCGGCGGCACCCGCCACACCCCGCAGAGGGTCTGCCGCCGCCCGGCGTCGTCCACGAAGCAGGCCCCGTCCGGCGCGGTTCCGGGCCGACTCCCGGTGGCCGCCCCCGGCGCACCGGCCCCGACCGGCGGCTCGTCGAGCCGGAGATCGTGCCCGGCCGACCCGCCGGCCGCGTCACGGCGGTCCGGCCCGGCGTCGAGGTCGCGCGGCGGGGGCTCGGCGTCGAGGTCGCGCGGCGGGGGCCCGGCGTCGAGGTGGCGCAGCAGGTGGGCGATCGCCTCCCGGGTGAGCAGCGGCAGGTCGCCGGCGAGCAGCGCGACCACCGGGGTGCCCGGTTCGAGCAGGGCCAACCCGGCGGCCGTGGCGGCCACCGGCCCGCCGCCGGGCGGCTGCTCCCGGGTCACCCGGACCCCCTCGGGCACCAGCCCGGCCGGCCCCACCAGGATGCGCGGACGGGCGTCGGCGACGGCCGCCAGCACCCGGTCCCGCATCGGGCGGCCGCCGACCGGGCGGGCCGGTTTGTCCACCCCGCCCATCCGGCGCGCCGCGCCGCCCGCCAGCACCACCGCCGCGTACGCCCTCACCCGGCCACGGTAGCCCTGCGGGCCGTCCGGCGGGCGGGGCAGGATGGCGGGATGGGACGGGCGACTGACCGGCGGAGCGTGCTCCGGATCGACCTCGACGCGGCGACCGACGAGCGCGCGGCCGTCCGGCGGCGGGACAGCCTGAGCGTGGAGGAGCCGCTGGAGATCCGGGTCGGCCCGGCCGGGCCGGGCCGGCGGCAGCCGCTGGCGGTGACCATGCGCACCCCCGGCGACGACCTGGACCTGGCGATCGGATTCCTGCTCACCGAGGGGCTGATCCGGTCGGCGGACGACGTGCACACCGCGCAGCTCTGCGCCGGCGCGGAGACGCCCAACACGTACAACGTGGTGGACGTGGTGCTGGCGCCCGGCGTGCCGGAGCCGACCACGGACCCGGCCCGGAACTTCTACACCACCAGCTCCTGCGGGGTGTGCGGCAAGGCGAGCATCGACGCGGTGCGGACCCGGTCGGTCTTCGCGGTGGCGGACGACCCGGTGGGCGTGCCGGCGGCGGTCCTCGCGGAGCTGCCGGACCGGTTGCGGGCGGCGCAGAAGGGCTTCGACCACACCGGCGGGCTGCACGCGGCCGGCCTGTTCACCGCGGCCGGTGAGCTGGTGGTGCTGCGCGAGGACGTGGGCCGGCACAACGCGGTGGACAAGGTGGTCGGCTGGGCCGTCCGGGAACGGCGGTTGCCGCTGACCGGGCACGTGCTGCTGGTCTCCGGGCGGGCGAGCTTCGAGCTGACCCAGAAGGCGTGGATGGCCGGGGTGCCGGTGCTCGCGGCGGTCTCCGCGCCGAGCACCCTCGCCGCCGACCTGGCCGAGGAGGCCGGGCTGACCCTGGTCGGCTTCCTGCGCGGCCGCACCATGAACGTCTACGCCCACCCGCACCGGATCTCGGTCTGAGCGCGGCCGCGCCGGTCAGAGGTCGACGAAGCGGCCGAACAGCTCCAGCCGGACGGCGGCGTCGCGGGCCAGCAGGAACCCGGCGATGCCGAGGATCCAGCCCATCGCGCTGCCCGCGGACCGGACGATCCACGCGTTCAGCCGGGCCAGCAGCGGCTCGATCGCGGCCGGCCAGGCCACCCGGGCGGCCAGCAACAGCGTCGCCGGCAGCACCATCACCAGGCAGTAGCCGGCGAGCAGCGCCACCACGGCCGCGGCGTCCAGCCCGGAGGTGGTCAGCAGGCCCAGCGCGCCCAGGTACGGCAGCATCGTCGCCACCTCGGCCAGCGCGGCGAGCAGGGCCAGCCCGACCAGCCAGCGCGCGGAGGAGTCACCGGAGGTGGCCCGGTCCCGCCAGCGCAGCACCGCACCGCCGCCCGGCCGCTTGCGCTTACCGTCGTAGCGGAAGCTGAGCGCGAACAGCCCGACCCCGAGGACGAGTTGGCCCCAGAGCACCGGCCGGTTGTCCAGCGCGCCGCCGAGCGCGTCGGCCAGCCGGCTACCGCCCCAGACCAGCAGCAGGCCGACCGCGAGGTAGAAGCCGGCGATCGTGCCGAGGTAGAGCAGGATCCGCCGGGCGTCGACCCGGCCGGGGGTGAGCAGCAGCCACACCGGGATGAAGAGGGTGCCGATGCTGGTGCTGTCGACCAGCGCCAGCCCGACGAGCGCGAGCAGCAGCCCGATACTCATGACGGGCCGACGGGTAGAGCGGGCACCTGATCATTGTCCAGGTTCACCCGGACGATCGACACCCCCGGGGGACGAGCCGGGCGTACCGCGTCAGCGTCTCCAGCGGGAGCCCCGAAACCTATTGACAATCGATAGGTAACGAGTGATAGTCGATGTATGATCACAGAGCATCGGGCGGTAGCCCCTCTCCGGGTCTTCCTCGTGTTGTTGTTCGGGATCCTGGTCGTCTTGCAGACCTTCTCGCTGCCCGGGCAGTTCGCGCACATGGCCGAGGAGTCGCCGGACCAGGCGTACCTGCGGTGGCCGCTGACCGCCCTCGCGGTGTTCTGGGTGCTCTGCGCCCAGGTGGTGATCGTGGCCACCTGGCAACTGCTCACCATGGTCAAGAACGACCGCATCTTCAGTCCGGCCTCGCTGGTCTGGGTGGACGCGATCGTGTGGGCCGTCGCCGCCGCCTGGGTGGTGCTCGTCGGTGTCTTCCTCTACGTCGGCTTCAACGCGGACGACCCCGGGCTGCCGCTGCTGCTGTTCCTGATGGTGACCGGCGTCGCGGTGCTGGGGCTGTTGATGGTGGTCATGCGGGCGCTGCTGCGCCAGGCCACCACGCTGCGCACCGACATGGAAGCGGTGATCTGATGCCCATCGTCGTCCGCATCGACGTGGAGCTGGCCAAGCGCAAGATGAGCGTCGGCGAGTTCGCCGAGCGGGTCGGGCTCACCCCGGCGAACGTCGCGGTGCTGAAGAACGGCCGCGCCAAGGCGGTCCGGTTCAGCACCCTAGAAGCCATGTGCCGGGTGCTCGACTGCCAGCCCGGCGACCTGCTCGAGTGGGTCGACGAATGAGCGACCACCGGGCACCGCACTGACCACATCGACCACGGCGCCCGCGCACCGGCGAGATCGGCGGCGGGTTCGCCGCCGGAGGGAGAACCCGTGAAGTACGTCCTCGCCCTCGTCGCCCTGCTCGGCGTCGCGCTCGGCGTCGCCGGTGTCGTGTACGGGGAGGCCGACGACTCGCCCGGCCTCCAGCTCCTTGGCGTCGCGCTCGTCGTCGGCGCTGTCGTGTTCGGCGTGCGGACCGCCCGGCGCAGCCGGTAACGGCACCGGTCCCGGCCCGGTCCCCGCTCAGGGGCCGAAGGTGAAGGCGTACGCGCGGAAGCCGGGTCGGTCGGTGACCAGGGTCAGCAGGTGGTCGTCGCGGGACGCCCCGGCGACGAGGCGGATCATGGCCGCCCGGTCGATGTGGGCCACCGCGTCCGGGCCGACGTCGGCGCCGCGTTCGGTGCCGATCGGCTCCCCGTCGAGCAGTACGCGGACCGGGACCGGCCGGCCGGGTCCGGGGTCGACGACCAGGTTCACCTCGCCGGCGTTGAAGGGCAGCCCGAGTTCGCCGGTCCCGCCGGCGAGTTCGACGTACTCGCCGCTGTCCCGCCAGTCGCCGGTCAGCGTGAAGCTGCCCGGGACCCGCCGGTCGGTGCCGACGTACGTCTCCTCGGTGAGATTGGCGTACGTCGGCGGGGTGGTCGCGGCGAAGGCCGCCACCTCCGGGGTGACCGGCGGCAGGTCGCGCTCCGGCACCGTGGCGGCGAGCAGCCGCCGGATCTCCGCCTCGGTGCGGTCGTAGTCACCCTCCCCGATCCACCGGTCGGCGAGATTCCCGTCCGCGTCGAAGAGGTACCGCGCCGGCCAGGCGATGTTGCCCAGGCCCGCCCAGACCCGGAAGTCGTTGTCCAGCGCGACCGGGTGGGTCAGGCCGTGGTCGCGGATGCCCTGGTCGATGTTCTCGGCGTGCCGGCCGAACTCGAACTCCGGGGCGTGCAGGCCGATGACGGTCAGGCCGACCGGCCCGTAGTCGCGGTGCCAGGCCCGGACGTACGGGGAGGTGCGGATCCAGTTGACGCAGGTGTACTCCCAGACGTCGATCAGCACCACCCGGCCGCGCAGCGCCTCGGGAGTCAGTGGCGGCGAGTTCACCCACCGCTGGACCTGGAACGCGGGGATCGGCATCGTCAACCGCCGGCCCGCTCGACGCGGGGCACCGCGAGGAACCCGGTCAGCGCCGCCGGCAGCCGGCCGGGAGGCTGCTCGGCGACGGGACACCGGCTGGCGGATGAGCTCAACCCGATCTCCTCACCTGTCGGGGCCGCGTCCACCCTGGCCCTGGACCCGCCGATTCTCCCGGCGCCGGCACCGGCCGGGAGGCGGCACGACGGGCGACTCACCCGGTCGAGGTACCGCGACGTACGCGGGCCGGTGGTGACCGGATACGCGGGCCGCTGTGACCGGTGCGCGGCGGCACCCGGCCGGCCGGGGCGGCTGTCAGCAGGGGGCCGGAGCGCGGCAGTCACCTCGCCCGCGTGCCGGCCCCGCTCGCGTCGGCGCGTCCCGGACTGACAACGGTCATCCGCGTGGGCGCGCCCAGTTGGTGAAGCGCTCGGCCAGCACGACCGGTGGCGTGGCCTGGTCCAGTCCGGTGAGCTCCAGGGCCGCCTCGGCCTGGAGCGTGGCCAGGTAGACCAGCAGGGCCGCCCGGTCCGTCCGGTACTCGGCGAGCAGCCGCAGCTTGGCCGCCGAACACGGCCAGGCGATCCCGCACGCCTGGCAGCGCCAGGTCGGCCGGGTGGGCAGGTGGTCCCGGAACCGGCGGCTCACAGGCTCACCACGTGTACGACGCGCACCCGGTCGACCCGGACGAAGGCGAAGCGCGCACGGACGGCGAGCGACCCGTCCTCGCGTACGTCGTGGCCGCGCACCTCCGCCCAGACGTGCCCCTCGAACGGTCCGCGACTGAGGATCTCGGTGACGTGCAGCGTGAGCGGCCCGGTGCCGAAGCGGTAGGAGTCCTCGGGCACCCGGATCGTGCTGCCGACGGTCAGGCTCACCACCGGCCTCCGTCTCCGCGCCAGCGCTGGGCCGGGGTCAGGTTGCCCGGGCGGCCGGGACCGGCGGTCGGGAAGACGGCGGTCGGCTGCGCCCAGGTCGATCGCTCGTTGCGGGTCGACGGGCCGACAGACGGGGGCGGCGTGGGGACGGGCTCACGGCGCCAGAACCTGAATCGCACGGGCTTGCCTCCTCGTGATCTGGTGGGGCCGCCCCGCCTTCGCCGAGGCGGCCCCACTAGCCCGGCCGCCGAGTTCGGGTCATCGCGGCCGGCACCTGACCGCACCCTGCCCCTCCGTGATGGGACCGGTACACAGCGTTCAGGTATGGTCAGTCGATGTTCGGGACGTCCTCATCGGAGGCCGCATGAACCACGGAGTGATAGCGGCGATGGCCGAGGCCGGCGAGACAGCGGAATCTCTCGCTGGTCAGATCGGTGTCGACCCCAAGACCGCGCAGCGATGGGTCAACCCAGGACGCGTGCCCCAGCCTCGGCACCGTTCCCGGGTCGCGGCAATTCTCGGGCGGGACGTAGGGGACCTGTGGCCGGACGTCCTCAAGCGACGTGAGCCGACCTGGCTGCGAGCCTGGGTCGACATTGAACGCGAGGCAGTCGCCCTGCGGGCGTATCAGCTCGCATGGGTGCCCGGTCTTCTCCAAACCGAGGCGTACGCGCGGGCCACTCTGGCGGGAGAGGCACTGACCGTCGACGAGGTGAACGAACTCGTCGACGCGCGACTGGGACGGCAGGCGATCCTGCATCGCCAGCGCCCGCCTCTCCTGGTTGCGGTCATAGACGAGGCCGTCATCCGCCGACCTGCTTACGGTGACCGTGAGCTGATGCGTGAGCAGTGCGCGCATCTAGCCGAGTGCGCCGAACTTCCGTCGGTCCAGGTGCACGTCGTGCCTGCGGAGGTGGGGATGTATCCGGGGCTCGGTGGGCCCTTCACGATCGCGGAGCTGAGCGACGGTGGACGGGTCGCGCACGTCGACAGCCAGGCACAAGCTCAGATAATTGAGCAGCCTTCGGACGTTGCTAGCCTGGATCGACGGTGGGAACGCATCCGGGGAGAAGCCCTGCCCCGAGGGCGGTCCCTGGAGATGCTCAGGGAAGCGGCTCGATCATGGACCTGACCGGTGCGCAGTGGCGCAAGAGCACGAAGAGCGGCAACAACGGCGGCGATTGCGTGGAGGTGGCGGACAATCTGCCCGGCGTCGTCCTGGTCCGCGACACGAAGGACCGCGACGGCGGCACCCTGACCTTCTCGCCCGCAGCCTGGCGCACGTTCGTCGCCCACCTCACCCGGGGCTAGTCACCTCTTCGACACCGCCGAGATCAGCGGCTACGCGTTGCGGGTCACGGTCAACGGCGCCGCGAGCCCCAACCCGAAAAGATCGGGCGAACGTGACCGCTGAACGGAAGCGTCGGCGTCGGGTTCAGCGCCGGGGCCCTGTTCTGTCGGCATGCGCGTCAAGGGCCCGGGCCAGGATTCGGTGTACGTAGTCGGGATCGGAGGGAGCGTTGTCGATCAGGATGGCGGTGCACAGGCCATCGGAGGCGGCAACGAGTGCGGCGATCGCTTCGGGGTCTTCGGTGAGCGTCGCGGCAAGTTCGGCGACGTTCTCGCGCCAGCGACGGGCTACGGGCGCCAGCGCCGGCCTCCGCGCGGCCAGCGTGGACAGTTCGCGTTCGGCCAGGGCGCGTTCCCGGCCGGGGCCAGCGGATTCGGCAATCAGCTCGGCCAGGCCACGGAGCTTGTCACCGGTGCCGTCGATGATCTGGCGGATACGCGCGGTGTAGACATCGGCGACGCTGGACAGCGCCGCGACGAGCAGGTCGTCAAGCGTGGCGAAGTAGTAGGTGCTCAGACTGGTGGCGACGCCGGCCTGCTTGGCGACGGTGCGATGGGTGACGCCGGCGGCGCCGTCACGGGTGACGATGGCGAGGGTCGCATCGATGATCTCAGCGCGGCGCTTGTTGCCTCGGGCCTTGCGCCCATCGACGGAGTCGCTCTCGTCGCTCATGCTCCCCTCCTACAGGTGTCAGGGTAGTCGGCCACCTCCCGCTGCTCCGTTCCAGCTTGCTGTTCCTCACCGAGCGGCTGGACGTTCCGCAGCGCGGTGAGGCAGAGCAGGGCCGCCGCGATGATGGCGACACCGGCCACGGCGGCGGAGGTGTTCACCCCGCTGCTGAACACCTCTCGCGCGGCCTGCACGACCTCGGCTGGCACCTGGTCGGCGACGGACAGTGCCCCGGCGAGACTCTCGGTGAGACGACCCGCGACCGCTGGCGGAACGTCCGCCGGCGGGTCCATCCGGGAGGTGTAGAGGGCGGTGGTCAGGCTGCCGAGGACAGCGACGCCGACGGCGATGCCTAGTTCTTGAACGGTCTCCGACATCGCGGCGGCCGAGCCGGACTTCGACGCGGGCGCGGCGCCGACGACCATGTCGGTGCCCAACGCGGCGATCGCGCCGAGGCCGAGGTAGACGAACGCGAAGCCGGCCACCACCATCCCGGCATCCCCGGTGCCCACGACAGCGAGCAGCGCGTAGCCCGCCACGGAGAGCCCGAGCATGACCGCCATGACGAGGCCGGGCCGCACTCGCCTGGCGATGAGCGGCGCGCCGATCGCCGCGGCGAACATCGCCAGGGCGGGTGGCCCCATCCACAGGCCCGCCGCGAACGGCGTCAGACCTTCGACGAGCTGGAGGTACTGGGTGACCAGGTACATGGTCCCGCCCACCCCGACCAGTCCGATCAGCAGCACCGCCAGGGCCGCGGAGAACGCCCGGCCCGCGAACAGCGTGACGTCCAACAGCGGCGAGGCGAGGCCACGTTGCCGGCGCACGAAGACCACCCCGGCGACCGTCCCGACGACGGCGAGGAGCACCGCGCTGAGGTCGGGACCGTCGACGGCGGAGTGTTTGATCGCGTAGATCACCGGCAGGATCGCGGCCAGCGACAGCGCCACGCTGGTCAGGTCGAGTCGGCCGGCCTGCGGATCGGCGTACTCGGGCAGCAGGATCCGTGCCCCGGCCAGGACCAGGGCGGCGATGGGGACGGCGAGCAGGAAGGCCGCACCCCACCAGAACGTGTCGACCAGTGCGCCACCGACGACGGGTCCGGCGGCCATGCCCAGAGCGAACATCGTGGCCCACACCCCGATCGCGACCGCGCGCTGGCGCACATCGGCGAACATGTTCGAGATCAGGGACAGTGTCGAGGGCATCAGCGTGGCCCCGGCCACCCCCAGCAGCGCCCGGGCGAGGATCAGCAGCTCGGCGTTGGGGGCGAAGGCCGCGAACGCCGAGACGGCCGCGAACGCCGTCATGCCGATGACCAGTAGGCGGCGCCTGCCGATCCGGTCGCCCACGGTTCCCATGGTGATGAGGAACCCCGCGATGAAGAATCCGTAGGCGTCCATGATCCACAGCGTCTGGGGCGCCGAGGGTTCGAGCGCGGTGGCCATGCTCGGCAGCACCAGATACAGCACTGTCACATCCAGGCCCAGCAGCACCGTCGGCAGCGCCAACAGCGCCAGACCCGCCCACTCGCGCCTACCCGCCCGCCGGACTGCTGCCGCCACGACACTGTCGGCTTCCGCCATGACGCCCCCTCAACAATTTGTACTAACGTACAACTTGTACGATAGTACAAGTTGTGCGATCGGCGAACACGTGCGGGAAGGCCGGGCAACCACCGCGGTCAAAGATCGAGCCTGGGCCGGTGGCGCGGCCTCCGCTTGCGGCGGCGCACCACGCCCGCGGCGCCCACCGCCGGCCAGCCGTCCAGCTCCGACGGCGGCACGCCACGGCGGAGCAGGTCGTCCAGGAGGGCCGCGAGGGTGTAGTCGGGGTGCTCGGTCAGCGCCCGCTCCAGCGCGACCGCGGCCAGCGCCCCCTGCCCGGCCCGCCAGGCGGCGAAGGCGAGCAGGCTGGCCGGCGCGGCGGTCAACTCGGGCTCGGCCCGGCGCAGCACGTCGGTCCAGAGGGCGATGTCCGCGTCCCGGCCGTCGGTGCGGTCCCAGGCGTGGTCGCGTATCGGCAGGTGGGTCAGGAGCAGGCTCAGCCAGGCCACCTCGTCGTCGGTGAGCCGCTCGCCGCGGCGCTGCCGGCGCAGGGCCGCGCGCACGGCCGTCACGCCCGCCGCGCGCAGTGACCGGCCGCCGAGCAGGTCCTCGCGGGGCGCCTTGTCGAGCAGGTCGGCCAGTCGCCGCTCGGCCCGGGCGGTGGCCCGGCGCATCGCCACCCGGACCGGACCACCGAGCGGGGAAACCTGCGCCACCAGGGCGGCCCGGTCGGGCAGGGCGACCTGGCCGGCGAGCACCGCGGCGGCCGGCACCGCGCTGGCACCCGGGTCGTACGGGGAGCCGTCGGGCGGGCAGCACTCCGGCTCGGTGCAGACGTACGACCACCACCGCCCGTCGGTGACCCGCAGCGCGTCGAGCACGGCCAGCCCGGCGCCGGTCAGCGCGGCGCGCACCGCGTCGACGGCCGGGGTGACCCGGGTCGGCGGACCGTACCCGATGACGGTGGCCGAGTCGGCCTGCTGGCGGGCGATCACCGCGGCGAGGTGCCGGGCCGGGTCCGCCTCGCCCGCCGGCTCGGGCAGGTCTGCCCGGGCCGCGAAGGTGATCCGCCGGCCGCGCATGGCCACCACGACCACGCTGTCGGCGGGGTGGAAGCCGAGCAGGTAGGGCACGGCGGCGATCAGGTCGGCGGGGGAACGGACGGCGAGCCGGGGCGGGTCGGTCGAGGTCATGCCGGCAGCCTGCGATCCGGCGACCCCGCCCGGCAGCCCCTGTGGACGACACGCCGCTCATCCACAGCTACCGACCGTATTCACCCTGCCCACGCCGATCCACCACCCCTCACCGGCACCGGATCGCCGGAGATCTCGGTGGGAAACGGCCCCCGGCCGGGCCGGGAGGTTCCAAGATTCAGGGGAAGGTGGCCCGGCGGCGGGGGTGGGGAGGGGCTACCTTGCCGTCATGGACCTGGCGTACCTGCGGGCGCACCCGTCCCACCTGCCGACCTTCCTGACCCACCAGCGGATCCGGGAGACGCCGGTGGCCGGCGGGGACATCTGTGCCGCCTCCCGGTTGACCCTGGACGACGGTCACTCGATCTTCGCCAAGACCTGGCCGGAGCGGGCCGGGCGGCCGGTGCCGGAGGACTTCTTCGCCACCGAGGCGGCCGGCCTGCGCTGGCTGCGCGCGGCCGGCACGGTGGCCGTACCGGAGGTGCTGGTGGCGCTGCCCGAGCTGCTGGCGCTGGAGTGGGTCGAGCCGGGCGAGCCGACCGCCGAGGCGGCCGAGCGGTTCGGCCGGGAGCTGGCCGGGCTGCACCGGGCCGGCGCGCCGGCCTTCGGGGCCGACTGGCCCGGGTTCATCGGCGCGCTCCCGGCGGACAACACGCCCGACCCCGGCCCCTGGTCGAGCTGGTTCGCCCGCGCCCGGCTGGTGCCGTACCTGCGCCGCTCGGTGGACGGCGGCGCGCTGGGCGACACCGAGGTCGCCCTGGTGGAGGAGGTGGTCGACCGGATCGGCGAGTTCGGCGGCGACGAACCGCCGGCCCGTGTCCACGGCGACCTGTGGCCGGGCAACGTGCTCTGGGGCGCCGACGACCGGGCCTGGCTGGTCGACCCGGCGGCGCACGGCGGGCACCGGGAGACCGACCTGGCCCAGCTGACCCTCTTCGGCGGCGCGCCGCACCTCGACCGGATCCTCGCCGCGTACGACGAGGCGTGGCCGCTGGCCGACGGCTGGCGGGACCGGGTGCCGCTGCACCAGCTCCACCTGCTGCTGGTGCACACCGCCCTGTTCGGCGCCGCGTACCGCGATGCGGTCGGCCGGGCCGCCCGGGCCGCCCTCGGCGGGCTGACACGCGCTACCGTCGACAGGTGACTGCCGCCCAGCCGACCGACGGCCCCCTCGTCGACCGGTACGGCCGCGTCGCCCGGGACCTCCGGGTCTCGCTGACCGACAAGTGCAACCTGCGCTGCACGTACTGCATGCCGGCCGAAGGGCTGCCCTGGCTCGCCGGGCCGCAACTGCTCACCGACGCGGAGATCGTCCGGCTGGTCCGGGTCGCCGTGCGTGACCTCGGCGTCACCGAGGTGCGCTTCACCGGCGGCGAGCCGCTGATCCGGCCCGGGCTGGTGGGCATCGTCACCGAGGTGGCGGCGCTCGAACCGCGTCCCCGGATCTCGCTGACCACCAACGGCATCGGGCTGGCCCGGCTCGCCCCCACGCTGCGCGCCGCCGGGCTCGACCGGGTGAACGTCTCGCTGGACACGCTCGACGCCGGCCGGTTCACCCGGCTGACCCGGCGCGACCGGCTCGCCGACGTCCTGGCCGGCCTGGCCGGCGCCACCGCCGCGGGGCTCACCCCGGTCAAGGTCAACACGGTGCTGATGCGGGACGTGAACGACGACGAGGCGCCGGCGCTGCTCCGCTTCGCCCTCGACCACGGCTACGAGCTGCGGTTCATCGAGCAGATGCCGCTGGACGCGCAGCACGGCTGGGACCGGGCCGCCATGGTCACCGCCGAGGAGATCCTCGCCGCCCTGCGTACCACCTTCGACCTGCGGCCCGACCCGGCCGAGCGCGGCGCGGCGCCGGCCGAGACCTGGCTGGTCGACGGCGGCCCGGCCCGGGTGGGCGTGATCGCCAGCGTCACCCGGCCGTTCTGCGGCGACTGCGACCGCACCCGGCTCACCGCCGACGGCCAGGTACGGGCGTGCCTGTTCGCCACCGAGGAGTCCGACCTGCGCGGGGCGCTGCGGGCCGGGGCGGACGACGCCGAGATCGCCCGGCGGTGGCGTACCGCGATGTGGGGCAAGCGGGCCGGCCACGGCATCGACGACCCGACGTTCCTGCAACCCGCCCGGCCGATGTCGGCCATCGGAGGCTGACCGTGACCGATCCGACCCGGCCCACCGCCGGGCTGCCCCCGCTGACCGTGCGCTACTTCGCCGGAGCGCGCGCCGCCGCCGGCCGCACCGAGGAGACCGTGCCGGCCGGGCGCACCCTCGACGACCTCGTCACCGAGCTGACCGAGCGGCACGGTGACCGGCTCGCCGCCGTGCTGCGGGTGGCGAGTTTCCTGGTGGACGGGGTGACCTGCCACGATCGTCAGGCCCCGTTGCCGGCCGGGACCACGATCGACGTACTGCCCCCCTTCGCGGGCGGCTGAAGGAGGCGCACATGCTCGCAGTGCTGGGTTTCGTGGGGACCCTGGCGCTGGTCACCGGCCTGATCCACCTCTACCTGTGGAAGCGGCTGGTCCGGGACACGACGCTGCCGGGGCGCTGGCGGCGGGCCGGCGGGATCACCGCGCTCGTGCTGGCGCTGCTGGTGCCGGCCACCATGGTCGGCACCCAGGCCGGGCTGTACTGGCTGGCATGGCCCGGCTACCTCTGGCTCGCGATCATGTTCTACCTGCTGGTCCTGCTCGTCGCACTGGAAGTGCCGATGCTGGTGACCAAGCTGGTGCTGCGCCGCCGGGTGGTCGCGGCCGAGCCGACCGCCGCCGCGCCCGAGCCGGCGCTGGTCGGCGCGGCCGGTCCGGCCGATCCGCCGGCCGCCGGCGCCGTCGGCCAGCCCGACCACGACCCGTCCCGGCGGCTGCTGCTGGCCCGGGGGGCGGCGATCTTCGCCGGGCTCACCGCCACCGGTCTCACCGGGTACGGCATCCGCACCGCGCTCGGCCCACCGCAGCTGGACCGGGTGCAGATCCCGCTGGCCAAGCTGCCCCGGAGCATGGACGGCCTGCGCATCGCCACCGTCTCCGACATCCACCTCGGGCCGCTGCGCGGCCGGGCGCACACCGAGCGGATCGTGGCCGCCATCAACCGCCTGGACGCCGACCTGGTGGCGGTCGTCGGCGACCTGGTCGACGGCTCGGTGGCCGAGCTGGGCGAGGCCGCCGCGCCGCTGCGGGACCTGCGGTCCCGGCACGGCAGCTTCTTCGTCACCGGCAACCACGAGTACTACTCCGGCGTCGAGGAGTGGGTGCGCGAGCTGGACCGGCTGGGGCTGCGGGTGCTGCAGAACGAGCGGCGGGAGATCCAGGCCCGCGGCGGCGTACTCGACCTGGCCGGGGTCAACGACGTCACCGCCGCCGGCACGGGGCTGGCCGCGCCGGCCGACTACACCGCGGCGCTCGGCGACCGGGACCCGTCCCGCCCGGTGGTCCTCCTCGCCCACCAGCCGGTCGCCGCGGTGGAGGCGGCGAAGTTCGGCGTCGACCTGCAACTGTCCGGGCACACCCACGGCGGCCAGATCGTCCCGTTCAACCTGCTGGTCAAGCTCCAGCAGCCGGTGGTCTCCGGCCTCGGCGAGGTCGACGGCACCAAGGTGTACGTCACCAACGGCGCCGGCTTCTGGGGCCCGCCGGTCCGGGTCGGCGCCGAGCCGCAGATCACCCTCGTCGAGCTGCGCTCGGCATAGCGCACCTCACGCCCGAGCGTGGCGACGCGCGGGGGCGCGCCGGGTCGTGGCAGGATGCGGCGTGCCTCCGTTCAGCGCCGCACCCCCCGGTGGCCTCCCGCCATTCGTCGCGGACCTGCACATCCACTCGAAGTACTCGCGCGCGTGCAGCCGTGACCTCACCCTGCCGAACCTCGGCTGGTGGGCCCGGCGCAAGGGCATCGGCCTGCTCGGCACCGGCGACTTCACCCACCCCGCGTGGTACGACCACCTGCGCGAGACACTGCACCCGGCGGAGCCCGGCCTCTACCGGCTCAGCCCGGAGGCGGAGCGGGACATCGCCCGGCGGCTGCCACCCCGGCTGGCCAGCGCGGCCGAGGCCGACCCGGTGCGGTTCACGCTCAGCGTGGAGATCTCCACGATCTACAAGCGGGACGAACGCACCCGCAAGGTGCACCACCTGATCTACCTGCCCGACCTGGACGCGGTGGCGCGGTTCAACACCGCGCTCGGCCGGATCGGCAACCTCGGCTCCGACGGCCGGCCGATCCTCGGCCTGGACTCCCGCGACCTGCTGGAGATCACCCTGGAGGCCAGCCCCGACGGCTACCTGGTGCCCGCGCACATCTGGACGCCCTGGTTCTCCGCGCTGGGCTCCAAGTCCGGCTTCGACGCGATCGCCGACTGCTACGCCGACCTGGCCGAGCACATCTTCGCGGTGGAGACCGGGCTCTCCTCCGACCCGGAGATGAACTGGCGGGTCGGCAGCCTGGACGCGTACCGGCTGGTGTCCAACTCGGACGCCCACTCGCCGCCGGCGCTGGCCCGGGAGGCGACCGTGTTCGCCACCGCCCGCGACTACTTCGCCGTCCGGGACGCGCTGCGCACCGGCGACGGGCTCGCCGGCACCATCGAGTTCTTCCCCGAGGAGGGGAAGTACCACGCCGACGGGCACCGGCTCTGCGGGGTGAACTGGTCCCCCGAGCAGACCCGCGCCGCCGGCGGCCGCTGCCCCGAGTGCGGCAAGCCGCTCACCGTCGGCGTGCTCAGCCGGGTCGAGGAGCTGGCCGACCGGCCGGCCGGGCACCGCCCCGAGCACGCCCGCGAGGTGACCCACCTGGTGCCGCTCGCCGAGATCCTCGGCGAGATCAACAAGGTGGGCGCCCGGTCCAAGAAGGTCGAGGGGAAGCTCAACGACCTGCTCGCCGCGCTCGGCCCGGAGCTGGAGATCCTCACCCGCACCCCGCTGGACGAGATCGGGCGGGTCGGCGGTGAGCTGCTCGCCGAGGGGATCGGCCGGCTGCGCCGGGGCGAGGTGCGCCGGGTCCCCGGCTACGACGGCGAGTACGGCGTGATCACCCTCTTCGACCCAGCAGAACTGGGCGGGCCGGTGCCGGGGACGCAGGCGGAGACGCTGTTCGACGTACCCGTGCCGGCGCAGCGCAGGCCCGCGGAGCCGGCGGCCCGACCCCGGGCCAAGCGCCCGGCGGCGGCCAAGGCCGAGCCGAAGCGGAAGGCCAGCCCACCCCCGCCGCCACCGATCGCCCCGCCGCCCTCCCCGCACGAGCCGTTCGAGCCGATGCTCGCCGGCATGGAGGAGGTCGGCACCGGCCTGCTGGACCGGCTCGACGCGATGCAGCGGGTGGCCGCCTCCGCGCCGGGCGGGCCGCTGCTCATCGTCGCCGGCCCGGGCACCGGCAAGACCCGGACGCTGACCCACCGGATCGCGTACCTCTGCGCGGAGCTGAACGTCTTCCCGGAGCACTGCCTGGCGATCACCTTCACCCGGCGGGCCGCCGAGGAGCTGCGGCACCGCCTCGACGGGCTGCTCGGCCCGGTCGCCGAGGACGTCACCGTCGGCACCTTCCACTCCCTCGGACTGACCATCCTGCGGGAGCACGCCGAGGCGGCCGGACTACCGGTCGACTTCCGGATCGCCGACGACGCCGACCGGGCGGCGGCCCGCGCCGAGGCCGGCGACGACCAGGGCGGGTACACCGCGCTGCTGCGCAAGCAGGGCCTGGTCGACCTGGACGAACTGCTCACCCTGCCGGTCGCGCTGCTGCGCGAGGACCGGGCGCTGGTGGAGCGCTACCGGGACCGCTGGCGGTGGATCTTCGTCGACGAGTACCAGGACGTCGACGCGGTGCAGTACGAGCTGCTGCGGCTGCTCAGCCCGGCCGACGGCAACCTCTGCGCGATCGGCGACCCGGACCAGGCGATCTACTCGTTCCGCGGCGCCGACGTCGGCTACTTCCTGCGCTTCTCCCGGGACTTCACCGACGCCCGGCTGGTGCGCCTGAACCGCAACTACCGCTCGTCGGCGCCGATCCTGGCCGCCGCGGTGCAGGCCATCGCGCCGTCGTCGCTGGTGCGCGGCCGCCGGCTGGACCCGGCCCGGCTCGACCCGGAGGCCCCGCTGGTCGGCCGCTACCCGGCGGCATCCGTCGCCGACGAGGCCGACTTCGTGGTCCGCACCGTCGACGAGCTGGTCGGCGGGCTCTCCCACCGGTCGCTGGACTCCGGCCGGATCGACGGCCGCTCGACGTCGCTCTCCTTCTCCGACATCGCGGTGCTCTACCGCACCGACGCGCAGGCCGCGCCGATCGTGGACGCCCTGGCCCGGGCCAACATCCCGGTGCAGAAGCGCTCGCACGACCGGCTGCGGGACCGCCCCGGGGTGGCCGCCATCGCCCGCGAGCTGCGGCACGCCGGCGGGCTGGACGGCTCGCTGGCGGCCCGGGTCCGGCTGGCCGGCCAGGTGCTCGCCGAGCGCTTCGCCGTGCCGACGCTGGACGGCGCGGGCGCGGTCCGCCCGGAGGACGTCCGGTCGGCGGTCGACCTGCTCACCCCGCTCGCCCGGCGCTGCGGGGACGACCTGCCGATGTTCCTGTCCCAGCTGGCCACCGGCGCCGAGGTGGACGCGCTCGACCCGCGGGCCGAGGCGGTCACCCTGCTCACCCTGCACGCGGCCAAGGGGCTGGAGTTCCCGGTGGTCTTCCTGGTCGGGTGCGAGGACGGGCTGCTGCCGCTGCGCTGGCCCGGCGCCGCGCCCGACGACGACGCGGTGGCCGAGGAGCGGCGCCTCTTCTTCGTCGGCCTCACCCGCGCCCAGGACCGGCTCTACGTCAGCCACGCCGCACGCCGCAGCCGGCACGGCTCGGAACGCGAGTGCCGCCCGTCGCCGTTCCTCGACGCCATCGACCCGGGCCTGTTCGAACGCTTCGGCGAGACCGAGCCGCGCCGCCCGAAGGACCGCCAGCTCCGGCTGATCTGATCCGTGCCGCCGGGCCGTCGGCCGCGCTACCGGCTGCTCCCGAGCGGGCGCGCCGGGCGGTTACCGGCGCGCCGGATCCGGGGTCGCCGGCTCGGCCGGCCGGCGCGGGCGTTCGGTGCTCACCACCAGGGCCACGCCGGCCACGATGACCGCGCCGCCGAGCAGCACCTGCGCGGTGATCGGCTCCGCGGCGAGCAGCGCGCCGAGCGCCACCGCGACCGCCGGGTTCACGTAGGCGTACGTGGAGACCAGCGAGATCGGCGCGTGGTGCAGCAGCCAGACGTACGCGGTGAAGGCGACCAGCGAGCCGGCCACCATCAGGTAGCCGAGGGCCAGCCAGGACCGGGTGGTCACCGCGCCCGGGTCGAAGCCGCGCAGCTCGCCCCGGCCCACGGCGAGGACGGCGAGCACCGCCGCCCCGGCGAACATCTCGTAGACGGTGGCGACGAACGGGTCGGCGGGCATCCGGATCCGGCCGGACAGGAACGAGCCGACCGACCAGGAGGCCGCCCCGGCCACCACTGTCAGCGCGCCGGCGAGCGGTACCGCGTCCGCCCCACCGCTGGGCAGCACCAGCAGCACCAACCCGACGAAGCCCAGGCTCACCCCGGCCAGCGTCCAGAGCCGGGGGCGGTCACCGGTGGCCGAGCGGAGCAGCACCACCAGCAGCGGCACGGTGGCGACCAGCAGCGCGGCGATGCCGGACGGCAACGCCACCCCCGGCGGCCCGGACTCGGCCAGCACGACCAGCCCGTTGCCGCCGGCGAGCAGGAGCACGCCGACCACCGCGGCGGAGGCGAGCTGGCGCCGGTCCACCCGCAGCGCCCCCGGTCCGCGGCGCAGCCGCAGCACGACGGCGAGCACCAGGCCGGCCACCGCGAACCGGGCGGCCGCCGAGGCGAGCGGCGGCATGGACTCCACGGCGATCCGGATGCCGAGATAGGTGGAGCCCCACAGCACGTAGACCAGCAGCAGCGCCGTCCAGATCAGGGCGGGCGCGGCGCCGGCGCGGTCACCGGCGGCGACGCCGGGACCCGGCCGGGTGACCGGGCCGGCGGACGGGGACGCACTTGGCGGAGATGAGCTCATTGGTGGTCCACGCTACGGTGGCCTGGGCGTCGGCGTCCCTCGTTGGTGGCCGGCCTCTCACCAGTTGGTTCCAGGAGGGCGGCATGGCGAACTACGGACCACCGGGCGGCGGTTCCCCGGAGCCGTGGCGCGGGCGGGGGCCCGACGAGTCGTACGAGCCGGACCGCCGGGGCGGGTGGGACGGGCCCGAGGGCCCCTACCAGCAGCGCCGGCCGGCGCCGGGGCAGTACGGCGGCGACCCCTACCGCCCCACCGAGCCGTCCTACGACCCCGGGTACGGGTCGGGGCCGTACCGGTCCACCGAGCCCGGTCACCCCGCCGATCCCCGCTACGCCCCGGAACCGGCGTACCGACCGGAGCCGGGGTACGGCGCGCCGGGGCAGGGCCCGTACCGGCCGGCGGAGCAGCCGTACGCCGGCTACCCGGACGTCGGCGCGCCGACCGCCCCGTACGCCGGGGAGCCGGCCCCGCCCCCGGGGCGCCCACGCTCCCGTGGCCCGTTGCTAGCGGTGCTGGCGGCCGTGCTGGTCCTCGTGCTCGGTGGTGGCGCCGCGGTGCTCTACCTGCTCGGCCAGGACGACGACGACCCGCCGCCGGCGGCCGCCACCGGGGCGTCCGCCCCGGCCACCACCGACGGCGCGGAGCCGTCCGCCGCGGGCCCGGCGCCCAGCGCGCCGGCCCCGGAGGCGTCCGCCGATCCCCGGTTCGTCAAGGCCGGCCAGTGCGTCCGCAACGAGGGGGCGCCCGGTGGCAAGCCCAAGCTGCTGATCAGCGACTGCGGTCCGAAGACGTACGAGGTGCTGCGCCGCTTCGACGGCGCGACCAGCGGCGAGCGGGACGCCGAGGCCAAGTGCGCCAAGGTCGCCGGCTACACCAACTGGTACTTCTTCGACAGCGAGCTGGACACCCTCGACTTCGTGCTCTGCCTGAAGCAGCGCTGACCCACCGCACCCCTGGGGGAGAGATGACCACCTACGGACCACCCGGCCAGCCGGAGGACCCGTCGCAGCGGCCGCCGGCCGGGCCGGAGGGCCCGCCGCCCGTCGACCCGACGCTGCCCCAGTGGGGCCAGCCACCGGGCGGCGGACAGGACCAGCCCACCCTGCCCCAGTGGGGCCAGCCGCCGGCGGCCCAGGAACCGCCCACCCAGCCCCAGTGGAGCCAGCCACCCGCGGCCCAGGAACCGCCCACCCAGCCCCAGTGGAGCCAGCCACCCGCGGCCCAGGAACCGCCCACCCA
>NZ_JAXCFQ010000011.1:60912-248641 GCF_056150265.1 Micromonospora desertarenae
GCCCACCCAGCCCCAGTGGAGCCAGCCACCCGCGGCCCAGGAACCGCCCACCCAGCCCCAGTGGAGCCAGCCACCCGCGGCCCAGGAACCGCCCACCCAACCGCAGTGGGGCCAGCCCGTCTCCGGCGGCGCCGAGCCGCCCACCACGCCGATGTGGGCCCAGCCGCCGGCCGGCGCACCGCAGCCGGCCGAGCCGCCGCAGCCGCCCGCCGGCTACCCGCCGCCGGCTCCCGGGCCGGCGCAACCACCCGGCGCGGGCTACCCGCCGCCCACCTCGGGTGCCGGTTACCCGCCGCCCACGTCCGGGGCCGGCTACCCGCCGCCGCCCGGGCCGTTCCCGCCGGCCGGGCCGCAGCCGGCCCAGCCGGCCGCCGGGCAGTGGGGCGCGCCCCCGCCGGCTCCCGGTCAGTTCGGTACGCCGCCCGCCCCGCCGGCGAAGCGGGGTGGCGGCGGGAAGATCGCCCTGATCATCGGCCTGGTCGTGGTGCTGGTCCTCTGTCCCTGCCTCGGCCTGGCCGGCTGGGCGGTGTGGCAGGCCGGCGAGGACGACGACCCGAGCCCGACGCCGACGGTGTCGGCGAGCGCGTCGGCCGACCCGACCGCCGAGCCGAGCCCGGACGAGAGCAGCGCGGAACCGAGCCCGACCAAGGACGACGACGACTACGCCAAGGGCGACTGCGTGGTCAACGACGGCACCGACGACGACGCCGAGCTGCGCAAGGTGCCGTGCGGCCCGAACACGTACGAGGTGCTGCTGCGGCTGCCGGCGACCACTGACGCCGACCAGTGCAAGACGCGGGCGCCCCGGTCGACCGCGCACTACGTGCACGACAACTCGGTCGACATCTTCGACTACGTGCTCTGCCTCCGGAAGCGGTAGTCATCGCGGAAACTAGGGCTGTCTAGCGTGGACGCTAGACAGCCCTAGTTTTGTCTCGACGCGGCTCCGGCCGGCCGGTCGACCGGCGCGACACGCGGTAGCCCCATCTACGGATGTCTAGCCTCCCAGCTAGACGGCCCGATACTGTGCGATGCGTGGATCCGGTCCGCAACCCGTACGCCCCGGGCGCCGGCCAGCGTCCGCCCGAACTCGCCGGGCGGGGACGCGAGCTGGACGTCTTCGACATCGTGCTGGAGCGGATCGCGCGCGGCCGCCCCGAACGCAGCCTGATGCTCACCGGCCTGCGCGGCGTCGGCAAGACCGTGCTGCTCAACACCCTGCGCTCGCAGGCGATCAACCGGCTCTGGGGCAGCGGCAAGATCGAGGCCCGGCCGGACCAGTCGCTGCGCCGCCCGATCGCCGCTGCCCTGCACATGGCGGTCCGCGAACTGGCCCCGCGACACCGCGCGCCGGACCGGATCGACGCCTTCCTCGGCGTGCTCAAGGCGTTCGCCCAGCGCTCCGCGCCGACCGGCCGGGGCGGCGCCGCGCCGAAGCTGCGGGACCGCTGGCAACCCGGCATCGACGTGCCCGCCGCCAGCGGCCGGGCCGACTCCGGCGACATCGAGATCGACCTGGTCGAGCTGCTCACCGACGCCGCCGGGGTGGCCAGCGACGTCGGCACCGGCATCGCCATCTTCATCGACGAGATGCAGGACCTCGGGCCCGAGGACGTCTCCGCGCTCTGCGCCGCCTGCCACGAGCTGTCCCAGCTGGGCGCGCCGCTGATCGTGGTCGGCGCCGGGCTGCCGCACCTGCCGGCCGTGCTCAGCGCCGCCAAGTCGTACTCCGAGCGGCTCTTCCGGTACCAGCGCATCGACCGGCTCGACCGGATCGCCGCCGACCGGGCACTCTGCGCGCCGGCCGAGCGCGAGGAGGTGGAGTACGAGCAGAAGGCGCTCGACCTGCTCTACGAGAAGTCCGGCGGCTACCCGTACTTCGTCCAGGCGTACGGGAAGGCCACCTGGGACCACGCCCCGCGCTCGCCGATCACCGCCGCGGACGTCCGGGTGGCCGCGCCGGAGGCGGAGGCGGAGCTGGCGGTCGGCTTCTTCGGTTCCCGGTTCGAGCGGGCCACCCCGGCGGAGCGCGAGTACATGCGCGCGATGGCCACCCTCTCGCTGGTCGAGGGCGAGACGGACGGAGGCGGCCGGGACGACATGGACGCCGCGGTGCCGACCGCCGAGATCGCCCGGGCGCTGGGGCGCAAGCCGGCCAGCCTCTCCCCGGCGCGGGACGCGCTGATCAAGAAGGGGCTGATCTACTCCGGCGAGCGGGGCACGGTGGCCTTCACCGTCCCGCACTTCGGCCGGTACCTGCGCACCCAGCCGGCCTGAGCCGCGGGCGGTGGGCCCGGCGGGTCGACCGGCGCCGGGCGGGGCGGGTCAGACCCGCGACCAGGCCGCCGGGAAGAGCACCTCGCCGGTGGGCGGCGGGCCGTCACCGCTGGTGGACGGCGGCAGCACCAGCGCCTGCCAGGGCTCACCGAGCCCGGACCACGGGCTGGTCAGGCCCATCCGGTCGCCCCGGACGAAGCCGAACCGGCGGTAGTAGGCGGGGGCGCCGAGCACCACCACCAGCCGCTCGCCCAGCTCGGTGGCCGCGTCGAGGGCCGCCTGCACCACCGCCGTGCCGAGCCCGATCCGCTGCCGGTGCGGGGCGACCGCCACCGGCCCGAGGGCCAGCGCCGGCGCGGTGTGCTCGTCGGAGCGCACCCGCACCCGGGTCAGCAGCGCGTAGCCGACCACCTCACCGCCGTACTCGGCCACCATGGCCAGCTCGGGCACCCAGGCGTCGCTGTCGCGCAGCTCGTCGACCAACTCCACCTCGGGCGGGGTGGCCACGTCGGGACGCGCGAAGGCGGCCGCCAGCACCCGGTGGATCGGGCCGATGTCGGCCGGATCCTCGGGACGGAGCCGCAGCGTGGTCACCCGGGGGACGTTACCCGCCGGGGCCGGTCCATCAGCGACGGTCGCTCGAATCGGCGTGGCGCGACGTCCACGTCGGCCGATCGGATCGGCGGTTGTCGGGGTAGCCGTGCCCGCGACGGGGTATGACTGATCCATGAAACCCGTACGCTCCCTCGCCCGAGCCATGTTGAGCGGCATCTTCGTGGTCAGCGGGGCCCGTAACTTCGCGAACCCGGAGCGGCTGGTCACGGCCGCCAAGCCGGTGACGGACCGGGTGACACCGCTGCTGGAGCGGGCCAACCCCCGCATCCCCACCGACACCACGACGCTGATCCGGGTCAACTCGGCGGTCCAGGTCGGCGCCGGCCTGATGCTGGCCACCGGGAAGTTCGCCCGGCCGGCGGCGCTGGTCCTCGCCGGCACCCTGGTCCCGGTGACCATCGCGGGGCATCCCTTCTGGAACAACGACGACCCGGCGGCGCGGAACAACAACCAGATCCACTTCCTGAAGAACCTGGGCCTGTTCGGCGGGCTGCTGCTGGCCGCTGCCGACACCGAGGGGAAGCCCGGCCTGCGCTGGCGCACCGGCCATCGCATCGGCCACTCTCGACGTTCGGTGCAGCGCGCCGTCCGGACCGCCCGTCGGGAGGCCCGGATCGCCGTACGGTCCGCCTCGACGGCCCGGCGACTCCCCGGCTGACCTGCGTCGATACCCTCCCCTTACCAGTCTCACCCCTCCCAACGCCGCGAATCACCTGAACCGCCAGGTAGGCGTTAACGCGGTGGAAATATCAAAAACATGTGTGGGATCGGACACGGTCGCATAACGCGGGAGGCAGTAACGTGAGGCGCCGTTCTAGGCTCCGTACTGGACCTGGACGGGTAGGACGACCTTGGTACGGGGGTGGCCACGCCATGCCGGCGACCGTCGGAAGACGGGTGGACCGCCTCGCCCCAGTCCGTCGCGTAACGCGTGGGATCGATCGTAGGACAGTCGTACGGACCGGCGTCGTGGCCGCCGTCGCCTACGCCGCATGGCTCGCCATCGGCGCATTCGGGCGGCCGTACAACTTCTTCGACATGAAGATCTACCACGGCGCGGTGGCGTGGTGGGCGAGCGGTCATGAGCTGTACGAGTTCATCGCACCCGGCACCACCCTGGGTTTCACCTACCCGCCCTTCGCCGGGCTGGTCATGCTGCCGATGGCGCACCTGCCGGTCGCGGGGGCCGGGCTGGTCAACGCGCTGGGCAGCCTCGCCGCGCTGGCCGTGGTGCTGGCCGGGCTGCTGCGCCCGATCGTCGACCGGCTGGGCTGGCCGCTCTGGTACACCGTCGCCATCGCGGTGCCGCTCGCGGCGGCGATCGAGCCGGTCCGCGAGACCCTCGGCTACGGCCAGGTCAACGTGCTGCTCTTCGCCCTGGTCATGGCCGACCTGATCGGCCTGCGCTGGCGGTCGCGCCGGGGCACCCACGTCGCCGAGGGTGACGGGGCTCTGCTGCGGTTCGTCTACAGCGGCGCGTGGGCCGGCGCCGGCATCGGCCTGGCCACCGCTGTCAAGCTGACCCCCGCGCTCTTCATCGGCTACCTGATGATCACCCGACAGTGGCGGGCGGCGGCCACCGCCATCGGCACCGCCATCGGCGTGACCGTCGGCACCTTCGCCATCGTCGGCACCGAGTCGCGCGCCTACTGGGGCAGCGTGCTGTGGCAGACCGAGCGGGTGGGCGCGGCGGACATGACGCCGAACCAGTCGCTGGCCGGCCTGCTCGCCCGCCTCTACGACTCGATCGAGACGCCGGGCCTGCTCTGGCTCGCCTTCGCCGTGCTGATGCTGGCGCTGGGCCTGTCCCGGGCCGCCAACGCGCACGCCGACGGCGACGAGCTGACCGCGTTTACCCTGGTCGGGCTCACCGCCAACGTGATCAGCCCGATCTCCTGGACGCACCACCTGGTCTGGGTCATCCCGGCGATCATCGTGCTGGCCGACGCCGCGGTCCGCCGCCGCGAGGCCAGCCGCGGCCTCAACCAGCGGGCGGCGCAGGCGTCGTCGTACGGGGGGCCGCCGGGGGTGAACGGGCTGCGCCCACCGATCTGGTACCCGACGCTGACCGGGATGCGGCACGGGGTGGCGGCGGCCGGGCTCTACCTGCTCTTCCTGGTCTCGCCGATCTGGCCGTACGAGCACCAGCTGCCCGAGGTCTCGCACTACCAGGACGGCCTGTTCGGCGCCCTGATGGAGAACTCGCTGGCGCTGGCGCTGATCGTGCTGGTGGCCGCGCTGCCCTGGCGGCCCGGCGCCGAGCCGGTCTTCTACGCCGACCGGCTCGGCCGGCAGGCCGCGCTCAACGCCCGCCGCTGACCGGGGAACCCGCCCCGACCGGGGGACCCGGGGAACCGGTCAGGGGCAGTTGACCCACTCCTCGGTGCCGTCGGCGAAGAC
This sequence comes from Micromonospora desertarenae, assembly GCF_056150265.1. Lineage (NCBI taxonomy): Bacteria > Bacillati > Actinomycetota > Actinomycetes > Micromonosporales > Micromonosporaceae > Micromonospora > Micromonospora desertarenae. The sequence continues at coordinate 66,205 of NZ_JAXCFQ010000011.1, forward strand.
CTGCCGCTTCCAGATCGGCAGCCGCGCCTTGACCTCGTCCACCAGCCGGGCGCAGGCCGCGAACGCCGCCGCCCGGTGCGCGGTGCTGACCGCGGCGGCCAGGGCCACGTCGCCGATGGCGAGCGGGCCGATCCGGTGGGACACGGCGACCGCGTACACCTCGGGGTCGGCGGCGATCTCGGCGGCCACCTCGCGCAGCACCCGCTCGGCGCTCGGATGGCCCTCGTACTCCAGGCTGGTCACCGCGCGGCCGTGGTCGTGGTCGCGGACCACGCCCTGGAACGAGACCACCGCGCCGGCCCGCACGTCGGCGACCGCCGCCTCGTGCGCGGCGAGGTCCAGCGGCTGGTCGGTCACCTCGCCGTAGGTCGTCGTCGGGGCGGTCACCAGGCACGCTCCCCGGGCAGCAGGGGCAGCGGCAGCACCGGCACCCGGTCGCCCGGTTCACCGGAGGTGCCCGGGCGGATCACCGCGAAGCCGTCCGCCCCGGCCAGGCCGCGCAGCATCGCCGAACCGACGTGCCGGACCGGGTGGGCGGTGCCCGCGACCCGGTCCAGCCGGACCAGCGCCAGATGGGTGTGATCCCCGCGGCCGGGCACCGGCTCGGCGAGGGTGGCGTGCGGCAGCACCGGCATCGGGCGGCCGGCCAGGCCGGCGAGCAGCGGGACGACCAGGGACACCAGGGCGATGACGGCGGACTGCGGGTTGCCCGGCAGCCCGGCGACGAAGCGCACCCGGCCGTCGTCGCCGACCAGCCGGGCCAACAGCATCGGGAAGCCGGGCCGGACGGCCACGGTGTTCACCACGTAGTCCGCGCCGAGCGCGGTCAGCGTGGGGTGCAGGTGGTCGACCGGGCCGTGCATGGTGCCGCCGGTGGTGCAGACCAGGTCCGCCTCGGCCAGCGCGGCGCGTACCGCCGCCACGTGCGCGGGCAGGGTGTCGGCCACCGGGCCCACCACGTCGGCCGGGCGCACCTGGCAGCCGTAGCGACGCAGCCAGGCCGGCACCGCCGGGCCCAGGGCGTCGCGGACCCGGCCGGCGGCCGGCGGGCCCTCGGTGAGCAGCTCGTCGCCGAAGACCAGCAGGGCGGCCCGCGGCTGCCGCCGCACCAGGAGGGCGTCCTGGCCACAGGAGGCGGCCAGGCCGATCAGCGCCGGGTCGACCGGGGTGCCGGCGGGCAGCAGTTCCTCACCGGCGTACGCCTCCTCGCCGGGCGCCCGCCACTCCGGCGTCGGTCGCGGCACGCCGCTGACCAGGTCGTCGGCGGTACGGCTGGACTCCTCGACCCGCAGCACGGCGGTGGCGCCGTCGGGCACCATCGCGCCGGTGGCGATCTCGACGGTGGTCCCGTCCTCGGTCAACGGGGCCGGCGTGCCGCCGGCCAGCACCCGCCCGACCACCCGCCACGGGCCCTCGCCGCGCACCGCCCAGCCGTCCACGCTGGAGGTGGGGAAGGCGGGCAGGTCGGTCCGGGTGGCCAGCGGTTCGGCGAGGGTGTACCCGTCGGTCTCGGCGAGCGGCCGGCGCTCGGCGGGCAGCGCGGCGGCCAGCCCGACCGCGTACGCCCGGTCGCGGGCCTCCTCCCAGCCGGCCGGCGGCGGCGCGGCGACCCGGCCGGCGGCGGATGCGGTGTCGGTGCTCACCGGCCGAGCCTATCCGGGCGACCCGCTCGGGGGGCGGGTCAGTGGTCGCCGCCGCGGAGCTGGTCGACGGCGTGGCGCAGGATCGGGCCCAGTACGGCGAGTCCGTCGCGGGCGCCGCCGGTGGAGCCGGGCAGGTTGACCACCAGCGTGCGACCCGCGACGCCGGCCAGCCCTCGGGAGAGCGCCGCGCTGGGCACCTTGTCGCGGCTGTGCGCCCGGATCGCCTCCGCGATGCCGGGGATCTCGTAGTCGAGCAGCGCCCGGGTCAGGTCCGGAGTCCGGTCCGACGGGTTGATGCCCGTCCCGCCGCTGGTGACCACCACGTCCATCCCGTCGGCCACCGCCGTGCGCAGCGCCGCGCCGACCGGGTCGCCGTCGGGCACCACCACCGGCTCGGCCACCTCGCAACCCAGCTCGCGCAGGCCGGCGACGAGCAGCGGCCCGCTGGTGTCGGCGTACACCCCGGCGGCGGCCCGGTTGGACGCCACGATCACCCGGGCGCGGATCACGGCCGGTCCTCCGGGCGCATCCACTCACCGGTCTTGCCGCCGGTCTTGCGCAGCACCCGCACCGCGTCCACGCTGGCCGCCGGGTCGACCGCCTTGACCATGTCGACCAGGGCCAGCCCGGCGACGGCCACCGCGGTCAGCGCCTCCATCTCCACCCCGGTCCGGTCGGCGGTGCGGACGGTCGCGGTGATCTCCACGGTGTCGTCGGTGAGGGTCAGGTCGACCGTCACCCCGTGCAGGGCGATCGGGTGGCAGAGCGGGATCAGGTCGGGGGTGCGCTTCGCGCCCATGATGCCGGCCAGCCGCGCGACGGCGAGCGCGTCGCCCTTGGGCAGGCCGTCGCGGCGCAGCAGGTCGATCACCTCGGCGGTGGTCCGCAGCCGGCCGGCGGCGACGGCCTCCCGGCCGGAGACCGGCTTGGCGGAGACGTCGACCATGCGGGCCGCGCCGGCCGAATCGACGTGGGTGAGCTGCGCGGGTTCGGTCACGGGGGCGAGCCTATCCCCCGGCCGCGCGGCACGGGCCGGTGCCGCGGTCGCCCGACTGCCGGCATTCAGGGTTCCGGCCCGCGTCGACCAGTTCCCCGGGCCGGCGCCGTGGGCTGTGGATAGGCAATTGTGGTGGGCCGGTCACCCCGGAGTTCATCCACGAGTTGAGCGGCCGTCACCGTTTGTCCAGGTGGTGTGGTCAAGCGCCGGGAGAACGTTGTGCTACTGCCCGGTTCCGCCGTGCACCCTGCCCGGGGCAACTTGCACCGACAAGCCCCCGAGAACGCGAATCCGCACTGCGGCGGCTGCTTCGACTAAGCGGGTATTCAGGTGGTCACGGGATGCTGCCGGGTGAGCGGAAAGAAGGCCGGAAGTGCCGCCCAACCAGCACGAACCCGCCGAGAATGGGGACACCATAGGGGTTGAGTCGGACACCTGGCCGAACCGACGATGAGGTGGCCGCGACCAGTCGTCAGACTGATTACACGCATTGACTGTGGCGGGTGGATGTCGCGCAGAGCGACCTGACAAGTGCATAGCGAAAGAAGCGTTCGCATTGCGTCAGGATCACCGAACTGACCGTGACAGCTCATTGCCGTATTAGCTCATATTGCGCATATGGACATTTATCGTCTCAAACCAGCGCCAAGTTCCCTTAGGCTGACCCCATCGAAAGCCGGTACCGATCAGCTGGGGGTCGAAATGACGTCGAACGAATGGGGCTGAGTTGCGGTTGGTTCACCTTCTGTAGGTGACCACAATCGCAGTAGTCTTGCGGAGCGCAACCGTCGATGACGACAGGGAAGACGGGTGGCTCCACAGGATCGACAGACTGGGACCGATCGGCAGCTACGGCTGCTAGTCGGTCTCGTCGTCGTTGTGGCCGGCCTGGCCGGGGCCGTCTCCGCGACCCGCGTCCCGCTCCACGGCCTGCCGGACACGGCGGTGGTCTGGGCGGCCCTGATCTCCCTGGTGGCGGTGGGCTTCACGGTCAAGGTGCGGATCCGGATCCGCGCCACCCACCACTACATCGCCTGGACCGAGACCGCGATCATGATCGCGCTCGCGGTGGCACCGCTGCCCACGGTGGTGCTGGCCACCGGAGCCGGCGTCGCGATCGCCACCGCGCTGGCGCGCCTGACCCCCGTCAAGGCGCTGTTCGGCGTCGGCAAGAACATGCTGGTCGCCACGGTGGCCGGGCTGGTCCTGCACGCCAGCGGCTGGCAGACCGACGGCGGCGACGTGCTCGGCGTGGTCGGCCCGATCGCTGTCGCGTACCTCGCCGCGGTGGTGGTCGACGAGGCGATCACGCTGCCGGTCATCGCGCTGGCGACCGGAACCCGGCTCAGCGCCGTGTTCCGCGGGGACTGGGACCTGCGGCTCGGCGGCGGGTTGGCCCGACTCCTCGTCATCATCGGCACCGTCTTCATCATCCGGATCGACAACCGGCTGCTGCTCGCCGTGCCGCTGCTCGTCCTGAGCCTGCACCTCGCCTACTCCACCCGCTTCCGGGCCCGCACCGAGCAGCAGGCGTGGCAGCGGCTGGCCCGCACCACCGACGCGCTGAACGTGGTCGACCTGGACAAGGTCCTCACCACCGCGGTCACCCAGGCCGCCGAACTCTTCTCCGCCGACGAGGTGGAGATCGAGCTGCGCGACGACGGCCGCACCGTGCGGGGCGGCACCGGCGGCGTGACGTACGACGGCCCGGCCGGCCAGCCCACCACCGTGGACGGCACGGTCGTCCCGGCCGCGCTGGAGGGGCACGACCGGGCGATCGACGTCGGCGTGCTCCGGCTGCGGTTCCGCGGCCCGGTACGGCTCTCCGAACGCGAGCAGTACACGCTGCGCACCTTCGCCTCGGCGCTCTGCACCGCCGTACGCAACGCGCAGGCGTACGCCGAACTGGCCCGGGTCGCCGACGAGCACGCGTACGCCGCCACCCACGACCCGCTCACCGGGCTGGCCAACCGGCGGCACCTGCTGGAGCAGGGCACCGAGCAGCTCAGCACCCGGCACGCCGACGGGGTCACCGCCCTGGTGCTGATCGACCTCAACCACTTCAAGGAGGTCAACGACACCCTCGGGCACGCCGCCGGCGACCAGGTGCTGGTGCAGGTCGCCGACCGGCTGCGCGGCGCCGCCCAGGACGGCGACCTGGTGGCCCGGCTGGGCGGCGACGAGTTCGCCGTGCTGCTGCGCGGGCTGCCGGCGCCCGCGGTGGCCGCGCACCGGGCCGAGGCGCTGCTCGGCGCGCTGCACGAGCCGTTCGACCTGGACGGCATGCGGATCAGCGTGGAGGCCAGCGGCGGGATCGCCGCCGCCCCGGCCAGCGGCGGGATGGCCGAACTGCTGCGCCGCGCCGACGTGGCGATGTACCAGGCGAAGCGCGCCGGCCAGCGGACCTCCACCTACGCCCCGAACCGGGACACCGCCGACCTCGGCCGGCTGGCCCTGGGTGGCGAACTGCCCCGCGCGGTGGCCGACCAGGAGTTCACCGTCAACTTCCAACCGATCGTCGACCTGGGCACCGGCGAGGTGACCGGCGCGGAGGCGCTGGCCCGCTGGCACCATCCGGTGCACGGCGTGATCGACCCGCTGCGCTTCCTGGAGGCGGTGGAACGCTCCGGCCTGCTGCCCGCCTTCGCCGAGGCGATCCTCGACCAGGCGCTCATCGCGGCCGGCAGTTGGCGCGACGCCGGCTTCGACGTGCCGGTGGCGGTCAACGTCTCCCCGCGCAGCCTGCTCGACGCCCGCTTCCCCGGCTCCGTGCTGGCCCGGCTGCGCGCGCACGACCTGCCACCCGACCGGCTGGTGCTGGAGCTGACCGAGACCCTCACGCTCAGCCAGCTCGACGTGGTCGACCGGGTGCTCAGCCGGCTCCGCGACGAGGGCGTCCGGCTCGCGTTGGACGACTTCGGCACGGGCTACTCGTCACTGTCGTTGCTGTCCCGGATCCCGGTGCACGAGTTGAAGATCGACCGGAGCTTCGTCACCGAGATGGAGACGTCGGCCGAGGCCGCCGCGGTGATCCGCTCCACCCTCGACCTCGGCCGCAGCCTCGACCTCGCCGTAGTCGCCGAAGGGGTCGAGCGGGAACCGCAGCGCCGGGCGCTCTGGGAACTGGGCTGCGCCGCCGGGCAGGGCCACCTCTTCGGCCGGCCGATGCCCGCCGGCACCCTGCTGGCCGCCCTGCAACGCGGCTCCGGCGGCAGCCCCGGCGCGCTGGCGCCCCCGCTGCACGACGCGGGCGCGGTGATCCGGTTCGCCCCGGGCCGCCGGCCGAACGGCCGCGGCCGCACCGACCGGCCCCTGCCCGCCTGAACCCGATCGGCGCCGCGAACGCCACCCGCGTCGGCGCGTGAGCCGTCCGCCGGCGGTCTGCCAGACTGGCCCGCGTGACCGCCGCCCCCACCACCCGACGTCCCGTCTGGCGGAAGCTGGACACCGCCGCCGGCGGCCTCGCCCTCGACCTCGGGCTGTACGCCGTCTCCGCCGCGTTCGCCGCGGTCACCGCCGCCACCTCCACCCTGCTGCCACACCGCGCCTGGGGTGGCATCGCGGCGGTCGGCTACCTCCTCGCCGCGCTCACCGCGAGCGGGCAGCTCCTACTCCACCGCCGGTCGCCCGGGTCGCCGCTGACCGGGTTGCGGGCCCGCTGGGCGGTCACCGCCTTCGCGTGGGCCGCCACCGCCCTGCTGCCGCTGGTCGCGCAGAGCGTGCAGCGGGCCGGTGGGCGTACCGACCGGGCGCAGGAGGAGGTGCTGGTGGTCGAACACTCCGGCGACCGGCTCGTCGACACCGGCACCCCCTATCTCGGCCACGACGCGATCGCCGCCCTGCCGCCCGGCGAGCAGTTGCTCGGCTACACCCCGTACCAGCCGGGGATGGCGCTGTTCGGGCTGCCCCGGGCGGCCGTCGACGCCTGGTGGACCGACGCGCGGGTGTGGTTCGCGGTCGGCACCGCGATCGCGCTCGCCCTGGCGGTCCGCGCCCTGCGCGGGCCGGACGGCCGGCGCACCGACCGGGACGGCGCGCTGCTGCGCGGCGTGCAGGCCGCCACCGTACTGCCGATCTGCGCCCTCACCCTGGCCACCGGCGGCGACGACCTGCCGGTCCTCGCGCTCTGCCTGCTCGCGCTGGCGCTCGCCGCCGCCGACCGGCCCGGCGCGGCGGGCGTCGCGGTCGGCGTCGCCGGCGCACTGAAGCTCTTCGCCTGGCCGGTCGCGCTCGTCCTGGTGATCTGGGGGGCGACCCGCCGGGCCGGGCTGCGGGTGGCGGCCGGCGCCCTCGGCCTGCCCGTCGCCGCGCTGCTGCCCGTGCTGCTCGTCGACCGGGACGCGCTGGTCGAGAACGTGCTTCGCTTTCCACTCGGCCACGGCCTGGTCACCAGTCCCGCCCAGTCCCCGTTCCCCGGGCACCTGATCGCCACCACGCTGCCGGCCGGCCGGGCGGTCGCCGCCGCGCTGCTCGTCGCCGCCGGGCTGGCGATCGCCGTCCGGCTCGCCCGCCGCCCGCCCCGCGCCGCCGCCACCGCCGCGCTGATCTGCGGGTACGGGCTGCTCGCCGCGATCCTGCTGATGCCGTCGACCCGGTTCGGCTACCTGCTCTACCCGGTCGCGTTCCTGGTCTGGGCAGCCGCGCTGCGGCCGCCGCGGATCGACTCGGCCGGCCCGACGCCACGGTGAGGCTCACCCGGCGAGCCGACGCGGGCCGAGCGGGCCGCCGCCGTGACCGGTTCGGCCAACTGGCGGGCGAAGCGCGGCGGCAGGGCGTACACCTGGAACATGACCACCTATCGCGACCGGGCCGAGGCGGGCCGGATGCTCGCCGACCGGCTCACCGCCCTGATCGGCGAACCGGACGTCATCGTGCTCGGCCTGGTACGCGGCGGCGTACCGGTGGCCGAGGTGGTCGCCGAACGGCTCGGCGCACCCCTGGACGTGCTGGTGGTACGCAAGCTCGGCATGCCCTGGGCGGCCGAGGTCGCCTTCGGCGCGCTCGGACCGGGCGGCGTGCAGGTGCTCAACGACCAGATCGCGAGCCGGCTCAGCGCCGAGGACATCGCCGAGGTCACCCGCCGCGAGCAGGCCGAACTGGACCGGCGGGAGCGGCTCTACCGGGCCGGCCGGCCACCGCTGGACCTCTCCGGGCGTACCGCCGTGATCGTCGACGACGGGCTGGCCACCGGCGCCACGGCCCGGGCCGCCGTGGCGGTCGCCCGCCGGCTCGGCGCCCGCCGGGTGGTCGTCGCGGTGCCGGTCGGCTCCCAGGAGGCGTACGAGATGCTCTCCGCCGAGGCCGACCAGGTCGTCTGCGCCCAGCACCCGCCGGAGTTCATGGCGGTCAGCGCCTACTACGACGACTTCCACGAGGTTTCCGACGACGAGGTCACGGAGGCGCTGACGGCGACCGCGTGACCGGACCGGGTACCGTCGGGTGATGAGCCTCACCTGTCCCAAGTGTCACGGAGAAATGCGCCAGTACGAGCGCAGCGGCGTCGTCATCGACCAGTGCGGGGAGTGCCGAGGGATCTTCCTCGACCGCGGCGAACTGGAGAAGCTGTTCGAGGCGGAGGCGAACTGGAACCGCCAGCACGCCGCCGCTCCGGCCGGGCAGCCGGGCCAGCCCGGTCAGCCGCAGGGGGGCTACCCGCCGCCCCCGCCGCCCCCGCCCGCGCCCGCGCCGCACCAGCCCGGCTACGGCGCGGTGCCGCCGCCCCCGCCGCCCGCGCACGGCTACCCGCCGGCGCCGGCCCCGGCCTACGGCGGCCACGGCCAGCACCACGGCTACCACGGGCACTACCGGCGCAAGAAGCACAAGAGCTTCCTCGACGAGATGTTCGGCTGAGCACCGACCGCGACCGGGCCGGCGGCGCGCCGGTCCGGTCGCGCCCGTCGGCGTGCCGAACCCGGCCGATCGTGCGACGCTGCCTCCCATGACGCCCGAGAGACCGTCGGGAAGCCCCGGGGTGCGCGAGCCGGAGCCCGGCCGGGGATCCGGCCCGGCGGAGCGCGGTGTCGCACCCGCACCGGTCTCCACCGCCGGCGGTCGTCCGCCGCCGCCGGATTTCCCGGCCACCTCCGCCCGGCACCACATCGCGCTCGCCCAGGCGTACGACGGGATCACCCGGGTGGTGGCCGACCTCGACGACACCGACCTGCAACGGCCCACCCGGTGCCGCGGCTGGCTCGTCGCCGACCTGCTGCTGCACGTCCTCGGCGACGCGCAGCGGGCCCTGGTCGCGCTGGCCAGCCCCGCCGACGGCCCGGCCACCGTGGACGACGTCAGCTACTGGCGGGGCTTCCCCGGCGAAGCGGACGACACCGCCGCCCGGCACGCCTGGTGGGTACGCCGCTCCGCGGCCGCCTTCGAGCGGCCCAGCGGCGTGGTCCGGCTCTGGTGCGACACCGCCCCCGCCGCGGTGCGCGCCGCCGGCCGGGCGGACCCGGACGGCTTCGTCAGCACCCAGGGCCACGTCCTCCGGGTGCCCGACTTCCTCGCCACGCTCACCACCGAGGCGGTCGTCCACCACCTCGACCTGGTGCTGGACCTGCCCGACGCGCCGCGCCCCGGCGTGCTCGCGGTACGCGTGGCGGTGGCCACCATGGACGGCCTGCTCAGCGACGAGGCGGTCCGCCCGGCCGCATGGAGCGACGAGGAGTTCCTGCTCAAGGCCACCGGACGGCTCCCGCTGACCGACCGCGACCGGCTCGAACTCGGTGAGGTCGCCGGCTGGTTCCCGCTGCTCGGCTGAGCGGCGACCAGACCACGTGCTGCCCGGGCGTGCCGGGCGTCTGGCCCGCCCGGACGGTCTAGACGATGGCCATGTCGACGAAGCGGGACAGGTGCAGCTGGGCGGCGACGGTGATGGTGTCGGTCGGGCCATTCCGGTGCTTGGCGACGATGAAGTCCGCTTCCCCGGCCCGGGGGGACTCCTTGTCGTAGTAGTCGTCCCGGTGCAGGAGGATCACCACGTCAGCATCCTGCTCAATTGAGCCAGATTCGCGCAAATCTGACAGCTGTGGTCGCTTGTCGGTGCGCTGCTCCGGGCCACGGTTCAGCTGGCTCACCGCGATGACCGGGCACTCGACCTCCTTGGCCAGCAGCTTGAGACCCCGGGACAGGTCCGCGACCTCCTGCTGGCGGCTCTCGGTGCGCTTCGGCGAGGTCATCAGCTGGAGGTAGTCCACCACGATCATCTTCAGGTCGTGCCGCTGCTTGAGCCGCCGCGCCTTGGCCCGGATCTCCATCAGGTTCATGCTCGGCGTGTCGTCGACGAAGAGCGGCGCCTCGCTGATCTCGCCCATGCAGCGGGCCAGCTTGGTCCAGTCGTCGTCGGAGAGCTGCCCGCTGCGCAGCACGTGCAGCGGCACCCGGGCCTCGGCCGAGAGCAGTCGCATGACGATCTCGACCTTGCTCATTTCCAGCGAGAAGATGGCCGCCGCCTGGTTGGCGCGGATGGCGGCATTTCGGGCAAAGTCCATACTTGCCGTCGATTTGCCCAGACCAGGCCTGCCTGCCACGATCACAAGTTGCCCCGGGTGCAGGCCGTTGAGCAGCCGGTCGAGGTCGGTGAAGCCGGTCGGCACGCCGGTCATCACGCCGCCCTGGGCGCCCACCGCCTCGATCTCGTCGAGGGTCGGCTGGAGCATGTCGGCGAGGACCGCGAAGTCCTCGCTGACCCGGCGCTCGGTGACGTCGTAGACGGCCTGCTGGGCGAGGTCGACGATGTCGTCGACGTCCCGGCTGCCGCCGTTGGCGGTGCCGTAGCCGAGCTGCACGATCTTGGTGCCGGCCTCGACCAGTCGCCGGAGCACCGCCCGCTCGCTGACGATCCGCGCGTAGTACGCGGCGTTCGCCGCGGTCGGCACGCTGGCGATCAGGGTGTGCAGGTAGGGAGCGCCGCCCACCCGTACCAGGTCGCCGGAGTCGGCCAGCGCCGCCGCCACGGTGATCGAGTCGGCCGGCTCACCCCGGCCGTAGATCTCCAGGATGGTGTCGAAGATGGTGGCGTGCACCGGCCGGTAGAAGTCGTTGGTCTTGAGGATCTCCACGACGTCGGCGATCGCGTCCTTGGAGAGCAGCATGCCGCCCAGTACGCACTGCTCGGCGGCGACGTCCTGCGGCGGGGTGCGGTCGAACTGCCCGTCGGGCTGCGCCGGGACGGGCGGCGGCCCGCCGGCTCGCGACTCCGACCGCATGTCATCGGTGACCGACACCGGGCCCCCCTCCACTGCGTCGGATCCTCATCCAGCTCTACCGCCGGGGTACGACAATCTCCCGACCGGCCGGGTCGATCGGGGGTCATCGCGCGGTCGGTCGGGGGGTAACCATACGGAACCCGAGCTCAGCCGCTCAACAGCCGCGGTGGACGAGCCTCGGGACAACCTGTGGACGCCGATGGGCGAGCATGTGCGCAGGGTGTGCACAGGCTGTGGACAACGGCTGGGGAATTCCTGGCCGTACCGCTCTGACCTGGGGAAACACGATCCCCACCCTGTGGAGGAGAAGTTTTCGGTCGATCCCGTGGGTCGATCGTCCCGTACTATCTCCAGCGAACGGCTACACCTGGACAGCGGATTGCGCCATCGGTTGAGAAGGGTCACGCTCCGGCCGTGAGTTACCGGGACTGGGGACGCGGAGAGGACGGTCCGCGCGAGCGACGATCGGTCGCCCGCCGGGACGAGCCCGCCGGTGCGTTCCCGGCCGATCCCTACTCCGTTGACGCCGAGGGCTACCGCACCCCGAGCCGCCGCCGGGCGATCGAACGCGGCCAGCAGGAGCCGGTCGAGACCTACCTGCCGCGCTGGGCGCTGGAGTCGGGCGTACGCAGCGCCGACGGCGGTGGCCGCCACGCCGCCCCGGACGACGACGACATCGCCCCGCCCTCCTCCGGCGGTGACTGGCGGACACCGACCGACACCGGCAACGACTGGGGAACGGGCGGGACCCCGAGCGACTGGCGGACAGGCGGGTCCGCGAGCGACTGGCGGGCAAACGAGCCCGGGCGCGACTGGGGGACACCCGGGTCGACGGGTGACTGGCGGACGGGCGAGGGCGGCACCGGCTGGCGTCGCGTCGCCGAGACCAGCTGGCGCGAGGTGCCGGCGATCGAGGCCGGCCCCGCGTCGGACCACACCCGCGAGTGGACCTTCGACCGCCCGCAGGAGCAGGGCTACGTGGGCAGCCGGCGGGCCGATGACGACCCGGTCTCCGCGATCCCGCCGCAGAGCCGCCCGCGCCGCACGCCGTCCCGGCAGCAGCCGGTGATCTGGTCCGGCGGTGAGGAGGAGAGCACCGGCGGCACCGTCGAGCCGGAGGTGGAGCGGCCGTCGCGGCGGGCCCGGTGGGCGTCGGCCGAGCCCTGGGCGCGGCCGAGCGTCGACCCCTGGGAGCGGAGCGCGGAGCCGGACGAGCCGGCGTACCGCCCGGCGGTGGATCCGTGGGACGCCTCGGGGATGCACGCGTGGCAGCCGGCCGCCGGCGCGGACCGCTGGGACCGGACGTCGGGCACCGGCCGGTGGGACGAGCCGGACAGCACCGGCCAGTGGCACCAGCCCGACAGCACCGGCCAGTGGCACCAGCCCGACAGCACGGGCCAGTGGGACCGGTATCCCGACGAGGGGTGGGACCGGACGGCGCCGCCGCGGTCCGTCGGCCCCGCCGGCCCCTGGTCGTGGCCGGGGCAGGACGGGCCGGAGGAGGGTTTCTGGTCCGGCACCCGGCTGGCCGGCGACGATCCCCGCTGGGTGGACGCACCGGTGTCGGCGCCGCGCTCGCCGGTGGTCGGCTACACCGCGCCGCGGCCCCGCTCCGCGCCACGCCGCGCCGATCCGGTCGGCTCTTCGCGGGCCGGCACGCCGACGGCCGTACGCCGGGCAGATCCGGCAGCCTGGTCACGGCGTCTCGAGGACGACCTGCTCGACCCGGATCAGGGCGGTTCGTTGCGGCCGCTGCTCTACACCGCGGCCTGCTACCTGCTGCCGGCCGTCATGGTCTTCTTCTGGTTGCTGACCCTCGACGGTCAGGCGCCGGCCGGTTGTGTCACCGACATCAGCGGCGGTGGTTGCGACTCGCCGCGCTCGCGGGCGCTCGGTTCGATGCTGGAGGGCATGCCGCGCTTCGGGCTGGCGTTGGCGAGCAGCCTGGTGGTGGCGCTGCTGCTGCGGCGGGTGGGGACCACCTGGCGGTCGACCACGGTGGCGCTCGCCGCGGCGGTGGTGGGTGGCGGGCTGTCCACGGTGATGATCAGCGCGATAACCGGCCAACCCATCGGCTGACGCTCCGCGACGCCCCCGCTGCCGCGCCGTCCCGGGCGCTCCACCCGGCCGGACGCACCGCGCTGCCGGGCGCTCCATCCAGCTGGGCTCGCACCGCCGCGGTACGTGCGGACGAAGCAGGGCCCCGCACCGGTCGACCGGTGCGGGGCCCTGCTGTGGTGCTGGTGGGTGTCAGCCCTGGACGACGTTGAGGTCGAACTTGGCGGTCACCTCGGGGTGCAGCCTGATGCGCACCGGGTAGGAGCCGATCGACTTGATGTGACCCGGCAGCTCCAGCCGACGGCGGTCGAGGACCGGACCGCCAGCCGCCTTGACGGCGTCGACGATCTCGGCCGGGGTGACCGAGCCGAAGAGCCGGCCACCGTCGCCGGCGCGGGCCTTCAGGTTGACCTTGAGACCCTCGAGCTGGTCCTTGACCTCGTTGGCGTGACCGAGGTCGCGGATCTCCCGGGCGGAGCGGGCGCGCTTGATGAGCGTGACCTGCTTCTCCGCACCCTTGGTCCAGGCGATCGCGAAGCCCTGCGGCAGCAGGTAGTTACGGCCGTAGCCGTCCTTGACCTCCACGATGTCGCCCGGGGCACCGAGGCCGGACACCTCCTGAGTCAGGATGATCTTCATGTCGGTGCCTCCTCTCAGCGCGCCGTCGCGGTGTACGGCAGGAGCGCCATCTCACGGGCGTTCTTGACCGCACGGGCGATCTGCCGCTGCTGCTGCGAGGTGACGCCGGTCACCCGCCGAGCGCGGATCTTGCCGCGGTCGGAGATGAACTTGCGCAGCAGCGCGGTGTCCTTGTAATCGATGTAGGTGATCCCGTCCTTGTCGAGCGGGTTCACCTTCTTCTTCGGCTTGCGCAGTGCCGCAGCCTTGGCCATTGCTCTTGCTCCTGGTTTGCGATCGCGGGCGCTCGGCGCCATTAGAACGGGGGCTCCTCGTCGAAGTTTCCGCCGCCCGAACCGGAACGGGAGGGCGCGGGGGCAGCCGAGGCCCAGGGGTCGTCGAAGTTGCCTCCGCCGCCCTGGCCACCACCGCCACCGAAGCCGCCGCCACCGCCACCGGAGCGGGACATCTTCTGCACCTTCGCCGTGGCGTAGCGCAGCGACGGGCCGATCTCGTCGACCTCGAGCTCGATGACGGTGCGCTTCTCACCCTCGCGGGTCTCGTAGGACCGCTGGCGCAGCCGGCCGGACACGATCACACGGGTGCCGCGCTGGAGCGACTCCGCGACGTGCTCGGCGGCCTGCCGCCAGACCGTGCACGAGAGGAACAACGGCTCGCCGTCCTTCCACTCGCCGGACGCCTTGTCCATGAACCGGGGCGTCGAGGCGACCCGGAACTTGGCGACCGCGGCACCGGAGGGGGTGAACCGCAACTCGGGGTCATCGGTCAGGTTGCCGATGACCGTGATGGTGGTGTCTCCTGCCATGACCATCTCCTCGCGCACTCATCCGTTCTGCCGTACAGGTTCTCAGAACCCTCCGACAGGCCGATGAGGCTGATCCGGGCGTTACCGGGGAATGCTCAGCGCATCTCCGGCCGGATGACCTTGGTGCGCAGCACCGACTCGTTGAGTCGCAGCTGACGGTCCAGCTCGGCCACCGCCGCAGGCGTCGCCTGCAGGTCGATGACGGCGTAGATGCCCTCGGCCTTCTTGTTGATCTCGTACGCGAGGCGCCGGCGGCCCCACACGTCGGTCTTCTCCACCGAGCCACCCGCGGTCCGGATCACGTTCAGGTACGTGTCGAGCGACGGGGCGACGGTGCGCTCCTCGAGGCTGGGGTCGAGGATCACCATGATCTCGTAATGACGCAAGACGTGCTCACCTCCTGTGGGCTAAGCGGCCACGGTCCTTCCGTGGCAGGAGGTCGTGCGTCGTGGCCCGCTCCGGAGTCGGGGGATCCCGCCCGGACGCGGACAACCGGACCAGGATACCCGGTCCGGACGATCATGCCCGGGCAGGTCGCGGCCGGCGCCGGACGCGGTAACGGGGGCCGCCGCGACAGCACTGTCGTGGCCGGCCCCCGTCACCGAGGCCGCGGGGCGTCCCGTCCGCATTCCTTGGGTGGGACCTGGGGAGGAACGACCACACCGATGAGGTTGGACCGGGGACGCCCCGCGGAGCTTTATCATGTTGTTACCCGACGATACGTCGGAACTCGCCGCTTGTCGGGGTAAATGGCTAAATCTCCGACAATTTCTTTCGAGCACCTCGGGAAGGGCCGGTTCGCCGGTGGGGCGCACCCCGTCGCGCCGGGCCGCGCGACGGGGCTGGCCCGCTGTGGCGACGGTCCACGGCGGCGGGCGGCACGAGGTGCGCCACGACCTATCGGAGAGCCGACCGTCGATCCCACTCCGCTCAACGAGTGCCGGCCGGTCCGGTGACGCGGACGGCCCGATTCGGGGGCGGGCGTCACCCCGGTTGTCGGGCGCGCGACGTAGGCTCCCCTGCATGCGTATCGGAGCACACGTCGATCCGACCGACCCGCTGGCGGAGGCGACCGCCCGAGCGGCCGAGGCAGTGCAGTTCTTCCTCGCCGACCCGCAGGGGTGGAAGGCGCCGAAGCCCCGGGAGGACGCGGAGCGGCTGCGGGCCGCCGACGTCGACCTCTACGTGCACGCGCCGTACGTCATCAACGTGGCCACCCTGAACAACCGGATCCGGATCCCGAGCCGCAAGCTGCTGCTCGGGCACGCGCAGGCGGCCGCGGCGATCGACGCCAAGGGGCTCATCGTGCACGGCGGGCACGTCAACGCCGGTGACGACCTCGCGGTGGGCTTCGACAACTGGCGCAAGACCTTCGCGTACGCGGCGGAGTCGGGCGGCTTCGGGGTACCGGTCCTGATCGAGAACACCGCCGGCGGCGACAACGCCTGCGCCCGCCGCCTCGACGCGCTCGCCCGGCTGTGGGACGCGGTCGGCGACTACGGTGTCGGCTTCTGTCTGGACACCTGCCACGCGCACGCCGGCGGCGAGGAGCTGCTCGGTCTGGTGGACCGGGTCAAGGCGATCACCGGCCGGATCGACCTGGTGCACGCCAACAACTCCAAGGGCGCGTTCGGCTCCGGCCAGGACCGGCACGACAACCTCGACGGCGGCACGATCGACCCGGAACTGGTGGTCGCGGTGATCCGCGCGGCCGGCGCCCCGGTGATCGTGGAAACCCCGGGCGGGGTGACCGGCCAGTCCGCCGACATCGCCTTCCTCCGGGAGCAGCTCGGGACGGAGAGCCCGGCGGCATGACGACGGACCAGTCCGCCGCCGGCGGACCGCAGCCGACCGACGCGTCCGGCGCCCAGAGCGACGCCGACCGCACGCGGGCGGAGCAGCCCGCGCCCGGTGGGGCCGGATCGGGCAGCGACGCCGGCGCCCGGGACGCGGGCGGCCGGACCACGGCGGGCCGCGGCACCTCCGGCCAGGCCGCCGCAGGAAGGCCCGCCGCCGACAAGAGCGCCACCGACAAGGGCGCGGACGGCGCGGCTGGAACCGGCGGGAGCGCGCCCGGCAGCACCACGGACGGCAGCCCCGAGCCCGGCAGCCAGGCCGGATCCGGCGAGACCGCCGAAGGCAAGCGCACGGGCGGCAAGTCCACCGACGACCGCGGCACGTCCGACAAGACCACGGGCGGCAGCGGTGCCTCGGACAAGACCACGGGCGGCAGCAGCGCCTCAGACCAGACCGCCGACGGCAGCGGCGCCGCCGGCAAGAACGCGGGCGGCAGCAGTGCCTCCGGCATAACCACGGGCGGCAGCGGCACGTCCGGCAAGCTCACGGACGGCAGCGACGCCGACGGCAAGGCCGGAACCGGCGGGAGCGACCCCGACGGCACCACGGACGGCAAGGGCAGACCCGGCAAGACCACGGACGGTAAGACCGGGGACGGCAAGACCCGGGACGGCAAGACCGGGGACGGCACGGACGGCGACGCCGACCCGTGGGCCGCCTTCGCGCCGGCGCCCGAGCCGGTGCCCACCCGGGTCCGGCGGATCGGTCGGGCGGTCGGTCGCGGCCTGATCCACGAGTGGACCCTGGCCACCGTCGGCTCGCTGGTGCTGGCCGTGCTGCTGACCTGGCCCACCCTGCGCTACCCGCGCCACACGCTGCCGCAGGACTACTGGGACCCGAGCCTGCAGGCCTGGCAGATGGCGTGGTCGGGGCACATCCTGCGGACCGACCCGGCGCAGCTCTGGCACGCGAACGCGTTCTTCCCGGAGTCCTGGAGCTTCGCCTTCTCCGACACCCTGCTCGGCTACGCGCCGGCCGGCATGCTCGGCATCGGCCCCGAGGCCGCCATCCTCCGCTACAACATCATCTTCGTGCTGGCGCACGCGCTCGCCACGCTCGGGGCGTACGCGCTGGCGCGGCAGCTCGGCGCGGGCCGGATCGGCTCGGCGGTGGCCGGGGTCAGCTACGCCTACGCGCCGTGGCTACTGGCCCAGGCCGGCCACCTGCACGTGGTCTCCAACGGCGGCATCCCGCTGGCGCTGGCCATGCTGGCCCGCGGGCACGGCTACTCGCTGCGCCACGGCTACCGCCCCGAGCGCCGGCGCGTCGGCTGGGTCTACGCCGGCTGGTCGGTGGCGGCCTGGCAGCTCAGTCTCGGCTTCGGCATCGGGCTGCCGTTCGCGTACTTCCTCGGTGGGACGGTCCTGGTCGCGGCCGTGACCTGGTTCCTGCGGCGCTGGGTGATCCGGCCGGAGAAGCGTCCGTTCGGGCGCCGGCTGTTCCAGGCGGACGTGGTCGGCGGCGCGCTCTTCGCCGCGGTCGGCCTGTTGATGGCCCTGCCCTACTTCAAGGTGGCGGAGCTGCACCCGCAGGCGGAGCGCACCATCGGCGACATCTCGATCTTCTCGCCGCCGGCCGTCGGCTTCCTGACCGCGCCAGCCGAGTCCCGGGTGTGGGGAAGCCTGCACGAGGGCGCCCGGGCCACGCTGCCGTGGCACCCGGAGATGACCCTGCTGCCCGGCTACGTGCTCTACGCGCTCGCCATCGGCGGGCTCTTCTTCTCGGTGTGGAAGCTGCGCCACCGGCTGCTGCTGCTCGCCGGGGTGGTGGTGACCATGGTGCTCGCCATGGGCACCCGGTTCTTCGACGGCACGTTCACCTACGTGCCGCTCTTCGAGCACCTGCCGGGCTGGAACGGCCTGCGGACGCCCGGCCGGCTGATGCTCTGGACCACGCTGCTGCTCGGGTTGCTCGCGGCCGGCGCGGTGAGCGCGTTCGCCGCCCGGGTACGCGAGATCTCCGCCGAGCGGATTCCGTCCTGGCCGAGCCCGGGGCTGCGGCTGGCCACGCTGGTGCCGCTGCTGCTGGTGATCCTCGAAGGGCTGAACACCACCCCGCACCCGGTGGTGCCGCCGCAGCCGGCCGCGATGCGGACGGTGGACGGCCCGCTGCTGGTGCTGCCCAGCAACCAGAGCCTCGACCAGCCGGTGATGCTCTGGTCGACCAGCCGGTTCCAGGACGTGGTCAACGGGGGCAGCGGCTTCACCCCGCGCCAGCTCGACGAGGTGCGCCGGGTGTCGGTCGCCTTCCCCGACCAGACCAGCGTCGACTACCTGCGCACCCTCGGTGTACGCAACGTGCTGCTGATGCGCGACCAGGTGGCCGGCACGCCGTGGGAGATCACCATCGACGCGCCGGTGGACGGGCTCGACATCACCCGCGAGGAGATCGGCCAGGTAGTGGTCTTCCGTCTCTGAGCCGGACCGGTTGCGGTGGGGTGCGGGGAGCCCGCCCGGCTCCGGGCGGTCACGCTTGATCCCTCCGCCGGGTGGGCTCCCGACAACCCTTGGCGCTGCCAGGCCGTCGCGGACCTGCGCGTCTAGGGCGTGGCCGGCGCGGGCGCGGGCTCGACCGGGCGGTGTCGCCAGTGGTCGAGCCACCCGGCGTCCGGGGCGCCGTCGAGCACCCCGCCGTCCGGGTCGTCCGGGTAGGTGGTGCGGACCGGGTCCAGTTCCGGGCGCATGATCTCCCGGATGACCAGCGCGCAGAGCACCACCACCGTGGTCAGCCGCAGCGTGGCGGCGAACACGAAGACCCCCTCCGGGAACACCGGCCGGGCGGTGGCCGCGCCGAGCAGTTCGCCGTAGAAGGCCACGAAGTAGCAGACCTCGGCCGCCTGCCAGGCCAGGAAGGCGCCCCACTTCGGGCGGGCCAGCACGGCCAGCGGCAGCAGCCAGAGCACGAACTGCTGCGACCACACCTTGCTGAAGATCAGGAACGCGGCGACCACCAGGAACGCGAGCTGGGCGAGCCGGGGACGGCGTGGCGCCGCCAGCGCCAGCGCGGCAACGCCGAGGCAGGCCAGCCCGAAGAGGGCGTACGAGAGCGCGTTCAGGGTGGGGATGTTGACGTTGAGCCACTCGAACGGGCCGAGGCTGGTCGGGTCCGGGCTGCCCACCTTGTTGTCCAGGTAGCGGCCGATGTACCAGAGGGTGCCCCAGTCGATCGCGCGTTCGGTGTTGAGTTCGAAGAACCGGTCCCAGTTCTCCCGGTAGGGGATGGCCACCGGCAGGTTGACCGCCACCAGCGCGACGACGGCGCTGCCGATGGCGGTGAGCGCGGCGCGCAGCCGTCCGGCGCGCAGGGCGAGCACCAGCACCGGGCCGAGGATGAACAGCGGCCACAGCTTGGCCGCTCCGGCCAGGCCGAGCAGGGCGCCGGCCAGGACGGGTCGGCTCCGCGCCCAGGCGAGCAGCCCGAACGCGGCCAGCCCGATGGCCAGCAGGTCCCAGTTGACGGTGGCGGTGAGCAGCAGCGCGGGTGCGAGCGCGAAGAGCGCGGCGTCCCAGGGTCGGCGGCGGCGCAGGGCGAGGATCACCGCGACGGTGGCCACCGCCAGCGCGCCGAGCACCAGCGCGTTCAGGTTGTAGAACCACTGGCCCTGGTTGAGCTGGGGGTCGCCGTCGCCGAGCGCGTGCACCGGCAGGCCCAGCGCGCCCATGAAGTAGCCGGTGAGCACCGGGTACTCGACGGGGTGGTCGCGGTAGGGGACCTTCCCCTCGTTGAGGCCCTCGGCGTAGTAGAGCGCCAGCACGTCGGTGTAGCAGAACCGGGTGTACTGCACGTTGTTCTGCCAGGCACCGTCCTGGCACGGCGACTTCTGCACCCAGTGCAGGGCCAGGGTCAGGCAGACCAGGGCCAGCACGATCCGGGCGGCCGTCCAGAACCGGCGCTCGCGCCCGGCCGGTCGGTCCAGCGCGGTCGCGTGGTCACCCAGTGGGCCGCCGATCAGTCCGGAGAGCCCGCGGACGAACCCGTCGGAGCGGGACGGGTGGTCGGGGGCCTCGTCGATGCCGCGCGTCGACTGCGTGCTCATGAAGGAGCATCCTGCCGTACGCGCGGGCTCCGCGTCCCGTCCCGCCCGACTTGTCGTACCCGAAACGCCGCCGGCGGCCGGCGTTGTCGTCGGCCGCCGGCGGAGCCGGTGGGGTCAGTACCGCCCGGTCGTGCGCGGCGGGGTGGTGGGCGACAGCCCGCCGCCGGTCCCGCCGTTGTCGGGCGGCGGTGGCGTGGCCGGGAGGGTCGGGCCGGTCGGTCTGCCGCCGCCGTTGTCGCCGCCGTCCGGCGGACAGAGCGGGTTCAGTACGTCCGGGCAGCCGGGCGGCGTCGACGGCTGGGTCGGTGGCGGCGACGGCGGGGCCGGCTCGGTGCCGTTGCCGGTGTCCGCGTCACCCATTCCGGTGACGGCCGGCAGGTCGGCGTTGGCCTTGCCCTTGAGCGCGGCGTCCATGTACCGCTTCCACAGCTTCGCCGGGAAGCTGCTGCCACCGATGTCGTTGCCGTCGTCGTCGACGATCGTCGGCTTCTTCGCGTCCCGGCTGCCGACCCAGACCGCGGTGGCGACGTTCCTGTCGTACCCGACCATCCAGGCGTGCGCGTTGCGCGGCGTGCCGTTGTGCTCCCAGGTGCCGGTCTTGCCGGCGGCGTCCCGGCCGCCGTCGAGGTCGGCGTTGTTCTTCTCCGGGATCTCCTTCAGCACCGCGGTCACCTCGCGGGCCACCTCCGCGCGGATCCGCTGCTGGCCGCCGGTCTTGTGCAGCTTCTCCCCGGTGCCGGGCACGCTGACCCACTCGCCGGTGGTCTTGTCCTGCTTCTCCACCGACAGCACGAAGTGCGCCTTGTTGTACTTCCCGTCGTTGGCCAGGGTGGCCAGCCCGTTGGCGTGGTCGAGCACGGTGATCGGGTACTGGCCGTAGCCCACCACCCGGTCGAACCGGCGCGGCGCGAGTTCCGCCGCCTCGGACGCGGTGAGGTCGTACGGCTTGGGCGGATCGACGGTCCACATCGTGCCGACCCCGGCGCGCTTGGCCATCTCGACCACCCGGTCCGGGCCGATCTCCTCGGTGACGTGGAAGAACGGCACGTTGTACGACCGGATCGTCGACTCCTCCAGGGTGCACCACTTGCCGCACACGCCCGCGCCCCGGCCGGCGTTCTGCACCTTGTCCTTGAACCCGCTCGGTTTGAACGGGGTGGCGTCCCAGTGCGACTTGACCGAGATGCCGGCGTCGATCGCGGCGGCCAGGGTGTACACCTTGAACGACGAGCCCGGCGGGTGCCCGCCGACGACGTCGCCGTTGGCGTTGGTGTTCTTCCCCGCGTAGTCGAAGTCGGCGCCGCTGTCCCCGCCGTAGTAGGCCAGCACCCGGCCGTTGCCCGGGTCGATGGAGACCGCCGCCGCCATCAGGTTCTTCGGCTGCCCGTGCAGCACCGAGCCCTTCCTGTCCGGCTGGGCCGCCGCCTCCAGCGCCTTCTGCAGCTTCCAGTCGATGGTGGTCTTGATCCGGTAGCCGCCGTCGCGCAGCTCGTCGACGCAGGCCGGCTTCCCCGGCGCACCGGAGTCGGAGCAGATCCCCCACTGCTCCAGTTCCTGCCGGACGTAGTTGACCACGTTGCCGCTCGGGGTCTTCACGCCGAACCCGTTGCCGTCCTTCGGCGGGGGCAGCACCTTGGGGTACTCGGTGGGCCGGTCCGGTCGGCCGGGCGCGTCCAGCCAGCCCTCGGCGACCATGCCGTCGATGACGTACTGCCAGCGGGACCGGGCGTCGGTCGGGTTGACCGCCGGGTCGTAACCCTGGTGGGTCTGGCTGGCGACGGGCTGCTTGATGAGGGCGGCGAGCACCGCGCCCTGGGCCGGGGTCAGCTTCGCCGCGGAGGTGTTGAAGTACGTCTGTGCCGCCGCCTCGATGCCGTACGCGCCGCGGCCGAAGTAGATCACGTTCAGGTAGTGCTGCATGATCTGCGGCTTGGTGTACTTGTCGTTCAGCTTGGAGGCGAGGATCGCCTCCTTCACCTTCCGGCCGTACGTGTCGTCCTGGAGGTTGTCGAACGCGTTGCGGGCGTACTGCTGGGTGATGGTCGAGGCGCCCTGCTTGTCGCCGCCGGTGAAGTTGTTCCACGCGGCCCGGGCGATGCCCTTGTAGTCCACCCCGGAGTGCTTGTAGAAGTTCCGGTCCTCGGCCGCCGCCACCGCGTCCTGCACGTGCTGCGGGATCTGGTCGATGGTGACGAACGTGCGGTTCTCGCTGCCGAGCTTCGCCACGATGCTCTTGCCGTCCGCGGCGTACACGGTGGTGGAGAGCGGCAGCGGCACCTCGTTCGGCAGCACCACCCGGGTCGAGTACCAGGTGAAGCCGACGACGCCGAGCCCGGCCAGCATGATGAGGACCGCGAACCCCGCGACCAGCGTGTTCAGCCGTTTTCGCTTGCGCCTGGGTGGCCGGGCCGCGGCCGGACCGCCCGCGCCGCGCCTGCCGCCGCCGGGACCGACCGGACCGGCCGGCCCACCCGGCCCGCCGGCGGCCGGCGGCACGGTGGCCCGGGCCACCGACGCCCGAGCGCCCACCGCCGCCGAACCGCCGACCCGGGCCCGTCCCCCGGCCGGCGCCGCACCTGCCGGGGCGCCACCGACCGTGGCCCGCCCGGCCCGACCGCCAGCGGCGGGTGGCATCGAGACCCTGCCGGGGCGACCGACCGGGGCGGTACCCCCGGCCGCCGGTCCGACCCGCCCGGGCGGCTCACCGCCTGTGCGGCGGTACGCGTCCGCCGGCGCCGGATCGCCGTGGCGACCCGGAATCCGGGCCCGCCCGCGTGGGGAACCGGGATGACCGTCCACTCCACTCGTGCTCATGAAACCGCATCCTGCCGCACGAGCCGGCCCCGCGTGCCCCTCTCACGTCGTGGCGGGGACGCGAAACGCCGCCGGCGACCGGATCTCTCCGGCCGCCGGCGGCGTTCCCGGCCTCAGTAGCCCGCAGTGGTGCGGGGTGGTGTGCTGGGCAACAGTCCGCCCCCGACGCCACCGAACGGGTTCGTCGTGCCGCCGTTGTTGCCACCGCCGCCGTTGTTGCCGCCACCGTCGTTGCCGCCGCCGTCGTTGCCACCACCGTCGTTGCCGCCGCCGTTGTTGCCGTCGCGCGGGCAGAACGGGTTCAGCGGGTTCGGGCAGCCCGGCGGGTTCTGCGGGACGGTCGGCGGGGGCGGCGCCTCGCCGTTGCCGGACTCCGGGTCACCGACGTTGGCCGCGGGCGGGAAGTCGAGCTTGTCCCAGTCCTTGACCTTGTGCGCCTCGTCCATGAACCGTTCCCAGATGGTGCCCGGCAGGTTGCCGCCACTGATCCGGGTGCCGTTCTTCATCTTGAGCGGCTTGCGCTCCTTGACGTTGCCCACCCAGACCGCGGTGGCGATCTGCGGCGTGTAGCCGATCATCCAGGCGTCGCCGTTCTCCGGGCTGTCCGGCTTCTGCTCCCAGGTACCGGTCTTGGAGGCGGCCTTCCGGCCGTCGTCGAGCCGGTGGTTGACCTGGGCCGGGTACTGCTCCAGCACCGAGGTCACGTCGGCCACGACGTCCTTCGGGATCCGCTGCTCGCCCTTGAGCTTCTCGCCGCCGCCGGGGACCTTCACCCACTTGCCGGTGTTCTTGTCCAGCTTCTCGACGCTGTAGAGGAAGTGCGCCTTGTGGTAGACGCCCTGGTTGGCGAAGGTGGCGACCCCGTTGGCGTGGTCCAGCACGGTGATCGGGTACTGGCCGTAACCAACGACGTGGAAGAACGGCCCGTTGGGGTGCGCGATCTTCTCCGGGTCGCTGCTGGTGAGGTCGTACGCCTTCGGCGGGTTGGTGTCCGACCGCCAGATGGTGCTGACCCCGGCATCCTTGGCCATCTGGATGACCTTGTCCGGCCCAATGTCCTCGGTCACGTGGTAGAAGGGCACGTTCAGCGACTTCAGCGTGGAGACCTTCAGCGTGCAGGAGTTGCCGCAGGAGGGGTTGTCCACGCCGGCGTTGCTGACCTTGAACTTCGTGCCCGGCGGCGTGAAGGCCCGGCCCTTCCAGCGCGACTCGAGCGCCTTGCCCTCCTTGAGCGCCGCCGCCAACGTGTAGATCTTGAAACTCGAACCCGGCGAGTGGCCGCCGGTGACGTTGCCGTTGGAGTCGGTGTTCTTGCCGGCGTAGTCGGTGCCGGTGCCGTTGTCGCCGCCGTAGTAGGCGAGCACCCGGCCGGTCTTCGGCTCGACCGCCACCACCGCCGCCATCAGGTTCGCCGGCTGGCCGTTCAGCTCGGAATCCTTGGCCTTGCGCTGGGCGACCGCGACCGCCGCGTCCTGGATCTTCTTGTCGATGGTGGTGCGGATCCGGTAGCCACCGGCCATCAGCGCCTGCGAGCAGAGCGGCTTGGCGTCGGTGACGTCGGCCTCGCTCTCGACGCAGAGGCCCTTCTCGCGCATCTCGTCCCGGACGTAGTTGATCACGTTGCCCTGGGGCGTGTTCACGCCGAAGTCCACCCCGATGGCGCCCTTGTTCGGCTTCTGGATGTTCTTCGGGTACTCGGTCGGCCGCTGCGGCCGGCCGGGCGCGTCCAGCCAGCCCTCGGCGACCATGCCGTCGATGACGTACTGCCAGCGGCCCTGCGCGTCGGTCGGGTTGACCGCCGGGTCGTAACCCTTGTGGGTGGCGGTGGCCTGCGGCTGCTTGATCAGCGCGGCCAGCACCGCGCCCTCGGCGACGGTCAGCTTGCTGACGTCCTTCTTGAAGTACGTCTGCGCCGCCGCCTGGATGCCGTACGCGCCGCGGCCGAAGTAGATCACGTTCAGGTAGTGCTGCATGATCTGCGGCTTGGTGTACTTGTCGTTGAGCTTGGAGGCGAGGATCGCCTCCTTCACCTTCCGCGCGTACGTGTCGTCGTTCAGGTTGTCGTAGGCGTTGCGGGCGTACTGCTGGGTGATGGTCGAGGCGCCCTGCTTGTCGCCGCCGGTGAAGTTGTTCCACGCGGCCCGGGCGATGCCCTTGTAGTCCACACCCGAGTGCTTGTAGAAGTTCCGGTCCTCGGCCGCCGCCACCGCGTCCTGCACGTGCTGCGGGATCTGGTCGATGGTGACCAGGGTGCGGTTCTCCTCGCCCAGCTTGGCGATGATCGTCTTGTTGTCGTAGGCGTAGATGGTGGTCGCCTGCGGCGGGTCGGTGTCCTCGGGCAGCACCACGTTGGTGGAGTAGTAGGTGAAGCCCACGACGCCGAGGCCGGCCAGCATGATGAACACCGCGAAGCCGGCGATCAGCATGTTCATCCGCTTGCGCTTGCGCGCCCGGGCCGCCGCGGCCGGGTCACCCGCGCCACGACCACCCCGACCGGGACCGGTCGGCCCGCCGGGGCCACCCGGCCCGCCGGAGACCGGCGACACGCTGGCCCGGGCCACCGCCGCCGACCCGCCTACCCGGGCCCGCCCGGCCGACGCCGCACCCACCGCGGCGGCTCCGACCGTGGCCCGCCCGGCCGGACCGCCCGGCGCCGGGGAGACCGGCACCGTGGCCCGACCCGCGCCCGCCCGGCCACCGCCGGGCGCCGGGGAGACCGGGACCGAGGCCCGGCCGGCGCGCCCGACGGAGGCGGAACCCGCCGCCGAGCCGCCGCGCGGGGGCACAGCGGCCGAACCGCCGACCGAGGCTCGGCCACCCGCCCCGCCCCGCGGCCCCACCGAGGCCCGGCCGGCCGGGGCCGAACCGTCCGCGGCCGCCCAACCGTTCGCGCGCGGCTCACCACCGCGGCCGTACGCGTCGTCCGCCCGTCCCGGGTCGCCGTTCTGGCCCGGGATCTGGGCCCGCCCACGCGAAGAACTGGGATCGCCGTACGAGTTCATTCCTCACACCCTGCCGGTCGCGGTGGAGCGCGGATGCGCCGCCACCGGGTTGCCGTGAGTTGAGACACCCGCCACGGCGGCACACACGTGCCGATCAGCCGGTGTCAGTTCCGTATCAATCGGGCCATTCGGACCAACGAGCTGTCGGTCGCCCCAGCTCTCCTCCACCGGGTCAACCGATCCAGCTGGGATCACCGTTGCGCCTCTCGCCTCCGTCGAGTGGCCGGCGCGGCGGCCGCGGCGTTGCCGCCACCCACCGCGTCCTGGTCCGGCCCGCCCTCGCCGCCACCGGTGAGCCCGTCCCGCCCGAGCAGGAACTGCTCGACGAGATGGTTCCAGTCACAGCCGAGGCACACCTCCACCACGAAAACCTGGAACTCACGCAGCGTCATCGCCAGCACGGGCAGTTCCGCCAGGGTGCGGGCCTGGCCGGCGGACTGCTTGAGTTCGTCCCCGTAAATGTAGTGGACGTGGATCAGGTTCTCGCTCCGGCAGATCGGGCACCGCTCGTCGGTCGGCTCACCGTGGAACCGAGCAGCGTTCTTCAGGTACGGCGAGGCGTCGCAGACGTCGTAGGTGCCGACCCGCCCGGCGAGGAGCTCACGCAGCACCGCCCGCTTCTGGAGCGAGTAGTCGACGACCTGGCGCTGCGTACGCATGCGGAGAAGGGTACGCGGTCTCGCCTGACGAGGCGACCGTGGTGACGATGCGTGACGACAGGAACTCGGATTGGGGGTTTGCCCTGATCACGGTGAACCGCTAACGTGCGATGTATCGGTCCGATACATCGCGGCGGTTAGCACTCCCCGCACAGGGTAAGGGAAGGGTGGTCCGTGCTCGAGCTCGCCATCCTCGGCCTGTTGCAGGAGTCTCCGATGCACGGCTACGAGCTGCGCAAGGAGTTGACCGCAAAGCTCGGAGCCATCCGGGCGGCGATCAGCTACGGCTCGCTCTACCCGACCCTGCGGCGGCTCCAGGCGGCGGGCTGGATCGCCGAGGCCGCCGAGACACCCGCCACCGCCGAGGAGGTTCCCGCGCTGACCAGCCGACGAGGTCGGGTGGTCTACAAAATCACCGCGGAGGGCAAGGAACGCTTCGCTCAACTCATCGCACAGGCCGGGCCCGAGACGTACGACGACACGGGCTTCGGTGTGCACTTCGCGTTCTTCGCCCGGACCGACCAGGCGACCCGACTGCGCATCCTGGAGGGTCGCCGGCGAAAGATCGAGGAGCGTCGCGAAGGGCTTCGTGACGTGCTCGGCCGGGCGGCCGAGCGCCTCGACGCGTACACCCTGGAACTGCAACGCCACGGGCTGGAGGCCTGTGAGCGCGAGGTTCGCTGGCTGGAGGAGCTCATCGCCAACGAGCGCTCCGGCCGTGCCCCGACGGTCCCGCAGCCCGGGACGGCCGGCGGCCGACGAGAAGACACCAGCCCGCCTCCGCCTGGAGAGTCCAGGAAAGAGCGGCCGTGATGAAGAAGAAGGAGGCAGACGCTATGGGCTCCGTCCGCGTCGCCATCGTCGGTGTGGGGAACTGCGCCTCGTCCCTGGTACAGGGCGTGGAGTACTACCGGAACGCCGACCCGAACGACCGCGTCCCGGGTCTCATGCACGTCACCTTCGGCGACTACCACGTTTCGGACGTGCAGTTCGTCGCGGCGTTCGACGTGGACGCCAAGAAGGTGGGCATGGACCTCGCCGAGGCGATCGTGGCCAGCGAGAACAACACCATCAAGCTCTGCGACGTGCCGCCGACCGGCGTCACCGTGCAGCGCGGCCCCACCTTCGACGGTCTGGGGCAGTACTACCGCGAGATCGTCGAGGAGTCGGACGCCGAGCCGGTCGACGTAGCCAAGGCGCTGCGCGACGCCCAGGTCGACGTGGTCGTCTCCTACCTGCCGGTCGGCTCCGAGCAGGCCGACAAGTTCTACGCCCAGGCCGCGATCGACGCCGGCTGCGCGTTCGTGAACGCCCTGCCGGTCTTCATCGCCTCCGACCCGGAGTGGGCGCAGAAGTTCACCGACGCCGGCCTGCCGATCGTCGGTGACGACATCAAGAGCCAGGTGGGCGCCACCATCGTGCACCGGGCGCTGGCGAAGCTCTTCGAGGACCGCGGTGTCGAGCTGCTGCGCACGTACCAGCTCAACTTCGGCGGCAACATGGACTTCATGAACATGCTGGAGCGCAACCGCCTGGTCTCGAAGAAGATCTCGAAGACCCAGTCGGTGACCTCCCAGATCCCGCACGAGATGAGCAAGAGCGACGTGCACATCGGCCCGTCCGACCACGTGCCGTGGCTGGACGACCGCAAGTGGGCGTACATCCGCCTGGAGGGCCGCTCGTTCGGCGACACCCCGCTCAACGCCGAGCTCAAGCTCGAGGTGTGGGACTCGCCGAACTCGGCCGGCGTCATCATCGACGCGGTCCGGGCCGCGAAGATCGCGCTGGACCGGAAGATCGGCGGCCCGATCCTGTCGGCCTCGTCGTACTTCATGAAGTCCCCGCCGGTGCAGTACGCCGACCACGACGCGCACGCCGCCGTCGAGGCGTTCATCGCCGGCGAGGTCGAGCGCTGACGCGCTGACCACCAGCACCGCCGAGGGCCGGGTCCGCACGGACCCGGCCCTCGCGTGTTCCGGTCGATCGGGTACGGGGACCGGCCGGTCAGCTCCAGCGGGGCCTGCTCCGCCGGGCCGCGGCCGCGCGTTCCGCCCGGCGGGCGGCGAGCGCCTCGGCGCTCAACCGCTCCCCGCCGGAGATCGGCTGGAACATCGGGTTCACCTCGCCGTAGCTGATCACGAACGCCACCACGTCGATGATCACGTGCGTCGTCTTCAGCGTGTAGACCGAGACCAGGTCGAGGTCGTTGCTGACGCCCGAGAAGAACGCGTTCGACAGCGTCTGGTTGGCCTGGAAGTTGATGGTGGAGAACTCCGCGGGGCGCGGCGTGCCCTCCGGGAAGATCTGGAGGAAGCCGGCGCCGAGCGGACCGGTGACGGTCACGTTGCCGAACACGCCCTCACCGAAGAAGACGTAGTCGCCCAGGTTGACGTGGATCGTTCGGCCGGCCAGGAGCCGGCCGGAGCTGTCCAGGTTGCCGGTGCGGTTCTCGATCCGGGCCCGCCCGATCGGCGTGCGGGTGTCGATGACCCGCTGCGGCGTGACCGGGACGATCCGGCTGGCGGTGCCGCTGGTGTAGACGAAGTCGACGATGCTGAACCCGTCGGACCGGCCGGAGACCGCCAGCAGCGTGCCGGCGCTGTTCATGCCGATCGAGCCGACCTCGGCGGTCGGCGGAAGAGTGTCCCCGCTCGGGGCGAGCCGCAGCGCCGGTTCGGCCAGCGTGATGTCGTTCGGGTACGGCGTCGTCCTGGCGTTCTCCAGCCGCAGCGTGGCGCCCGTGGCGGCGCTCCGCAACGTCGTGGTCTGGTCCACGGCGTCGTTGTCCCGGCCTTGCAGGACCGGGTCTCCGGGAGCGGCCTGGGCGGGGCCGGCGGCGCTCGCCCCGACCACCCCGGTGCCGGCGATCCCCGCGGCGACGGTGCCCGCTCGGCGCAACAGCCGGCGGCGGTTGACGGTCCTGTCCTGCCTGTCGTTCATGGGAAGCCCCCGTCGAGGTCGGGCGGATCAGACGCCTCGATCCTCAGCGCCGAGCGTGATCCGTCGCATCGACCGATCGGTCGCTCCCGATCCGTTCGGCCGACGGCTCGCGTGTCTCCGGCCGGCCCGACGGCTCGCGTGCTCTCCGGCCGGCCGGGAGCCGCCGGTGGGTCAGCCGGAACCGAGCAGGGAGCGTTCGAAGTCGACCCGGGCCTCCAGTTCGAGCAGGAAGCGCTTGCGGTCCAGACCGCCGCCGAAGCCGACCAGCTTGGCGCCGGCGCCGACGATCCGGTGGCAGGGCACGATGACCGGGACCGGGTTGCGGTTGCAGGCCACCCCGACCGCCCGGGCGGCGCCGGGATCGCCCACCCGCCGGGCCACCTCGCCGTAGGTGAGCATGCCGCCGTACGGGATCCGGGTCATCTCGCGCCACACCGCCCGCTCGAAGTCGGAGCCCCGGGGCGCCGCCACCGGCAGGCTGAACTCGATCAGCTCGCCGGCGAAGTAGGCCCGCAGCTCCGCCACCGCGCGGCGGGAGAACCCGTCGCCCGGCTCGTCGGCGGCGCCGGCGACCCGGCCGAAACGCGTACCGCGGACGCTGTCGTCGTCGGTGGCCACGGAGAACTCTCCGATCGGCGAGTCGAGCACGGTCCAGCGCATCCACCCATTGTCGTCCACCGGTCCGACAGATCCCGCCGGCAGCCGCCCGGTGCCGCGTCCCGGTCGAGAGGCCCTGGTGCGCGCAGCGGGCTGGCGGAGCCGCGGCGCCCCTACCGGGCTGACGCCGCCCCGGCTCCGGCCGGCGCTCAGAGCAGGGTGACGCCGAGCAGCAGCGCGCCGGCGACGAGGCAGGCCCCGCCGGCCACGGTCAGCCAGATCAGCTTGTTGGGCCGGGTGTCCTGCGGCCGGACCACCGAGAGGAAGAAGCCGAGCGGCATCAGGATCGGCGCCGCGACCAGCAGCGACCGGATCAGCGTGCGGGTGCCGTCGGACGCGTCGGCCTGGTCGACGTAGGGCAGCACGGCGAGCGCGAACAGCACCAGCACCCCGGCGTGGGCGTGGCCGGCGGTCCACAGCCCCCGGCGGACCGGGTTGTCGAGGTAGCCGGCCTTGCGCCGGGCCAGGTGGGTGAGCAGGGTCAGGCCGCCGTACGCGACGGCGACCACGGTGATCAGCAGGACGCCGGCGGTGGTGCGGGTTGCCTCGGACATGGAAACCTCCGTCTTGTCATTGTCAAGATTCACCGATCGACGCAATCTTGTCAACAGCTAGATTCCTTGTCGGACACCCGCCGCGACCGGCCGGGACGTTGCGCGGGATCGATACCGTGCGGGTCGTGGCCACGGGGACCCTGCTCTTCCTCATCATCGGCGGCATCGGCGTCGGGGTGCTGGCGCTCGCGCTGCTCGGCACCGAACTGCTCCACTTCGGTCAACCCGATCTGGACGGTCCGGTGTCGGTCGAGGCGGTCGCCGGGTTCGTCGGGGCGCTCGGCTTCGGCGCCGCGATCGTCAACGAACTGCTCGGCGGGGGCGGCCCCGGCGCGATCGCGGCGGCGGTGGCCGGCGGAGTTCTCGCGGCCGTGCCCACCGCGTGGGTGGCGGCCCGGCTCGGCCGGGCGGCCCGCGACATGCCCACCGACGCGACCCCCAACCGCCACCACCTGGTCGGCGCGCTCGGCCTGGTGGTCACCCCGGTGCCGGTCGACGGCTACGGCGAGGTCCGGGTCCGCGTGGCCGGCCAGCCGGTGAAGCTCAACGCCCGGGCCGACCGGCCGATCCCGGTCGGCGCCCAGATCTTCGTGGTCGAGGCGCTCAGCGAGACCAGCGTGCACGTCGAGACCTACTGAACCCCCTCATAAGAAACAGGACGGTCACATGCCCCTTCTCATCGCCATCGGCGGCGCGGTCCTCCTCGTCCTCGTGCTCATCCTCTTCGTGCTCTCCCGGATCAAGGTCGCCGGGCCGAACGAGGCCTTCATCGTCACCGGCCGCAAGGGCCGCACCACGCAGACCGCCGACGGCGGCCGGTCGACCGACATGTCCGGGCAGAAGGTGGTGCTCGGCGCCTCGGTCTTCGTCCTGCCGGTGGTGCAGAAGCTCCAGTCGCTGGACCTGTCCAGCCGCCGGATCGACGTCGGGATCAAGGGCGCGGTGAGCAAGCAGGGCATCCGTACCGAGCTGCACGGGGTCGCGATCGTCAAGGTCGGCGGCACCGAGGACGCCATCCGCGCGGCCGCCCAGCGCTTCCTGCACCAGCAGGACGAGATCGAGGACTTCACCCGGGAGGTGCTCGCCGGCGCGCTGCGCTCGATCGTCGGCCGGCTCACCGTCGAGGAGGTCATCCGGGACCGGGCGGCCTTCGCCAGCGCGGTGGCCGAGGAGGCCGAGCACTCGATGACCAACCAGGGCCTGGTGCTGGACACCTTCCAGCTCCAGGACATCCTCGCCGAGGGCTCCTACCTGCAGGACCTGGGCCGGCCGGAGGCCGCGCGGGTGCTCAAGGACGCGGCCATCGCCGAGGCCCGGGCCCGGCAGCAGGCCGAGCAGGAGCGGCTGCTCGCCGAGGAGGCGATCGCCGAGGCCAACCGGAACCTGGCGCTCAAGCAGGCAGCCATCCAGGCGGAGATCGACGCGGCCAAGGCGAAGTCCGCCGCCGCCGGGCCGCTCGCCCAGGCCGAGCGGGACCAGGCGATCCTCTCCGAGCAGCAGAAGGTGGCCGAGCGCAACGCCGAGCTGAAGCAGCGCCAACTGGACACCGAGGTGCGCAAGCCGGCGGACGCCGCCCGGTACAAGGTCGAGCAGGAGGCCGAGGCGGCCCGCAACGCCGCGGTGTTGAACGCCGACGCGCAGCGGCAGGCAGTCATCGCCGCCGCTCAGGCCGCCGCCGAGCAGGCCCGGCTCACCGGTGAGGGCGAGCGGGCCCGGCGGGCCGCGCTGGCCGAGGCGAACGCGATCGAGGGCGCCAAGGAGGGCGAGGCCGAGCAGCGGCGGCGCTCCGCGATCGCCGAGGCGGTCGAGCGGGAGGGCCAGGCCGAGGCGGCGGCCATCCTGGCCAAGGGGCAGGCGGAGGCGGACGCGATGGCCCGCAAGGCCGAGGCGTTCGCCGCGTACGGCGAGGCGGCGGTGCTCGACCTGCTGGTCAAGGTGCTGCCGCAGGTGGTCGAGGCGGCCAGCGCGCCGATCGGCGCGATCGACAAGATGACGGTCATCTCGACCGACGGGGCCTCCTCGCTGACCAAGTCGGTGGCCGGCAACGTGGCGCAGGGGCTCCAACTGGGCAGCGACCTGACCGGCATCGACCTGGCCGGCCTGCTGGCGAAGCTCGGCTCGGCGTCGTCGTCGGGCAACGGCAAGCCGGCGGTGGACGGCACCGCGGTCGAGGCGAAGTAGCGCCGACCGTAGGGCGAAGGGCGTCGCTCCCCGGGGGCGGCGCCCTCCGCGTCGGCTCAGTCGCGCAGGCCCTCGTCGCGGGCCCAGCGCAGCAGCTCGGCCTCGGCCGTCTCGCGGTCCAGCGGGCCGCGCTCCAGGCGCAGGTCCTTCAGGTGCTTCCAGGCGCGGCCGACCACCGGCCCCGGCGGTACGCCGAGCAGCTCCATGATCGCGTTGCCGTCCAGGTCGGGGCGGACCCGGGCCAGGTCCTCCTCGGCGGCGATCCGGGCGATCCGCTCCTCCAGCGCGTCGTAGTCGGCGGCGAGCTGGGCCGCCTTGCGCCGGTTACGGGTGGTGCAGTCCGACCGGGTGAGCTTGTGCAGCCGCGGCAGCAGGTCACCGGCGTCGGCGACGTAGCGGCGCACCGCCGAGTCGGTCCACTCGCCCCGGCCGTAGCCGTAGAACCGCAGGTGCAGCGCGACCAGCGCGGTCACCTGAGCGGTGACGTCCTTCGGGTAGCGCAGCGCCTTCATCCGCGCCTTGGTGAGCCGGGCGCCGACCACCTCGTGGTGGTGGAAGCTGACCCGGCCGTCTGGGCCGACCGCCTTGGTCGCCGGCTTGCCGACGTCGTGCATCAGCGCGGCCATCCGGAGCACGAAGTCGCAGCCGTCCTCCTCGTACGAGACCGCGTTGCTCACCACGGTGAGGGTGTGCTCGTAGACGTCCTTGTGCTGGGCGTGCTCGTCGATCTCCAGCTTCAGGCCGGTCAGCTCCGGCA
This sequence comes from Micromonospora desertarenae, assembly GCF_056150265.1. Lineage (NCBI taxonomy): Bacteria > Bacillati > Actinomycetota > Actinomycetes > Micromonosporales > Micromonosporaceae > Micromonospora > Micromonospora desertarenae. Next base: position 100,008 of record NZ_JAXCFQ010000011.1, read on the forward strand.
GGAACCGGTCGGCCAGCCCGGTGTCGACCAGCAACCGGAGCCCGGTCACCGGGTCGGCGCCGCAGAGCAGCTTGGTGAACTCGTCGCGGATCCGCTCGGCGGTGATCCGGTCCAGGTCGGCGGCCATCCGGGTCATCGCCGCGTGCACGTCCGGGTGCACCGCGAAGCGCAGCTGGGCGGCGAACCGGGCGGCCCGGAGCATCCGCAGCGGGTCGTCCCGAAACGACTCCTGCGGCGACGCCGGGGTCCGGATCACCTTCGCCGCGAGATCGGCCAGCCCGCCGTGCGGATCGGTGAACCGGTGCTCGGGCAGGCTGACCGCCATCGCGTTGATGGTGAAGTCCCGCCGCTTCAGGTCCTCGGTCAGGTCCGTGCCGTAGCTGACCACCGGATTGCGGGTGACCTGGTCGTACGCCTCGGCCCGGAAGGTGGTGATCTCCAGCCGCAGCCCGTCGCGCTGGGCGCCGATGGTGCCGAACTCGCGGCCGGTCTCCCAGATCGACTCGGCCCAGCCCCGGACGATGCGCAGCGTCTGGTCGGGCAGCGCGTCGGTGCAGAAGTCGAGGTCCTCGCCGAGCCGGCCGAGCAGGGCGTCCCGCACCGAACCGCCCACCAGGTGCAACTCGTGGCCGGCCTTCGCGAACCGGCGGCCGAGCTCGTCGGCGACCGGCGAGACCCGGAGCAGTTCGGCGACGGCGTTGCGCTGCGCGGCGGTGAGTTCGCGGCGGTCGGCGGCGGCACGGGGAGCGGAGGCTTCGGACATGGGATCGCCAGCCTATCGGTCCCGGTGCGGATGTCCTCTGCCGGGCGCGGGTAGCAGGTGCGCGTTGACTATCGTCATGCTCGTGCGGGCCGGTGCCGGCTCCGGATACCCCTTGGAGGCGAGAAGATGAGCGGCGGGCTCTACCGCAGCGCGAACGCCATGGGTGACGGCGGCGGGCGGCCTCCGGCGGACGGCGCCACGTTCATCTCGGCGGAGCCGCTCAACCAGCCGGCGATGGAGTCGACCGCCCCGCCGCCGGAGCAGGTGGCCGAGGGCAGCGCCGCGACCAACAGCGCGGTGATGGCGATCGGCAGCCTGGTCAGCCGGGGCACCGGCTTCCTGCGCACGCTGGCGCTGACCGCGGCGCTGGGCGGCGCCCTGGTCGGCGACGCGTACACCACCGCGCAGATCCTGCCCGGGATGGTCTACGAGTTCCTGCTCGGCGGCATCCTCACCAGCGTGCTCATCCCGGTGCTGGTGCGCCGGCGCAAGGCCGACGCCGACGGCGGTCAGGCGTACGCCCAGCGGCTGCTCACCCTCGCGGTGGTCACCCTGGCCGCGGCCGCGCTGCTCGCCGTGGCCGCCGCGTCGCTGCTCACCATGCTCTACACCAGCGACAACCGCGGCGAGGCTTACCAGGAACTCGTCACCAACCTGTCGTACCTGATGCTGCCGATGATCTTCTTCACCGGCCTCAGCGCGCTGATCAGTGCGGTGCTCAACACCCGGGGGCACTTCGCCGCCCCGATGTGGGCGCCGATCCTGAACAACATCGTGGTGATCGCCACCGCCGGGCTCTACATCGCGATCTTCGGCGCCGAGATCATCCGGCCGGAGCAGATGACCACCGGGCGGATCCTGCTGATCGGTGGCGGCACCCTGCTCGGCGTGGCGATCCAGGCCGCCGGCCTGCTGCCGGCGCTGCGCAAGGTGGGCTTCCGGTGGCGGTTCCGGTTCGACTTCCGGGCGCTGGGCCTGGCCGAGCTGGGCCGCCTCGGCGCCTGGATGTTCTGCTACGTCGCGGTCAGCCAGATCGGCCTGATCGTGCTCTTCAACCTGCTGAACCGGGCGGGTGACGGGGACGCCGGCGCGCTGATCTACAACAACGTCTTCCTGCTGCTGATGATGGCGCACGGCATCATCGCCGTCTCGATCATCACCGCGCTGATGCCCCGGATGAGCGCGGCCGCCGCCGACGGCCGGTACGCCGACCTCGCCGCCGACCTGTCCCGGGGCACCCGCACCGTCTCGGCGGTGCTCGCCCCGATCGCCGTCTGCTACGCGGTGCTGGCCACCCCGCTGTCGGTGACCCTGTTCCGCTACGGCGCGTTCAGCGACGACAACGCCGCCGACACCTCGCTGGTGCTGCTGGTCGCCGCGCTCGCGCTGGTGCCGTTCGCGATCAGCCAGTTGTTCACCTTCGCCTTCTACGCGCTCCCCGACACCCGCACCCCGGCGCTGATCAACATTCCGGTGGTGGCGCTGCGGATCGGCGTCCAGATCATTCTCTTCGCCGCCTTCGCCGCGCACTTCGCGGCCGCCGGAATGATGATCGGCAACGCGGTCTCCTACCTGGCCGCCGCGATCGCCTCCGCCTGGCTGCTGCGGCCCCGGGTGGGCCGGATCGGGCTCGGCGCGATCACCCGCACCCTGGCCCGGGTCGCGGTCGCCGCGCTCGGCGCGGCCCTGGTCGGCCTGCTGGTGGTCGCGCTGCTGCCCGGCGACGACACGCCGAGCCGCGCCCAGGCGCTGGCCCAGTTGGTGATCGGCGGGGCGGTGATCGGCGGTACCTATCTCGGTCTGGCCATGGCGCTGCGGATCGGTGAGATCACCGAGGTGGTCGGGATGGTCCGGCGCCGGCTCGGCCGCTGACCGCCGCCCGGCCCTACCCGCCGGTACGAAGCGTGACGGTGGATCACCAGCCTGGGGATGCGCCTGTGGATAACTCCGCGATTCCCCGCTCAGTCACCGGATCGAGCTGTGGATAACCAACCGGACGGCTGAGTATGGCGCCCCGTTCGTCGGGAACCCCCCGGACATCGACGCGGCCGCGACACCGTTCCGGCCCCTGCGTCGAGCCCTTGCGGTCTACCTCTAGATTGGCTAGTACATGTGCCAGCAACGTGGTTGACAACGGTCGTAACCGGACGAGCTCGTCTACTCCCGAAACCTCGCTGGGTGCGGCGGGAAGATGACATGTCGGGGAGACGGCCCAGCCGGGTAAGGTCGCTCTCGACGGGTACGGCAGGCACCGGCGCTCGCGCCGACACCGGTCGGCCGGCCCCTGAAAGACAGAGCGGGAAGCCACATGCCCAGCAGCGCGGGTCCATCGATCGACACGATCACCGAGGGAGGACGGGTGACCCAGGTCGGCGAGGGTCAGGACGCGGACGAGAGCGCTCCTCCGGTCATGACCTTCGGTGCTCCCACGGCCGGTGAGATCCTCGCCGAGCGTTACGAGCTGGTCGAGCACATCAACAACGACAGCGCGGGCCGGCTGGTCTGGCGCGGGGTCGACGTCGTACTGCGCCGTCCCGTCGCGGTCGTGCTGCGCTACCCGGGCGGCGAGTCCGCCACCGAGATGCTCCAAGCCGCCGTCGCGGCCAGCCGGGTCATCCACCCCAACCTGGTCGGCGTCTACGACGCGATCGACGAGGGCGAACGGGCGTACGTGGTTCGCGAGTGGGTCGACGGCCGGTCGCTGCGCGAACTGGTCGCCGACGGCCCGCTCGACGGGGCCCGGGCGACCACCATCGGCAACGCCGTCGCCAGCGCGCTGGCCGCCGTGCACGCCACCGACATGGTGCACGGCAACGTCCACCCCGGCACGGTGATGATCAGCGACGACGGCCGGGTGGTGCTGGCCGACGCGCGCACCGACGGCGACGACAGCCAGGAGAGCGACGTCCGGGCGGTCGGCGGCATCCTCTACTTCGCGCTGACCGGGCACTGGCCGCACACCGAGGCCCCGCTGCGCGGCGCCACCGCCGGCCACGGCCGGGCCGCCATCCCGGACGCGGTGCGCGACGCGACCGGCGCGCTCGCCGCGCCCCGGCAGGTCCGGGCCGGCGTGCCGGCGTACCTCGACGACCTGACCATGGACCTGCTCGACGCCGAGGTCGCGCCGCCGTCCTCGGACGTGCTGGCGGCCGAACTGGCCCGGCTCGACGTGCCCGCCGACGAGCAGTACCTGGACAACAGCGGCCCGCTGCGGTTCGCCGCGGACACCGGCGACGAGCCGTCGCCGCTGGCCGCCGCCGGCGGTCGCAAGGTGGCCATCGGCATCGCCGGCCTGCTCGCCGTCGCCCTGGTCGGCCTGCTGATCGGCATCAGCGCGCTCGGTGGCGACGACAAGGACCCGCAGACCAACCCGGTCGCCCAGCCCACCTCCAGCGCTCCCGCCGACGACGCCAGCCCGGCTCCCGCCGTGGGCCCGATCAAGATCACCAGAGCTCAGATCATCGACCCGGACGGAGACCGGACCGAGGTCAAGAACGCCGACAAGGTGTTCGACGGTGACGAGGACGAGGGCTGGGAGACGCAGACCTACCGGCGGGCCGCCAACTTCGGCAACCTCAAGAAGGGCATGGGGGTCTGGATCGACCTCGGCTCCGAGCGCAACGTGAAGTCGGTGCAGGTCCTGCTCTCCGCCCAGGGCGCCTCCGCCCAGCTCTTCCACGGCACCACCGAGCACCCGTCGACCAAGGCCGGTGACGCCCAGCTCGTCGCCGACTACCAGCAGAAGCCGGTCGGTCGGGCATTCGAGGAGCACGACGGCACCACCATGACCTTCACCGGCTTCAACGCCGAACAGAAGTACCGCTACCTGCTCTTCTGGATCACCGAGCTGCCGGACAGCGACGGCGGCTACAAGGTCGGCGTGCAGGAGATCAAGGTCCAGGGTTCGTGAGCCGCTCGTCGCACCCCGGGCGTCGCCTCCGCCGGACGCGATGATGACCGGGCACGGCGAGCGGGCGGACGGGTCGGCGGGCACCACGGGTGGCCCGCCGCTCGCGTCGTCACCGGCCGAGGCCAGCGACCTGGACCTGCTGCACGCCCACGTGGCCGGCGACCGGGACGCCTTCGCCGAGCTGTTCCGCCGGCACCGGGACCGGCTCTGGGCGGTCGCCCTGCGCACCCTCGGCGACCGCGAGGAGGCCGCGGACGCCCTCCAGGACGCGCTGCTCTCGGCGCACCGCGCCGCGGCCCGCTTCCGCGGCGACTCGGCCGTCACCACCTGGCTGCACCGGATCGTGGTGAACGCCTGCCTGGACCGGATCCGGCGCCGCCAGGCGCATCCGACCGTGCCGCTGCCGGACGGGGTGCACGACCGGGAGTCCGGGTCCGCCACCGGCGGCGTCGAGCCGGCCGCGCCGGCACCGGACCACGACACCGCGCTGGTCGTCCGCGACGCCCTCGCCGCGTTGCCGGTCGAGCAGCGGGCCGCGCTGGTCCTGGTCGACGTGCAGGGCTACCCGGTGGCCGAGGTCGCCCGGATGCTCGGCGTGGCCGAGGGGACGGTGAAGAGCCGGTGCGCCCGGGGCCGGGCGCGGCTGGCCACCATGCTCGGTCACCTCCGGCCGCGAACCACCGCCCGGCCCGGACAGCCGGCGGGCGGGCCGGAGCCGGACGTGCCGGGTGTCACCCTCGGGAACCCCCGGGCTCCCGAGGGCGTCGGATCGGGGTCGGGACGATCCCGGCGGGATGCCAACCAGGAGGACGCGTGAGCGCCGGGGGCTTCAGCGAGGTCGACCACGACCTGCTCGCCGACTACGTCGGCGGGGCGCTGGAGGGCACCCCCGAGGAGGCCACCGTCGCCCGGCTGGTCACCGAGGACCCCGCCTGGTCCGAGGCGTACGCGCTGCTGGCCGCGGCCGTGGCCGGGGTCCGCGCCGACCTGGCCGGCTGGGGCGAATCGCCCGAGCCGATGCCGGCGGCGGTGACCGACCGGATCCTGGCCGCCCTCGCCGCGCAGCCCGTCGACGTACCGTCCGACGAGACTCCGGCCGACCCCACCGCGGCCACCGGGTCGCGCGCGGTGTCCGCCGAGCCGGACACCGCCGCCGCGCCGGCGGTCGTGCCGGCGCAGCCGGTGGGTGGCTCCGGGCGGCGCCCGGCCGGCGTACCCCGATCGGAGCCGGGGCGCGGCGCGGCGACCGGCCCGGGCCGGCGGCGGCGCCGGTTCACCCGGCTCGCCGGTCCGGTGGCGGTCGCCGCGGTGTCGATCGCCGCGGTCGGGCTCGGCGTGAACCAGCTCGCCGGTAACCGGTCGGAGGACGGGGCGGCCGGAACGGCGGTGAGCGACAGCGCCGAGGGCCGGACCGCGCCCGAGGCGGCCGGTCCGGCGGCGGCCGGCGCCTCCGGCGCCCAGCAGCGCAGCGGGACGGACTACACCCCCGAGACGCTCGGCGGCCTGTCCACGCTGAAGGCCGTGCCGTTCGGCAGCGGCGCCCCGGCCCGGGTCGACGCGGAGGGCGGGCGGATGGCCGCCCCGGGCGGTCTCGACCGGCTCGCCGACCAGGCCGCGCTGACCGCCTGCCTGGGCGACATCGGCACCGAGCACGGCGCCGGGCCGCTGGTGGTCGAGGTGGTCGACTACGCCCGGTTCCAGGGGCAGCCGGCGCTGGTGGTGCGCTTCACCGACAACTCCGGTGCCCGGTGGGCCTGGGTCAGCGGACCCGGGTGCGGTGTCCCCGGATCTGGCGCGGACACCCGGTACCGCACGCGGGTAGGGTGAAATCGCGGTCGGGCGTTTGACCGTCCACGTGACCTGACCCACCGGATGACCGGCTCGGGAATCCCCGGTTCGTACGATGACGTTCTGGAAGTCAGCTGCCGGCACCCCCGAGGCGTCGGCACTCGGATCGGCATCGGTGCGCGTGCCGATGGCGAACACACACAATCGGGAGACGGCAGTGGACGAGGTCCGCAACCTGATCATCATCGGCTCCGGGCCGGCCGGCTACACGGCGGCGGTCTACGCCGCACGCGCCAACCTCAAGCCGCTGGTCATCGAGGGCGTGCAGTCCGGCGGCGCGCTGATGACCACCACCGAGGTGGAGAACTTCCCCGGCTTCGCCGACGGCATCCTCGGTCCCGAACTCATGGACAACATGCGCAAGCAGGCCGAGCGGTTCGGCGCCGAGTTCCTCACCGACGACGTCACCCGGGTCGAGCTGGTGGACACCGGCGACGTCGGCTCCGGGGCGACCAGCACGGTCTGGGTCGGCGAGACGGCCTACCGGGCCCGCGCGGTCATCCTCGCCACCGGCTCCGCCTGGCGTCCGCTGGGCGTACCGGGTGAGCAGGAGTACCTGGGCCACGGTGTCTCCTCCTGCGCCACCTGTGACGGCTTCTTCTTCCGCAACCAGAACATCGTGGTGGTCGGCGGTGGCGACTCGGCGATGGAGGAGGCCAGCTTCCTGACCCGGTTCGCCGACTCGGTGACCATCATCCACCGCCGGGACTCGTTCCGGGCCAGCAAGATCATGGCCGACCGGGCGCTGGGCAACGAGAAGATCAAGGTCGAGTGGAACACCGTGGTCGAGGAGATCCTCGGTGCCGACGGCAAGGTCTCCGGCGTCCGGGTGCGCAACGTGCACACCGGTGAGTCGAAGGTGCTCGACGTCACCGGTGTCTTCGTGGCGATCGGCCACGACCCGCGCAGCGAGCTCTTCCGGGGGCAGGTGGAACTCGACGCCGAGGGGTACGTGAAGGTCGAGGCTCCCAGCACCCGGACCAGCGTGCCCGGTGTCTTCGCCGCCGGCGACCTGGTCGACCACACCTACCGGCAGGCGATCACCGCCGCCGGCACGGGCTGTGCGGCCGCGCTGGACGCCGAGCGCTTCATCGCCACGCTGCAGGGCTGAACAACCAGATACACATCCCCGGAGGAGGGTCATAGATGGGTGCAACCAAGTCGGTCACCGACGCGAGCTTCGCGGCCGACGTGCTGAAGTCCGACAAGCCGGTGCTGGTGGACTTCTGGGCGGAGTGGTGCGGGCCGTGCCGCAAGGTCTCGCCGCTGCTGGAGGAGATCGCCGGCGAGATGGGTGACCAGGTCACCATCGTCAAGCTCAACATCGACGAGAACCCGGAGACCGCCCGGACCTACCGGGTGATGTCGGTGCCGACCCTCACCGTGTTCAAGAACGGCGAGCCGGTGCAGTCGATCGCCGGGGCCAAGCCGAAGGGCGAACTGGTCAAGCTGATCGAATCCGCGCTCTGAGCAGCATAAACACCACTTTTCCGACCCCGCGCCCGCGCAACAGCCGGGCGCGGGGTTCGTCTTTTCCGGACGGCCGCACCTCGACCCCGCGGAACGCATAACCTCAACCCGGGGCCCGGTGGCCGGCGCCCCGGCAACCCGTCAACGAGGCGAGCACCTCCGTTCCAGTCGCGGTCCTGCGACCGCGGGGCCCGGCCAGCCAGCATCCGCGCAGAGGGGGTCGTGCGTGCGTCCGATCCGACCCGGAGACCGTGGGCCCGCCGTGACGGAGATCCGTACGGTGCTCTCCGGCCTCGACCTGCTCACCCCGTCGCCCGGCCCGGGCGACGAGTTCGACCCGCAGACCGAACGGGCCGTGCGGGCCTTCCAGCAGTCCCGTGGGCTGAGCGTGGACGGGCGGGTGGGTGCGGAGACCTGGCGGGCCCTGGACGCCGCCCGCTGGCGGCTCGGCGCCCGCACCCTCTACCACGCGGTGCCCGAGCCGCTCACCGGTGAGGACGTCCGGTCGCTGCAGGAGCGGCTGCTGGAGATGGGGTACGACGTGGGGCGCGCGGACGCCATCTACGGCATCCGGACCGCCCGGGCGGTCGCCCAGTTCCAGCGCGAGGTCGGGCTGACCCCGGACGGCTCGTGCGGCCCGCACACCATGGACGCGCTGCGCCGGCTGGGCCGCAAGGTGGTCGGGGGCCGGCCGCAGTGGCTGCGCGAGTCGGACGCGATCCGGCAGTCCGGGCCGACGCTGGTCGGCAAGACGGTGGTGATCGACCCTGGGCACGGTGGCACCGACCCGGGCGTGGTGGTGCGGGACGGGCCGCTGTGCTGGACCGAGGCGGACCTGGTGCACGACCTGGCCAGCCGGCTGGAGGGGCGGCTCGCCGCGTCCGGGGTCCGGGTGCAGCTCACCCGTGGCCCGTCGCCGCGTACCTGCCTGCCCGACGTCGACCGGGCCCAGCTGGCCAACTCGCTCGGCGCGGACGTGTTCATCTCGCTGCACACCGACGGGCACGCCAACCCGGCCGCCGAGGGGGTGGCCACGTACCACTACGGCACCGACAACGGGGTGACCTCGGCGACCGGGGAGCGGCTGGCCGGGCTGGTACAGCGGGAGATCGTGGCGCGTACCGGGCTGCGCGACTGCCGTACCCACGCCAAGGCGTGGGACCTGCTGCGACTGACCCGGATGCCGGCCGTCCGGGTCGAGGTCGGTTACCTCACCTCGCCGGCCGACCGGGCCCGGCTGGTGGATCCGCGGTTCCGCGACCGGGTGGTCGAGGCGATCGTGGCCGGGGTGCAGCGGATGTACTTCCCGATCGAGCGGGACGTGCCGACCGGCTCGATCGACGTGAGCGAGCTGCGGGCGGTGGTGGCCGCCGGCACGGTGGTGGACTGACCGGCGGCGTGGCGTCCCGTCCCGGGAGTGGTCGGTCGGGCGTGCGGCGTTCAGCCGATCGAGGAGCGGGTGGCGGGGGCGGGTCGGACCGGCCGCAGCAGGGTCTCCGGGCTCATCGAGCCGAGCAGCTTCTCCAGCGCGTACTCGACGTCGGACTTCCAGCTCAGCGCGGTGCGCAGTTCCAGGCGGAGGCGCGGGAAGCGGGGATGCGGACGAACCGTCTTGAAGCCCACCGAAAGGAAGAAGTCGGCAGGAGCCAGGCAACCGCCGGCCGGGTCGTCGGAGTCGCCGAACTTGGCGTCGCCGAACGCCTCGATCGCCTTGATGCCGCGCTTGGTGAGGTCCCGCGCGACACCCTGGACCAGCATCCGGCCCAGCCCGCCGCCGGCGAAGGCGGGCACCACGTTGGCCGTCATCAGCAGCGCGGCGTCGGCCGAGACCGGCGAGGTGGGGAACGCCATCGAGCGGGGCACGTAGGCGGGCGGGGCGTACATGACGAAGCCGGCCGGCATGCCGTCGACGTAGACCAGCTTGCCGCAGGAGCCCCACTCCAGCAGCGTCTGGGAGACCCACGCCTCCTTCTCCAGGCCCGGGTCGCCGGCCGCGCAGGCCCGGTCGGCGGAGACCGGGTCGAGTTCCCAGAAGACGCACTGCCGGCAGGGGCGGGGCAGGTCCTCCAGCGTGTCCAGGGTCAGACTGACCAGACGTCGCGACATTGGCGCATCCCCACACTCAGGCTCGGTGATGAACCGGCACGGAACGACCCCGCCGCCTTCCTGCCCCCGACCAGCGATCGTACGCCGCGAACGGACGTCAGGGGAGAGGACGCGCGAAACCCCACCTCCGGGTGGCCGTCCGCCGGGTCCGGCATGTGGAAGCCTGCCCCCGGCGCGGCGTCATCCGGGCGCGAGCGGACTACGATCGACATTCGGCGTCCCGTGTCGCCATGGTCGCCGGTGTCCGGGGTACCCCGGGACGGAAGCCACCCGAGCAGCCATCGAGGTGATGTCATGACCGGCACGACACTCGACGACTACACCGACCGGTACGCCCGTCGGGTCCGGGGCATGACCGCCTCCGAGATCCGAGCGCTCTTCGCGGTGGCCAGCCGGCCGGAGGTGGTCTCGCTCGCCGGTGGCGCCCCCTACATCGCGGCACTGCCGCTGGACGCGGTCGGCGAGATGCTCGGCCGGCTCGGCGCCGAGCACGGCACCACCACCCTCCAGTACGGCATCGGGCAGGGCACCCTGGAACTGCGCGAGCGGATCTGCGAGGTGATGTCCCTCTCCGGCATCGACGCGGCCTGCGGCGCCTCCCCGGAGGACGTGGTGGTCACCGTCGGCGGTCAGCAGGCGCTCGACCTGGTGGCCCGGCTCTTCCTCGACCCGGGTGACGTGGTGCTCGCCGAGGGGCCGACCTACGTCGGCGCACTCGGGGTGTTCCAGGCGGCCCAGGCCCAGGTCGTGCACGTGCCGATGGACGACGACGGGCTGATCCCGGAGGCGCTCGAGGTGGCCATCGCCGAGCAGGCGCGCGCCGGCCGCCGGGTGAAGTTCCTCTACACCATCCCGACCTACCAGAACCCGACCGGCGTCACGCTGACCGAGGAGCGGCGCGAACGGGTACTCGACATCTGTGAGCGCGCCGGCCTGCTCGTGGTCGAGGACGACCCGTACGGCCAGCTGGGCTTCGAGGGCGACGCGCCGGCGCCGCTGCGCGCGCGCCGGCGGGACGGCGTCTTCTACCTGAGCACGTTCTCCAAGACCTTCGCCCCCGGGCTGCGGGTGGGCTGGATCCTCGCGCCGCACGCGGTCCGCGACAAGCTGGTGATCGCCAGCGAGGCGCAGATCCTCTGCCCCAGCGGCTACGCCCAGGCGGCCGTCACCACCTACCTGTCGACCATGCCCTGGCGGCAGCAGCTCAAGGTCTACCGGGAGGTCTACCGGGAGCGGCGGGACGCGATGCTCACCGCGCTGGCGGACCTGATGCCCGACGGCACCACCTGGACCACCCCCGGTGGCGGCCTCTTCGTCTGGGCCACCCTGCCCGACGGGCTGGACTCCAAGGCGATGATGCCGCGGGCCATCGCCGCCCGGGTGGCGTACGTGCCGGGCACCGGCTTCTACGCCGACGGCACCGGCAGCGGCAACATGCGGCTCAACTTCTCCTTCCCGTCGCCGGAGCGGATCCGGGAGGGCGTGCGCCGGCTGGCCGGCGTGATGGAGCAGGACATCGCCATGCGGAAGGTCTTCGGCGCGGTGGGCCGGCCCGGCGTGCGACGCGGGCAGGCCGGTTCGGACACGCCGGGACCTGACTTGGCATGATTTCGGCATGAGCGCGACCGCTGCCGAACATCCCGCCGCGACCCCCGTCACCGCCGACCTGCACGTGCTGGTCCTCGCCGGCGGCCTTTCCTACGAGCGGGACGTCTCGCTGCGCTCCGGCCGCCGGGTGCTCGACGCGTTGCGCGCCGTCGGCATGGACGCCGAGCTGCGCGACGCCGACGTGGCCCTGCTGCCGGCGCTGGCCGCCGACCCGCCGGACGCCGTGGTGATCGCCCTGCACGGCGCCACCGGCGAGGACGGCTCGCTGCGCGGGGTGCTCGATCTCTGCGGCATCCCGTACGTCGGCTGCGACGCCCGCGCCTCGCGGCTCGCCTGGGACAAGCCGTCGGCGAAGGCGGTGCTCCGCGAGGCCGGCATCCCCACCCCGGACTGGGTGGCGCTGCCGCACGACCGGTTCTCCGAACTGGGCGCGGTGGCGGTGCTCGACCGGATCGTGGACCGGCTGGGCCTGCCGCTGATGGTGAAGCCCGCCCAGGGCGGCTCCGGTCTGGGCGCCGCGGTGGTCCGGGACGCCACGGCCCTCCCGGCCGCGATGGTCGGCTGCTTCGCCTACGACTCCACGGCGCTGGTCGAGCGGTACGTGCCGGGCATGGACGTGGCGGTCTCCGTGGTCGACCTGGGTGACGGTCCGCGCGCCCTGCCGGCCGTGGAGATCGTGCCCCGCAACGGGGTGTACGACTACGCCGCCCGGTACACGGCCGGCCGTACCACCTGGCACACGCCCGCCCGGCTGGACCCGGCGGTGGCCGACACGGTCGCCGAGGTGGCGCTCGCCGCGCACGCCGCGCTCGGCCTGCGCGACCTGAGCCGGGTCGACCTGATCGTGGACGCGGACGGCCAGCCGCACGTGCTGGAGGTCAACGTCTCCCCGGGGATGACGGAGACCTCCCTGCTGCCGCTCGCCGTGCAGGCCGCCGGTCTCGACTTCGGCCGGGTGCTCGGCTCCCTGGTGACCCGGGCCGCGAGCCGCGCCTGAGCGCGGCTACTCCCTACCCCGGCCGTTCCGTCTGGCCGCACGGCTTCGACGTCTCCTGACTCGGCCCCTCGGTCGGGGCTGCTGTGAACAGGATTCAGCCCTGGCCGTGCCGATCCGCGATACCGCGACCCTGGGCGGTCCGGCGGACTAGCTGTCCGTCGAGCGGGCGGTGCCCGAGGCGGCAACTCCCGGAGTTCCGGCGGGCGGTGCGACCTCACCCCTGTCGGCGGGTGCTGCCGAGGCATCCCCTTGCCGCTGTCCGGTGTGCTCGGTGGCCGAGGTGCCGAGGGTGGTGGACGCTGGAGGGGCGTCGGGCTCGCTCCCGGACGCCGGTTCGGGAATCTCCGCCGCTGCCTCGATCACCGATGCCGCCTCCTCGTCCGCCCGCTCGCTGGTCGCCGGAGCGGCGTCCGTCAGGCTGGAGGGCGCCTGCCACTGGATGCGCGGCGGCTCGGCCAGCGGCCGCCCTCCGAACTCGGCGAGCCAGGCGGCCACCAGGGCGAGGTTCTCCCGCCACTGGGCCTCGGAGATCGGCGGCAGGATCGAGTCCCAGAGCGGCAGGAACGTGCCGCGCAACTGGAGCCGGCCGAGGGGCCGGGCCAGGAACCACATGTGCAGGTGAGCGGAGCCGTCGCCCCAGCGGTTGACGTGGACCCGGGCGACGCCGTCCAGCGACCGGATCGCGCGCTCGAGCCGTACCGTCATCACGCCGAGTTCGGCGGCGAGCAGGTTGGGCAGATCGCCGAGATCGAGGTGCGAGCGGGATTCGAGGATCAGCACCATCGGCAGCCCGGTGGGGCGGTCCATGGCGCGTACCCGCCAGCGCTCGCTCACCCAGATGTACGCCTCGTCGGGAGCGCCGCAGGCGGTGCATTCCCGGAGTCCCTCGCCCTTGCGGGGCGGTTCGACCGGGACCGGATCGTCGAGTTGCTTGACCCGGAGGTCGCCCTCGAAGGGGAAGGACGGCCACTGGGTGAAGTCCGGAACTGAGGGAGGGGTGTCCTGCACGAGGCTGACCCTAACCGAGTCCGGCACCGCTGTCCCTACTTGAATCAGCGTCATTCCCGACCGCCACCGGGCTGGACCGGCGATCGGTCGACGGGGGTCGCACCGGGCCCGCGACCGCTTGTCCACAGGCCGCCACGGCGCCGAACACACCCCGTCATCCACAGGCACACCCCCTGTTCCACACGGGGTTTCACGTGAAACGGGGCTGCCTGTGGAAAACCGGTGTGGATAACTTTGGCGGGTCCACGGGACGGTGTGGCGGGCTCGGCGGGCGGGCTCTGGGCGGGCTCGGTTGGACTGTTGGTCGGTCTCGCCGATTTCTCAACCCGGTCACGCCGATGCGGGGCTCGCTAGACCGGTGACGGTTCGGCGCCCGGTCGCTGCCGGCGCCGCCGGAGGTTCGGGCATCCGACCGCGAGTCTGTGGTACTGCCCGGCGTCATTCCCCTCGTTCCGCTGTGGGCGTCCAAGTCTGAGCTTCTGGCGAGGTTGGGCCGTCCCAGGGGCGGTGAAGCAGAGAGCCGGGCCGGGCGATGACCGGTAGGGCGGTAGGGCGGTACGCCGCCGCGATCCCCAACGATGCCGCGTGCCGCCTTGCGGCCGGGAGGAGTCTCCGAGGTCCGACAGGTCGGAGGTTGGTCGGTCTCCGGGAGTTCGGTGAAGAAGTCAGTGGGCGATCCGGTGCTGAGGGCTAGGTGCGTGCACCTGCGGGCGCTGTCGAGCTGCCCGCGTGGATGGGGCAATGCACGCCGACCCTGTCGCACTCCCGCTTCCAGGCACGCCACCGCTCACCGGTCGCCGCGTCCGCAGCCATCGGCGGCGGCGCGTTGGACCCGGACGGGCAGCCGGGCAGCCGGGCAGCCGGGCAGCCGGGCAGCCGGGCAGCCGGGCAGCCGGGCAGCCGGGCAGCCGGGCAGCCGGGCAGCCGGATGATGCTCGGGTGCCGGTGCCCGCCGCGCAACCTCGGTGGCTACCACCGAGCACGCGGCGGGTTTCACGTGAAACGGCGAGTCCCCGACTCGGCGACTGGTCATCAGGACCTCTTGGCAGCGACCCACCGCCTCGCGACGACTGCGCTGTCCGAAGCCAAGCGGTCGGCTGATGCGTGCGCAGCGGCCGACGGTGCCAGTAACAGCGTCTGTCTCGGCCTCGTCGTGCCGGCGGGCTCGCAGGGCCACGGTTCCCTGCCGGTGCACAGCAGGGCGGCGGCCTCCGACGGCGATCCTCAGGATGCGTCCATAGCCGGCGATCGCCCCGACCCCGATTCGCCGATGCCGCTGGCTGTTGGCGACGTACCGCAGGCCCCGCCCGGCACCGACACACCTCGGCGCCGGCCTCGGTCACTGCCTCCACCACGCCGGCCGACCGTTGTGGACCCCCCGTCCGGGCTGGTGCGCCGCCACGGATCGGATACCGGCCGCCTGTGCCAGACCGCTGAGAGGTGAGGCACCGGGGACGACCCTGAATTCCACGCAGACCGAGCCGGCCGCCCGGCCGGCGGACGTGGCGAGCCCGCTCCCGTTGCGGGTGGCCGCGTCGCTACCGATCGCCGCCGGGTGGCGCTGCTGGCTAGACAATGCGGAACCTCCTGCCTTGCCCGAGCCCCCGACGGCGTCCGGGCGCTCCCCGGCCTCGAAGTCCGGACGGCGGCCCTCAGGACGCCGCAGAGGGCCTCCCGCCCGCGGCAGCCCTTGCGGGAGCCAACCCGCCACCGTCGTCCGCCTACAGCGTCATCGCCCGGTCCTATGGCTGGCCCCGACGCCACGGCGTCCTGGCCGGTGACGGCGCCTTGTTTCACGTGAAACGGCGGCACTAGGTCGGAGGCTCCGCGTTCTATCCGATACTCGGCCGCGTACCGCAGCGGACCGACTGGGGAAGCGAGATACCGGCGCGGCGGCCATCGGCACGCACCGCAAGGCCGACGCGGCACGCATGGCACGGAACGGTCCGGCACTGCACACCACAGCACGGCGCGGTACGGCACAGCACCGCACGCCGCGACACGGCGACGCGGCACGGGTGCGCCCCGAAAGACGGCCCGGCACGGCACCCCACGGCGCCGCGCGGCCCCCACGGCACGGCACGGTCCTCACGTCACCCACGGCGCAGCGCGGCCCGCACGGCACACCACGGCCCGGCCCGGCGCGGCGCGGCGCGGCGCGGCCCGGCGCGGCGCGGCCCGGCCCGGCAGGGCAGGGCAGGGCAGGGCAGGGCAGGGCAGGGCAGGGCAGGGCACCAGAGAGTGTCCCCGGCGGGCCGGGGCGGCAAGGAGAACGGCTGCGGTGCCCGGAGGCGCGGAAACGGCCGCGGCACCTGCGGGGTGCGCGCGGCCGTTCGGCGTACCGGGGTCAGGCTTCGGGCTCCTCCCGGTCGACCCCGATGATTCCGACGATCCGCTCCAGGTCGTCGACCGTCGCGAACTCAATCGTGATCTTGCCCTTGCTCCGGCCGATGTCGACCTTCACCCGGGTGTCGAAACGGTCCGAGAGGCGGTCAGCCAGATCGGTGAGCGCCGGCGCGTGCGGCCTGGGCCGCCGCCGGGCCGAGTCCTTCTTCGTCGGGCCGTCGCTCAGCGCCAGGGCCACGATCTCCTCGGTCGCCCGGACCGAGAGGCCCTCGGCGACGATCCGGAGCGCCAACTGCTCCTGCGCCTCCGCGTCGTCGAGGCTGAGCAACGCCCGGGCGTGCCCGGCGGAGAGCACGCCGGCCGCGACCCGCCGCTGCACCTGCGCGGGCAGGTTCAACAACCGGATGGTGTTGGAGATCTGCGGCCGGCTCCGGCCGATCCGGCGAGCCAGCTCCTCGTGGGTGGCGCCGAACTCCTCGAGCAGCTGCTGGTACGCGGCCGCCTCTTCGAGCGGGTTCAGGTTGGCCCGGTGGATGTTCTCCAGCAGCGCGTCCCGGAGCATCGCGTCGTCGCGGGTGTCCCGGACGATCGCCGGGATGCTCTCCCGGCCCACCGCCTGCGCGGCGCGCCACCGACGCTCGCCCATCACCAGCTCGTACTTCTCGTCGTCGAGCTGGCGTACCACGATCGGCTGAAGGAATCCGACCTCGCGGATCGAGGTCTTCAGCTCCTCCAGCGCCTCCTCGTCGAAGACCTGCCGGGGCTGCTTCGGGTTCGGCACGATGGCGTCGACCGGGATCTCGGCGAACCGGGCGCCGGGCACCGGACCGAGTGTCGCCGACGCGGGCGCGGGCGCTGGCGGATCGACCGCTGCCGGCGCTCCGGCCGGTACGGCCGCGACGGTGACGCCGCTGTCGGGGGCGCCCACCGCGGCATCGGCGGCCGGCGCCGGTCCGGTCGGGATCAGTGCGCCCAGGCCTCGACCCAGCCCGCCCCGAGGACGGTTCTTCATGCCACGCCTCCCAGCGCCTCGTCCGCACTACGCATTCCGGCTCACCGGCTCCTTGACGCCTCGCTCGGCGATCTCCTGGGCGGCCTCGAAGTAGCTCGTCGCCCCCCGCGATCCGGGATCGTAGGTCATCACCGACTGGCCGTAGCTGGGTGCCTCGGAGACGCGGACGTTACGCGGGATGACCGCCTGGAGCACCTTGTCACCGAAGTGGTTCCGGACGTCCTGCTCCACCGCGTCGGCCAGCCGGGTACGCCGGTCGTACATGGTGAGCAGGATCGTGGAGACCTCCAGCCGCGGGTTGAGGTGCTGCCGAACCAGGTTGATGTTCTGGATCAGCTGGTTGAGGCCCTCCAGCGCGTAGTACTCGCACTGGATCGGGATGAGCACCTCCTGCGCCGCGACCAGAGCGTTGACCGTGAGCAGGCCGAGCGAGGGCGGGCAGTCGATGAAGACGTAGTCGAAGTGGCCCGGGTACGCGGTGATGGCGCGGGCCAGCCGGGACTCCCGGGCGACCACCGAGACGAGTTCGATCTCGGCACCCGCCAGGTCGATGGTGGCCGGTACGCACCACAGGTTGGGGATCCCCTCGACCTCCTGGGCGACCTCCTCCAGCGGCACGCTGTTGATGAGGCAGTCGTAGACGTCCGGCACGCCGGTGTGGTGCGGCACGTTGAGCCCGGTGGAGGCGTTGCCCTGCGGGTCGAGGTCGACCACCAGCACCCGGTTGCCGTGCAGGGCGAGCGCCACCGCCAGGTTCACCGTGGTCGTGGTCTTCCCCACGCCGCCCTTCTGGTTCGCGACGCACATGACCCGGGTCCGCTCCGGCCGAGGCATAGTCACCTCGCCACTGGGATTCAGGATCTGCACGGCACGCATCGCCTCCATAGCCAACGGTGGGTCATCCTCTTCGCGCATCGGTGTTTCACGTGAAACGTACGCGGGCTCGACGGCGGCGCTTCCGAAGGCCGCTGTCGTGTCGGAGACCGGACCGGGGGTCGCGTCCGGCACCGCCTCCGGGGTCGGCTGCTGGGGTACCGGCGCCTCGAACCGGGCCGCCGCGTTGCGCCGGATCGGGATGACCCGTCCGCCCGCGCCAGCCGGCTGGGCACCGCCTGGCACCGTCGAGTCCGCACGACCCGCCCCGGTCACCGGAAGGTCCCGGCGCTCCCCGGATTCGACGTCCGGCGGCCGGTTCGACGGGCCCTGCGCCGACGCCCCGGAAGGCGGCCAGCTCTGGTAGTCGGTTTCACGTGAAACAGGAGCGCCCGTCGAACCCGTCACGCGTGGATCGTCGTACCTGCCGTCGTCATGCACCTGTCATCCCTGCCCGCTTCGGATGGTCGGTCCGCATCCCGTCATACCCCGGCCGTACGCGTACTCGCACTGCGCGTCCGGCGCGGCGGAAGCGGTCGGGACCCGGTGACGCCGTTGCCGCCCGCTCCACACTATCGACGCGCGGTCAGCCTACGGCTCACGGGCGCGGCCGGTCCACGTCGGGTTCGCAACCCGCACCCTCCACCCACCCGGTTCAACGACCCAGGAGCCGGCCGGAAAGCCGGTAGCAGGCACCTGAGCGGCGGGTCAGCGGGACCAACCGCTGGGTGGTGATCGGCATCACGGCCGGTTGAGGCAGCACGACGTTCAGCGGCCCGGCGTTCAGGGGCCACCGTCCCGGCCGATGCGCGGGGTGCTGCTGTCCATCCTGGAACGCGGCGTGTGACAGCAGGAACAGCGCGATGCTGCAGCAAACCAGCCCGCCCCAGCAGCGGAGCGACAACCGCGTCTCGGGCCCTACCGGGGCAAGGCCAGGTGCGCGGGGATCAGCGCCAGTACCGGGTCCACCCCGGGCGCACGGCCGCACCGGGTCAGCGGCGGCGGGACCGCCCGCCGCGAGACTTCTTGGCGGCCGGTCGCCGGACCGGCCCCACCACCCGTTCGCGCAC
Organism: Micromonospora desertarenae; assembly: GCF_056150265.1. Classification (NCBI taxonomy): domain Bacteria; kingdom Bacillati; phylum Actinomycetota; class Actinomycetes; order Micromonosporales; family Micromonosporaceae; genus Micromonospora; species Micromonospora desertarenae. The sequence goes on from NZ_JAXCFQ010000011.1 coordinate 119,019, forward strand.
AATCTCCACCACCGTGGTCGGCGCGTCGAGCACGCCCTCACCGCAGCGGTGCACCGTCGGCTCGCCACCACCCAGCCGCGCCACCGCCGCCGCGTGCTCGGCGATCTCCTCCGCGGCCGATGCGCCCTTGAGCGCCACCAGCCGTCCACCGGGCACCGCCAGCGGCAGGCACCAGGCGGCGAGCCGGTCCAGCGGGGCGACCGCCCGGGCGGTGACCACGTCACCGCGCAGCGGCTCGGCACCCGCGCCGGCCGCCGCCTCCTCGGCCCGGCCCCGGAAAACCCGCACCGTCTTCGCCAGGCCGAGCCCCTGCACCGCCTCGACCAGGAAGGAGGTCCGTCGGGCGAGCGGCTCGATCAGCGTCACGGTCAGGTCGGGGCGCGCGATCGCCAGCACCAGCCCGGGGAGTCCGGCACCCGAGCCGACGTCGAGCACGGCGGCGCCCTCGGGGATCCGCTCCGCCACGGCCGCGCAGTTGAGCAGGTGCCGGTCCCAGATCCGCGGCGCCTCGCGGGGGCCGATCAGCCCGCGGAGCACCCCGTCGGTGGCCAGCAGTTCGGCGTACGCGGCGGCCAGGTCGAGCCGATCGCCGAAGAGGGTGCGGGCCGCGCCGGCCAGTTCCGGCGGCAGCACCGCGTCGGCCGGCGAGGGCGTGACGCCGGGGCGGACAGCCGACGGCCCGGGCGGCGTGCCACCCGGGCCGGCCACGGCCCCGGCCGTGGTGTCGTCGTTGGTCACGCGGTCAGTCCGCCGGCCGGACGACGATGCGCCGGTTCGGCTCGACACCCTCGGACTCGCTCTCCACCCCGCTCATCGCGTTGACCACGTCGTGCACGCACTTGCGCTCGAACGCGGACATCGGCTCCAGGCGGACCGGCTCGCCGTACTCCTTGACCTTCTCGACGGCGTTCTTCGCCACGGCGGCCAGTTCCTTGCGGCGGTTGGCCCGGTAGCCACCGACGTCGAGCAGCAGCCGGCTCGGCGACCCGGTCTGCCGGAACACGGCCAGCCGGGCCAGTTCCTGCAACGCCTCCAGGGTGGCGCCGCGCTGCCCGACCAGGTTCTGCAACCGGCCGCCCACGACCTCGACCACCGGGCGCCCGCCCGATACAAGCTCGTCGATGTCTCCGTCGTAGTCGAGGATGTCGAGCAGCCCCTCGACGTAGTCGGCGGCGATCTCGCTCTGCCGGAACAGTTCGCTCTCGCCCGCGGCCTTCTTCTCCCGCGGGCCCTCCTCGGTCTCCTCCGCCTCGGTGTCGTCCTCCGCCGCGGCGGGGGCGACGCCCTCCTCGTCCAGTGACTCGTCGGCGCGGGGGATGCTGGTGTCCGTCACGGTCTCATCTCCGTACTCGCTCGGCCGGACCGTCGGGTCCGCTGGTTCCCCGGGGGCCGGCGGGAGCTTCGCCGGTGCCCGCGGGCACGTCTGTAGGGCAGTCTCGCCCGTGGCCGCGCCCCGCGCGGCCGTTCCGCTCCGGCGCCGGCCGTACGGCGGCTGCACGGTGCGGAACGGGCCGCCGCCGGTCTCCCGACGGCGGCCCGGACAGGTCAGCCCTTCCGCTTGGCGGGGCGGCCCTTCTTGGGGTTCACCGGCTTGGCGCCGGGCTTCGGGGCGGCGACCTTCGGCGCGGCGGGCTTCGCCGGCACCTGGGCGGCCGGCTTGGCGCGGCCGAGCAGGCCACCCGACTTGGCCGGCTGCACCGGGCCGCGGGGCGAGGTGCCCGGCTTGGTGGTGCTGACGTTCGCCGGCGGCGGGAACTTCCGGAGCACCCACTGCTGCTGGCCGAGGGTGAACAGGTTGTTGGTGACCCAGTAGATGATCACACCGATCGGGAAGATCGCGCCGGAGACCAGGAGCGAGAGCGGGATGCCGTAGAGCATCAGCCGCTGGATCATCCGCTGCTGCGGGTCCTCCGCCCAGCCGGTCTTGAGGATCATCTGGCGGCTGGTCAGGTAGGTGGTGCCCATCATGACCAGGACCAGGATGCCGGCGATGACCTTGACGGTGGTGCCGTTGGCGCCGAGGCGGGCCAGCTCCTCGGCGGTCGAGCCGAACTTGCCGGCGATCGGGGCGGTGAAGAGCTTCGCCTGCGAGGCGCTCTCGAACTGGCCGACCGTCCAGCCGTAGAGGGTCTTGCCGCCGTTGGCCGGGTCGAGCCGGCGGAGCACGTGGAAGAGGCCGAGGAAGACCGGGATCTGGAGGAACATCGGAAGGCAGCCCATCAGCGGGTTGGCCTTTTCCTTCCGGTAGAGCTCCATCATCTCCTTCTGGAGCGTCTCCCGGTCACCCTTGTGCTTCTCCTGCAGCGCCTTCACCTGGGGCTGGAGCGCCTGCATCGCCCGCTGGGACTTGATCTGCTTGACGAAGATCGGGAACAGGATCACCCGGACGGTGACCACCAGGAAGACGATGGCGAGGATCCAGGCCCAGTTCGTGCCGATCACCGCGCCGTCCGGCACGCCGATGGCGTCCCAGGCCGAATGCCAGGCCAGCAGGATCCACGAAATCGCGTAGTAGATCCAGTCGAGACTCAATTCTCAGGCTCCAGTCACATCGGCACGTCGGCGACCGCCCGGCTCCGGCACCGGGTCGTGTCCACCTGGGTGGAATGGGTGGCAGCGCAGCAACCGCCGGACCGTGAGGCCGGCTCCCCGGAGCGCGCCGTGCCGGGCCACCGCCTCGAGGGCGTACGCACTGCACGACGGATAGAACCGACAGCGGGCCGGCAGAGCCGGGCTTATCCACCGACGGTACGCGATGATGGGGCCGGTCAGCACACGGGCACCGGCTGTGCTGGGCCGGGGGACGGTCGGTCCGCCGCTCACCGCGACCGCCGCCCTCGGGGCGAGCGCGCGGCGGCGATGGCGGCGTCCAGGTCGGCGCCGAGCCGCGGGTAGGACGCGTCGGCCGCGGCGGGCAGCGCCCGTACGACCAGGGTGCTGCCGGGCGGCAGGTCGGCCAGCCGCTCGCGGACCAGGTGTCGCAGCCGACGGCGGACCCGGTTGCGGACCACTGCCGGCCCGACCGCCTTGGACACGACGAAGCCGGCGCGGGTCGGTGCGGAGATCTGCTCCGCACCGGCGTCCCGCGCCGGCTCCGGCGAGGTCTGTGCCGTGGGTTCGGCCCCGGTCGGCAGGGTGAGATGGACGACAACCGCGCCGCGACCGGCGCGGCGGCCACCGCGAACCGCTGCGGCGAAGTCGGTGCTACGCCGCAGTCGCTGTGCGGCCGCCAGCACGACTGTCCACGTCCCCCCGGACCTGACCCGGTCGGCCTCAGGCCGACAGGCGGGTGCGGCCCTTGGCGCGACGGGTCGAGATGATGGCGCGGCCGGCCCGGGTGCGCATGCGCAGCCGGAAGCCGTGGGTCTTCGCGCGCCGGCGGTTGTTCGGCTGGTAGGTGCGCTTGCTCACGTCAGGCTCTCCGTTGTCGTACGCCCCGGGCGAGGGGACCGCCGGGGTCGTGTGGTGGTCCAGGCCACCTCGGCGGTGGCCCCGATCGGTGCTGCCCGGCGGGACCCTCGGCGTGCGGGGCGCGACCGGCGGACAGCAAGCACCCATCACCCTAGCAGAGGGCGACAGAGCAGCCGCTCCAGCCTACGCAGGGGGGCAATGACCGTCAAATACCCCCACCAGGGCGGACACCGGGCCCGGCCGGCGACCGAAGCGGCGGTTTTCGCTGATGTTGACAAGGCCGGCCGCGCGTCGCCGGTTGATGGCGCGTGGACAACGCTGTTACCGTGCCCGATTGCGGTCAGCGTCGGGGGTCCCGGTGTCGCCGGCAGGCAAGACCGGACCCGGTAGTGAATCGTTCGGCACGGTGAACCCGCTTCAGCGCCCGTTCAGGCAGGGGGCAGGTCAGACCCGCGTCCGGCGGGCGGCCACAATCGGTCGGTACACAGGCTGTGGATAACTTGTGGACGACGACCGGTCGGCCGTCCGGGTGGGTGAAGGTCCACCAGCTCGAGGGCGGCGGGCCCGGAAGACCGGCCGGGGCGACGGCGGCGTCCGGGGGGCAGAGGCGAGGGGGTGGCACGACGGTGACCGGTACGACCGACCTCGCCGCTGTCTGGATGGCGACGACCGACGAGCTCGCCGACGAGATCATCTCAGCCCAGCAGCGGGCGTACCTGCGGCTGACCCGGCTGCGCGCGATCGTCGAGGACACCGCGCTGCTCTCCGTCCCGGACGCGTTCACCCGGGACGTGATCGAGTCGCGGCTGCGGCCGGCGATCACCGAGGCGCTCACCCGCCGGCTCGGCCGCCCGATCCAGGTGGCGGTCACCGTACGGGTGGCCGAGGACGGCGCGGGCCGGCCGGCCGGCACCGTCTACCGCTCCGGTCCGGAGCCCGCGCCGGTCGACCACGAGGGCGGCCCGGCGGGATTCGACGGCACCGGCCCCGAGCCACGGGACGACGACCCGCTCGCCCGGCAGCAGCCCCCGCTCATCCCCGAGCAGCCGCACCCGGAGCGCCGGACCGACGCGCCGCCGCCCGGGCAGCCCACCGAGGACCGGCCGGGTCCGGCCGGCCCCGGCGGCCAGGAGGCGCTGTTCAGCACGGCCTTCGCCGAGCCGCCCCGGCCGGACCGCCCGGCCCGGCGTACGCCCACCGCGCGCGGCTTCGACGAGCAGGCCGCCCGGCTCGACCCGCCCGGCCCGGACGCCCGCCCCTACGAGCCGCGCTACCCGCAGGACGCGGTCTCCCCCCGCGACCAGCACGTGATCCGCGCGCTGCCCCGCGACGGCGGCCCGGACAGCGGCCCCGGACGGGCGGACCACCGACCCGGCGGCCGGGACGAGCGGCGGCTGCCCGCCGACGCCGGCGGCAACCGGCTCAACCCGAAGTACATGTTCGAGACGTTCGTCATCGGCTCGTCCAACCGGTTCGCGCACGCCGCGGCGGTCGCCGTGGCCGAGTCACCGGCGAAGGCGTACAACCCGCTGTTCATCTACGGCAGCTCCGGGCTCGGCAAGACGCACCTGCTGCACGCCATCGGGCACTACGCCACCACGCTCGGCAACGCCCGGTCGGTGCGGTACGTCTCGACCGAGGAGTTCACCAACGACTTCATCAACTCGCTCCGGGACGACAAGACCAGCGCGTTCCAGCGGCGCTACCGCGACGTCGACATCCTGCTGATCGACGACATCCAGTTCCTGGAGAACCGCGAGCGCACCCAGGAGGAGTTCTTCCACACCTTCAACACCCTGCACAACGCCAACAAGCAGATCGTGATCACCTCCGACCGCTCGCCGAAGCAGCTGGCGACGCTGGAGGACCGGCTGCGGACCCGGTTCGAGTGGGGCCTGCTCGCCGACATCCAGCCGCCGGACCTGGAGACCCGGATCGCGATCCTGCAGAAGAAGGCAGCGCAGGAGCGCCTGTACGCCCCGCCGGACGTGCTGGAGTTCATCGCCTCCCGGGTGTCGAACTCGATCCGCGAGCTGGAGGGCGCGCTGATCCGGGTCACCGCGTTCGCCAGCCTGACCCGCTCGACGGTCGAGCTGTCGCTGGCCGAGGAGGTGCTGCGGGACTTCATCCCGGACGGCGCCGGGCCGGAGATCACCGCGGACCAGATCATGGTCTCCACCGCTGACTACTTCGGGGTGAGCCTGGAGGACCTGCGCGGCCACTCCCGGTCCCGGGTGCTGGTCAACGCCCGTCAGGTGGCCATGTACCTCTGCCGCGAGCTGACCGACCTCTCGCTGCCCCGGATCGGGCAGGCCTTCGGCGGCCGGGACCACACCACGGTGATGCACGCCGACCGCAAGATTCGCCAGCAGATGGCCGAGCGCCGGTCGCTCTACAACCAGATCGCCGAGCTGACCAACCGGATCAAGCAGAACACCTGAGCGACGGCTTCAGGGCGCGGCGCGGCGTCAGGCGCGCCGAACCGAAGCCGTCGTCGCGTACGCCCGAGACGTGACCGCGCCCGGCCAGGCTGCTGGCCGGGCGTTTCCGTGCCCGGCCGACCACGGCGCCCGCCGCCGGAGCGTGCCGACGGTGCCGGGCGACGCACGCATCCCGTCCGACGCACGTGCCCAGCGACGCACACGCCCGGCCACTCCGGCGCCCGCACCGCGTCATCCACCGAGTCCGGGCGGTCCACCCGGGCGCGGGACTTGACCCTCGACGAGGTCGAGACCACAGCATCGAAGCCGTGACCATCCACCGCACCGCCTCGTTGTCCACAGCTCGTTGTCCACCGCCGGTGGAAAACCACGCTCCGTCCGGACCCGGTTACCCACAGCCTGTGGAGAAACCCTGGGGACGACGCTGTGGACGCCTGGGGACAACCGCTCCGTTGTCCACCGCGGACGGTCGGCCTGTGGGCGGGCTGTTGAAGGTTCTGGGGATGACGCCGGTCAAGCCGTCGTCGCCGGTCCACAGGGCTGGGGAGAAAGTCGGTGGATTACCGGTGGACAACCGGTGGACAACCGTGGACAACCCGGTGGACCGGGCGGCCTGTGGACCAGAACACGGGTTGTACCCCTGGTTCTCCACAGCGAAACCACCGGTGGATAACCTGTCTGACCTGCGCGGACGCCGGTTCTCCACAGTTTGCACAGGTGCGATGAAGACGATGAGTTATCTCTTCTGAAAGAACAAAAACCAATCATCACCGTTGGACTTTCTGTGGATCGGGCCGGAGACCGCCGAGGGCGGCCGGGCCGGCACCGGGATCCACGGGGTCGGGCGCACAGCCGATGCCCACGCGCCCTAAGGTGCGATGGGTACCCGCACCGTCAGGCGGGTCGGCAGGCAGCGGTCGGCATGAGAGAGTTGTCGCTGACGTCGACGCGGAGGCATTGATGAAGTTCCGAGTGGAGCGCGACGCGCTCGCCGAGGCCGTGGCCTGGACCGCGAAGAGCCTGCCCAACCGGCCGTCCGTACCGGTGCTGGCCGGCGTGATGCTCCGGGTGACCGACGGCAACCTGCAGGTCTCCGGGTTCGACTACGAGGTCTCCAGCCAGGTCACCGTCGAGGTGCAGGGGGACGCCGACGGGGCCGCGCTGGTCTCCGGCCGGCTGCTCGCCGAGATCACCAAGGCGCTGCCGGCCAAGCCGGTGGACATCGCCGCCGTCGGCGCGCACCTCGAACTGGTCTGCGGCAGCGCCCGGTTCACCCTGCCCACCATGCCGGTGGAGGACTACCCGTCGCTGCCCGAGATGCCGGAGAGCGCCGGCACCGTCGACGCGGCCGCGTTCGCCGCCGCCGTCGCCCAGGTGGCCGTGGCCGCCGGCCGGGACGAGACGCTGCCGATGATGACCGGTGTCCGGATCGAGCTCTCCGGCAGCACGCTGGCCATGCTCGCCACCGACCGCTACCGCCTCGCCCTGCGCGAGATGCAGTGGAACCCGGACGACCCGGAGATCAGCATCAACGCGCTGGTGCCGGCGCGGACGCTGCACGACACAGCCAAGGCGCTCGGCCCGCTCGGCGGCGAGGTGACCATGGCGCTGTCCCAGGGCGGTGCCGGCGAGGGCATGATCGGCTTCGCCGGCGGCACCCGGCGCACCACCAGTCGGCTGCTCGACGGCGCCAACTACCCGCCGGTGCGCTCGCTCTTCCCGGCCAGCCACAACGCCGAGGCCCGGGTGCCGGTCAGCGCCCTGGTCGAGGTGGTCAAGCGGGTCGCGCTGGTCGCCGAGCGGACCACCCCGGTGCTGCTCAGCTTCAGCGCCGACGGGCTGGTGGTCGAGGCCGGCGGCACCGAGGAGGCGCGGGCCAGCGAGGCCATGGAGGCCACCTTCACCGGCGAGCCGCTGACCATCGGCTTCAACCCGCAGTACCTGATCGACGGCCTCGCCAACCTCGGGGCCCAGTACGCCGTGCTCTCGTTCGTCGACGCGTTCAAGCCCGCGGTGATTTCGCCGGCGGGCGAGGATGGCGAGGTCATCCCTGGGTACCGGTACCTCATCATGCCGATCCGGGTTTCCCGCTGATCGCGCCCCGGAGAACACCCCAGAGAACGCACGACGGAGGTAGGAGCAGATGCAGCTCGGCCTGGTAGGACTCGGCCGGATGGGCGGCAACATGCGCGAGCGGTTGCGCGCCGCCGGCCACGAGGTGGTCGGTTTCGACCACAACGCGGAGCTGAGCGACGTCGCTTCCCTGGCGGAACTGGCGGAGAAGCTGGAGTCGCCGCGCGCGGTCTGGGTGATGGTCCCGGCCGGGGTCACCGACACCACCATCGACCAGCTCGCCGACGTGCTCGGCGAGGGCGACATCATCATCGACGGCGGCAACTCGCGGTTCAGCGACGACGCGCCCCGGGCCGAGCGGCTCAACGACCGCGGCATCGGCTACCTCGACGTCGGCGTCTCCGGTGGTGTGTGGGGCCGGCAGAACGGCTACGCGCTGATGGTCGGCGGCGCCCAGGAGCACGTCGAGCGGCTCATGCCGATCTTCGAGGCGCTCAAGCCGGCGGGCGAGTTCGGCTTCGTGCACGCCGGGCCGGTCGGCGCCGGGCACTACGCCAAGATGGTGCACAACGGCATCGAGTACGGCCTGATGCACGCCTACGCCGAGGGCTACGAGCTGCTGGCCGCGTCCGAGCTGGTGACCAACGTGCCCGGGGTGTTCAAGTCCTGGCGCGAGGGCACCGTGGTCCGCTCCTGGCTGCTCGACCTGCTCGACCGGGCCCTCGACGAGGACCCGGAGCTGGCCGAGCTGAGCGGTTACACCGAGGACACCGGCGAGGGCCGCTGGACGGTGGACGAGGCGGTCCGGCTCGCCGTGCCGCTGAACGTCATCACCGCCTCGCTCTTCGCCCGGTTCGCGTCCCGGCAGGACGACTCGCCGGCCATGAAGGCGGTCGCCGCGCTGCGCCAGCAGTTCGGCGGGCACGCCGTCCGCAAGCGCTGAGCGGTATCCACAGCCTGTGTACGTCCGCCGGCTCGAACTGGTCGACTTTCGCTCGTACGAGCGGGTCGGCGTCGACCTCGAACCGGGGGCGAACGTCCTGGTCGGGCCGAACGGCGTCGGCAAGACCAACCTGGTCGAGGCGCTCGGCTACGTGGCGACCCTGGATTCGCACCGGGTCGCCACGGACGCCCCGCTGGTGAGGATGGGCGCCGGCTCGGCGGTGATCCGGTGCGCCGTGGTGCACGAGGGACGCGAGCTGCTGGTCGAGCTGGAGATCGTGCCGGGCAAGGCGAACCGGGCCCGGCTCGGCCGGTCACCGGCCCGCCGGGCCCGGGACGTGCTCGGCGCGCTGCGGCTGGTGCTCTTCGCCCCGGAGGACCTGGAACTCGTCCGGGGCGACCCGGCCGAGCGCCGCCGCTACCTGGACGACCTGCTGGTCAGCCGGCAGCCCCGGTACGCCGGGGTGCGCGCCGACTACGACCGGGTGGTCAAGCAGCGCAACGCCCTGCTGCGGACGGCCTACCTGGCCCGCAAGACGGGCGGCTCGCGGGGCGGGGACCTGTCCACCCTGGCGGTCTGGGACACCCACCTCGCCCGGCACGGCGCGGAGCTGCTCGCCGGCCGGCTGGAGCTGGTCGCCGCGCTGGCCCCGCACGTGACCAAGGCGTACGACGCGGTGGCCGCCGGCCGGGGCGCGGCCGGCATCGCGTACCGGCCGTCGGTGGAGCTGCCCGAGCCGACCAGCGACCGGGCGGTGCTGGCGGAGGCGCTGACCGCGGCGCTCGCCGAGTCCCGGTCGGCGGAGATCGAGCGGGGCACCACGCTGGTCGGCCCGCACCGCGACGACCTCACCCTGACCCTCGGCCCGCTGCCCGCCCGCGGCTACGCCAGCCACGGCGAGTCCTGGTCGTACGCGCTGGCCCTGCGGCTGGCCGGCTACGACCTGCTCCGCTCGGACGGGATCGAGCCGGTGCTGGTGCTCGACGACGTCTTCGCCGAGCTGGACGCCGGCCGGCGGGAACGGCTGGCGGAGCTGGTCGGCGGGGCCAGCCAGCTACTGGTCACCTGCGCGGTGGACGACGACGTGCCGGCGACCCTGCGCGGCACCCGCTACGAGGTGGGCGAGGGGACGGTGCGCCGTGTCGGATGAGGCGGAGTCGCCGCGCGGGACGGCCGGCACACCGGCGGCGGCCGAGGGCGGCGGGCCGGGGGCCGGGGCGGTCGAGGGCGGCGCGTCGGGGCCGGAGCTGGCCCGGGCGGTGCTCGACGCGGCCCGCGCCCGCCGGGAGGCGGCGGCGCGAACCCGCCGGCGTACCCCCGGTGGCAGCGGCGACGGCGCCGGCGGGCAGCAGCGGCGGCTGCGCGGCTACTCGGGCCCGGGCCCGGACCCGCGCGACCCGCAGCCGCTCGGCGCGGTGCTCGACCGGCTGGTGAAGGCGCGCGGCTGGCAGCAGCCGGCCGCCGAGGCGACGGTCTTCGGGGCCTGGGAGCGGGTGGTCGGGCCGGAGGTCGCCCAGCACAGCCGCCCGGTCAAGCTGGAGGACGGCGAGCTGACCGTGGAGGCGCGCTCGACCGCCTGGGCCACCCAGTTGCGCCTGCTCGCCGGTTCGCTGTTGCAGCAGATCGGCCGCGAGGTGGGCCACAACGTGGTGCGCAAGCTGCACATCCACGGCCCGGCGGCGCCGTCCTGGTCGCGCGGGCCGCGCCGGGTCCGCGGCCGCGGGCCGCGGGACACCTACGGCTGACGCTCAGCCCCCGGCGCGCCGGGCCGCCCGCTCGGCGCGCTTGCGTTCCCGCTGCTCGCGACTCCACTGCTTGCGGCGCTCCAGGTCCCGCTTCCACGCCTCGCGGGCCTGGTCCGAGCCGCCCTGCACCGCGCCCTGAACCTCGGGCGGGCCGGCCAGGTGCCGGAAGGCGAAGGCCATCAGGCGGCCACCCTCGCCCGGGGCCTTGTGGTTCGGCTTCTCCGCGCTCATCGCCTCGCCTCTCCGCGGCAGTTGGTGTGCAAATAATTGGTACACCAATCGTTGGTACCATCGCAACGACGACGAGGAGGTTCACCGGTGCCCGACCAGCTCGACGGGGATCCCCTGGCGCTGGAGGAGCAGGTGTGCTTCGCCCTCTCCGTCGCGGCGCGGGGCGTGGTGGCGGTCTACCGCCCGCTGCTGGAGCCGATGGGGCTGACCCACCCGCAATACCTGGTCATGCTGGCCCTGTGGCAGTACGCGCCACTGTCGGTCCGGGAGCTGAGCCGCCTGCTCCAGCTCGACCCCGGCACGCTGTCCCCGCTGCTCAAGCGCCTGGAGGCGGCCGGCTACGTACGGCGGGAACGGGACGCGTCGGACGAACGCAGCCTGGCCGTCACGCTCACCGCCAGCGGCCAGGCCCTCCGGGCGCGCGCCGAGCAGATCCCGCCGGCGGTCGTGGCGCGGCTCGGGCTGCCGCTGGCGGACCTGCGGCACCTGCACGCCGTGCTCACCGAGGTGATCGCCGCGGCGAACCGGGCCGCGGCGGCCGGCGACGACCGGCCGGGTCAGGCGTCGGCGTAGACGGCGAAGCCGCGGTCGGCGCAGCGCCGGTAGAAGGCGGCCAGCACGCTCAGCTCGGCGCAGGTGAAGGTCCACTGCGGCGGCGCGCCACTCTCGTCGCGCAGCGCGTCGAGCCGGCTGTCCAGCCAGCGCAGCTGCTGCTCGGCCAGGCGGCCGTCGGCGAGCAGCGAGCGCAGCACCCGGCTGACCGAGTCGAAGGTCACCTCCTCGCCGAGCTCGCGGTGCCCGGCGACGAACCGCTCGATGCCGCCGGCGATCCAGGCGCACCCGTCCGGGTCGATCACCGGGTCCTCGTCCTCGGCGGCGGCGTCCGTGGCGTAGAGCACACCCTCCAGGCCGAGCAGCAGATCCACCAGCTCGGTGTACGCGGTCGCCCGGACCGTGCCGGTCTTGGCGATCAGCTCCGCCAGCGCGGCGGTCGGCGCGGAGATCCGCGGCATGTCGACGATCTCGCCGAAGTCCACGAACTCGGCCGGCGCGACCGGGTCGTAGAAGCGGCCGGTCCGCGGCCAGTGCACCGCGACGTTGTCCAGCCCCATCTGGCGTCACCTCTTAGCAGCACGAGTCGGGTCGATCGGGTCGATCGTCCGGTTCCGGCCGGGAAAGATCAAGGCCGGCGCCGGCGGCGCCGTCAACCTACGACACGGCGGCCCGCTCCGCGAGATCGGTCCACCGCGGCCGTCGGGCGGCGCCGCCGAAGATCCGGGGCAGGCGTGTAGGGGGAGTCGCAGACAGCGCGATTCGGCCGGCTACGGCATTCTCAGCCGTCCTGCGGGGGTGCCGAGTGGTGGTTTAGTCGGCCGCGCACAGTAAGATTGAGGCTGAGACGAAGACCCGGTGCGGAGCGACGAGACACGGGCCCGACACGGCCCGCGATCATCGTCCACGTCGGGTCGAGCCGATCGCGATCCGCGGGCAACCGCGGCGACCGGCGCGTTCGACCCGTACCCCGGAATTATGCCCGGTGCCGGTCCGCGTGCCGACGTCGCGTCCTGTCCGCCGAACCCGCGCCCGACGCGCCCCCAGGTGCGGACGGCGCGAGAAAGTGGCCGAGGGTGGCAGCGCAGGACAAGCAGGAGTACGGCGCAGAGTCGATCACCGTTCTCGAGGGTCTGGAGGCGGTCCGCAAGCGGCCCGGTATGTACATCGGGTCGACCGGCGAGCGTGGTCTGCACCACCTCGTGTGGGAGGTCGTCGACAACGCGGTGGACGAGGCGCTGGCCGGGCACTGCGACACCATCGACGTGGTGCTGCTCGCCGACGGCGGGGTCCGGGTCACCGACAACGGCCGGGGCTTCCCGGTCGACCTGCACCCGAAGCTGAAGAAGCCGGGTGTCGAGGTGGCGCTGACCGTGCTGCACGCGGGCGGCAAGTTCGACGGCAAGGCGTACGCGGTCTCCGGCGGTCTGCACGGCGTCGGCGTCTCGGTGGTGAACGCCCTCTCCACCCGGATGGCGGTGGAGATCCACAAGTCCGGTTTCGTCTGGCGGCAGCAGTACACCAACTCCAAGCCGACCCCGCTGGAGAAGGGTGAGACGACCAACCGCACCGGCTCGGCGGTGGCCTTCTGGCCCGACCCGACCGTCTTCGAGACTGTCGACTTCGACTTCCAGACGATCTACCGCCGGCTCCAGGAGATGGCCTTCCTCAACCGCGGCCTCACCATCCACCTGCTCGACGAGCGCTCGGAGGACGAGGAGGGCAAGCCGCGCGAGGTGACCTTCCTCTACAAGGGCGGTATCGCCGACTTCGTCCGGCACCTGAACGCCTCGAAGAACCCGATCCACAAGACGGTGGTCGAGTTCGGCGCCGAGGAGGAGGGAATGTCGGTCGAGATCGCCATGCAGTGGAACGAGTCGTACGGCGAGTCGGTCTACACCTTCGCCAACACGATCAACACCCACGAGGGCGGCACCCACGAGGAGGGCTTCCGGGCCGCGCTGACCAGCGTGGTGAACCGCTACGGCGCCGAGCGCAAGCTGCTCAAGGGCGACGAGAAGCTCTCCGGCGAGGACATCCGTGAGGGCCTGGCCGCGATCATCTCCGTCAAGCTGGCCAACCCGCAGTTCGAGGGCCAGACGAAGACCAAGCTCGGCAACACGCCGGTGAAGAGCTTCGTGCAGCGGGTCTGCAACGAGTGGCTGGTCGACTGGTTCGACCGGAACCCCGCCGAGGCGAAGATCATCATCCAGAAGGCGTCCCAGGCCGCCCGGGCCCGGATCGCCGCGCAGCAGGCGCGCAAGCTGGCCCGGCGCAAGTCGCTGCTGGAGTCCGGCTCGATGCCGGGCAAGCTGGCCGACTGCCAGTCCACCGACCCGCGCGAGTCCGAGGTGTTCATCGTCGAGGGTGACTCGGCCGGCGGCTCGGCCAAGCAGGGGCGCGACCCGCGGACCCAGGCGATCCTGCCGATCCGCGGCAAGATCCTCAACGTGGAGAAGGCCCGGATCGACCGGGTGCTGAAGAACAACGAGGTCCAGGCGCTGATCACCGCGCTGGGCACCGGCATCCACGACGACTTCGACATCGAGAAGCTGCGCTACCACAAGATCGTGCTGATGGCCGACGCCGATGTCGACGGCCAGCACATCCAGACGCTGCTGCTCACCCTGCTCTTCCGCTTCATGCGACCGCTGGTGGAGCTGGGGCACGTCTACCTGGCCGCCCCGCCGCTCTACAAGATCAAGTGGAACAAGAAGGGCGACGACGCGCAGTACGCGTACTCCGACCGGGAGCGCGACGGGCTGATCGCGCTGCGCCAGCAGAAGAAGCCGAACGCCAAGCCGGACGACATCCAGCGGTTCAAGGGTCTGGGCGAGATGAACTACCCGGAGCTGTGGGAGACCACGATGAACCCGGCGACCCGTACGCTTCGTCAGGTCACGCTCGACGACGCGGCAACCGCAGACGAGTTGTTCAGCGTGTTGATGGGCGAGGACGTCGAGGCGCGTCGCTCGTTCATCCAGCGCAACGCCAAGGACGTCCGGTTCCTGGACATCTGACGGGCATCGGCATCGGCGGGCCGGCCGGACATCCACCGGTCGACCCGCCGATCCACAGAGTTATCCACAGCTTGGCCGGTATCCACAGCGGTTATCCACAGCACGAAAACGACTCTGAGTCTGATAAGGGTAAACAGTGACCGATTCCCCCGAGTCCACACCGAACGAGCCCGAGGTCCCCGAGACCCTCGCGGCCGTCGTCGCGCACGACCGGATCGAACCGGTCGGGCTCGAGGTGGAGATGCAGCGCTCCTACCTCGACTACGCGATGAGCGTCATCGTCGGGCGGGCGCTGCCGGACGTCCGGGACGGGCTCAAGCCGGTCCACCGCAAGATCCTCTACGCCATGTTCGACTCCGGCTACCGGCCGGACCGCGGCTACGTGAAGTGCTCCCGGGTCGTCGGCGACGTGATGGGCCAGTTCCACCCGCACGGCGACTCGGCGATCTACGACGCGCTGGTCCGGATGGCGCAGCCCTGGTCGCTGCGGTACCCGCTGGTCGACGGCAACGGCAACTTCGGCTCGCCCGGTAACGACCCGGCCGCGGCCATGCGCTACACCGAGTGCAAGCTCGACCCGCTGGCCATGGAGATGCTGCGGGACATCGACGAGGACACCGTCGACCTCCAGGACAACTACGACGGCCGGGCCAAGGAACCCACCATCCTGCCGTCCCGGATCCCCAACCTGCTGGTCAACGGCTCCGAGGGCATCGCGGTCGGCATGGCCACCAAGATCCCGCCGCACAACCTGCGGGAGATCGGCGCGGCCGTGCAGTGGTGCCTGGAGCACCCGGAGGCCGACGAGGCCACCACGCTCGAAGCGCTGCTGGAGATCGTCAAGGGTCCGGACTTCCCGACCCACGGCCTGATCGTCGGCCAGGCCGGCATCCAGGACGCGTACCGGACCGGGCGCGGCTCGATCCGGATGCGCGCCGTGGTGGAGGTCGAGGAGGACAAGCGCGGCCGCCCGGCGCTGGTCGTCAGCGAGCTGCCCTACCAGGTCAACCCGGACAACCTGGCCGAGCGGATCGCCGAGCTGATCAAGGAGGGCAAGCTCGGCGGCATCGCCGACATCCGGGACGAGTCCTCCGGGCGTACCGGCATGCGGATCGTGCTCGTGCTGAAGCGCGACGCGGTCGCCAAGGTGGTGCTGAACAACCTCTACAAGCACACCCAGCTCCAGGAGACCTTCGGCGCCAACATGCTGGCCCTGGTCGACGGGGTGCCGCGCACGCTCAACCTGGCGCAGTTCATCCGCTACTACGTCGAGCACCAGGTCGAGGTCATCCGCCGGCGGACCGCCTTCCGGCTGCGCAAGGCCGAGGAGCGGGCGCACATCCTGCGCGGTCTGGCCAAGGCGCTGGACGCCCTCGACGAGGTGATCGCCCTGATCCGGCGCTCGCCCACGGTCGAGGACGCCCGGCAGGGCCTGATCCGGCTGCTGGAGATCGACGAGATCCAGGCGACCGCGATCCTGGACATGCAGCTGCGCCGGCTCGCCGCGCTGGAGCGGCAGCGGATCCTCGACGACCTGGCCAAGCTGGAGCTGGAGATCGCCGACCTCAAGGACATCCTCGCCAAGCCGGAGCGGCAGCGGAAGATCGTCTCGGAGGAGCTCGGCGAGATCGTCGCCAAGTGGGGCGACGACCGGCGCACCAAGATCGTGCCCTTCGAGGGCGAGGTCTCGATGGAGGACCTCATCGCCCGCGAGGACGTGGTCGTCACGATCACCCGGACCGGCTACGCCAAGCGGACGAAGGTCGACCTCTACCGCTCGCAGCGGCGCGGCGGCAAGGGCGTCAGCGGCGCGACCCTGCGCCAGGACGACATCGTCAGCCACTTTTTTGTCTGCTCGACCCACGACTGGATCCTGTTCTTCACCAACAAGGGCCGGGTCTACCGGGCCAAGGCCTACGAACTCCCGGAAGCCACTAGGGTGGCCAAGGGCCAGCACGTGGCCAACCTGCTCGCCTTCCAACCGGACGAGCAGATCGCACAGATCATCGAGATTCCGAACTACCAGGTGGCCCCCTACCTGGTACTGGCCACGAAGAACGGCCTGGTGAAGAAGACGCGGCTCGAGGAGTTCGACTCCAACCGGTCCGGCGGCATCATCGCGATCAACCTGCGCGATGAGGACGAGCTGGTCGGTGCTGCCCTGGTCGGGCCCGAGGACGACCTGCTCCTGGTCTCCAAGAACGCGCAGGCGATCCGGTTCAACGCCAGCGACGAGGCGCTGCGGCCGATGGGCCGGGCCACCTCGGGCGTGATCGGCATGCGCTTCGCCGAGGACGACGTGCTGCTGGCCATGGAGGTGGTCCGGCCGGGCATGGACGTCCTGGTGGCCACGAACGGCGGATACGCGAAACGTACCCCGATCGAGGAATACCCCGTGCAGGGCCGGGGAGGTAAGGGCGTGCTGACTGCGAAGATCACTGAACGACGCGGTGGTCTGGTCGGCGCGGTGGTGATCGACCCGGACGACGAGCTGTTCGCCATCACCAGCAACGGTGGTGTCATCCGGACTCCGGTGAAGCCTGTACGCCGTACGCGTGACCGGAACACAATGGGGGTCAAGTTGATGGACCTCCCGGACGGCGTGACTATCGTGGCGATTGCTCGCAATGCCGACGAGCCTGACGAACAGGACTAGTTGAATGACGGAGACACAGGCGAAGTCGGGGAACACGGGGACCTCGGCCAACCCGGTCGACGAGGAGGCCGCGAAGAGCGGCACACCAGCGACCGGCCGCGCGGCCGTGGGCCGGGCCACGGTCCCCGCCGACGCGCCTGCCCCGAAATTCACCCGGGCTCCCGGGATGGCGCCGCCGCCGGACAAGCCGAGCGACGACTCGGCACCGGCCGAGAAGACCGAGCCGGTGGCGGCGCCGGAGAAGCCGAGTTCCGGCGGCACCGCCACCTCCACCCCCACCCCGGCGGCCGGGGCCGGCAACCGGCCGTCGACCACCCAGCCGATCGGCGTACGGGCGGGCCAGTCGGCCACCGGCGCGGCCGGCGCCAGCGGGACCACCGGCACCCAGCCGCGGGTCACGCCGGGCACCCGGCCGCAGCCGGACGGCAGCCGTCCGGGCGCCAGCGGCCGGCCCAACGGCGGCGGGCTGCCGCCGGGCATCAGCAGCGCGGCCGCCGTGGGCGCCGCGCGGGTGGGTGACGCGGTACGCGCCGCGCGTACGTCGGTCAGCTCGGCCGCGTCGCGCGGGCCGCGCCGGGCCCGGCTGAACCTCAAGCGGATCGACCCCTGGTCCGTGATGAAGTTCGCCTTCGCCGTGTCCGTGGTGCTCTTCATCGTGGTGGTGGTCGCCACCTCGGTGCTCTACCTGGCGCTGGACGCGATGGGCGTCTTCCAGAGCGTCAACGACAGCCTGACCGACCTGGTCAGCGCGGGCGGCGGGCAGGGCACCGACGGCTTCCAGATCACCGCCAAGGGAGTGATCCTCAGCTCGGCGCTGATCGGCCTGGTCAACGTCGTGCTGTTCACCGCGCTCGCCACGCTCGGGGCGTTCGTCTACAACGTCTGCGCCGACCTGGTCGGCGGGATCGAGTTGACCCTCGCCGAGCGGGACTGAACGACTACCGGACCGCCGGGGCACCGCGAAAGCGGTCGCCCCGGCGTCCCGTACTCCGGTACGTTCGACAGGGCGACGGGGTACGCCGCGCGGCCGGGGCCCCGATTTGGGGCCGGGTAGGCCGATGGGTTAACCTTGGCCGTCGCTACGCGGGGCTATAGCTCAGTCGGTTAGAGCGCAGAGCTGATAACTCTGAGGTCGCTGGTTCGATTCCAGCTAGCCCCACCGCACACCGTCCGACGACAGTCGAGCGCGAGGGGTAGCCCCATGTTCAAGAAGCTGCTGATTCTGGCCGGCGTCGTCGGTGTGGCCGCCGTCGTGGCCAAGAAGGTCAAGGCTTCCAACGACGAGCGCGCTCTCTGGCACGAGGCGACCACCGCCCCCGACCTGCGCTGAGTCCGCTCGTCGCGGTCAGCACCACCAGGCGGCGTCGCCCGCCCGCGGGGCCCTAGCTCAACTGGCAGAGCACTGCCTTTGCAAGGCAGGGGTTAGGGGTTCGAGTCCCCTGGGCTCCACCATGTCATCCGGCCAGCTCATGGCCAATTTTTCTCCTCCGTTGGCTTCCCTCGGATAGAGGATCATCTTTGGTGGTCAGCGGATCGTCAGCAGACTGCCCGAAGACCCGGCGCACCGACTCGTGGAAATCGGCCGGCGTGTGCGTGTAGCGGTTGAGCGTGGTCGACGCCTGCTCGTGGCCTATCACTGCCTGGACGATGTTGACCGGTACGCCGCCGGACACCAACCAGGTCGCGGTAGCGGTGGCGGGTTCGGTGGCGGTGTCAAGGCGGCCCTTGACGGGCCGCACGCGCCGCCGCCAGGGCGCGCGCCGGCCGCTGCCGCTGTCGCTCTGCGGCCGTCACGCCGGACGCCCGGCGGCTGGCGTGGAAGCGGGGAGCCCGGTGGGCCGCCGCAGAACGACAGGCCGTTGACGGGTGAGGGGTGGGCCGGCAGCCGGCCGGGCGGCGCGGCCACGAGCCCGCGCGGGTAGGGGAGCGCACGCCGGCGGCGTCGGCGAGTTGGCGGCGGTCACGGGGTTTGCGGTCACTGCGCCTCCGGCGGGGGCGCTCCGGCTCCAGGATGACCGGGGCTCCGCCGGCGGGTCACGGTCTGTGGGTGGTCGCGGAGAGCAAGGCATCCCGTCTGCCGTCGATCCGGGCAAGCCGAGCAGACCACCGCCCGACCCGCCAGCGTCCGAACGTGCGTCAAGGTCCGCTTGACGTGGCGGGCCGGGCGGCGGCCCCGCTCCCCAGGAGGGGGGCCGACGGCAGACGGGATGAGAGTGCGGGCGACGCCGTCCTGGCTCCCGAAGCTGTCTCAAAGACCCGATGTAGATGTGAGCTAGGTCATGGTTGAGGTTGACCTCAGGTCAAGGTGGAAGCTCGGCGCAGCGGCGCGACGCCGACCAGGCACAACAACTTCGAAGGGCAACCACCATGACGATCAATTTTTCTGACCAGGACAGGAGCACCCTGCGGGTTGCCGCGTCCGGCGCCGTCGACGCCGCCGGGGTGTACGTTGCGGACAGCGGGACCGTGTCGGCAGCCGGGCAGGATCGCCCGGAGCTACAGAAGGCGATCGAGGAGATCGTCGAGTCTGGTTTCCTCGGGGTGTCACTGCGTGTGCGCGATGAGCGGGGCGAGTGGGCCGGCAGCGCCGGGGTGGCCGAGCTGGGCGGGACCGCCAAGCCGCCGGTCAACGGGCATGCCCGGATCGGCAGCAACACCAAGACCTTCACCGCGACCCTGGTGCTGCAGCTGGTGGCCGAGGGCAAGATCGAGCTGGACGCTCCGGCAGCCGACTACCTGCCTGAGTTGGGGCTGGACCGGCGGATCACGGTGCGGATGCTGTTGCAGCACACCAGCGGGTTGTTCAACTTCACCGGCGAGATCTATGAGGACGGGTCGATCGTGAACGGGGTCCCCGTGCCCTACGGCAGTACGGGCAAGAAGTGGCTGGACAACCGGTTCCACACCTACCGGCCCGAGGAACTGGTACGTCTGGCGCTGTCCAAGCCGGCCCGGTTCGAGCCGGGGACGGGCTGGAGCTATGCCAACACCAATTACGTGTTGGCCCGGCTGCTGATCGAGAGGGTCACCGGCCGCTCGCTGGCTGAGGAGATGCAGCGGCTGATCCTGGGGCCGCTCGGCCTGACGGGCACGGTGGTGCCTGGCGTCTCGCCGGAGATCCCTGAGCCGCACGCCCACATCTACTACCGCAACGAGGACGCCGGCCAGCAGAAAACGATCGACATCACCCGCTACAACCCCTCCTGGGTCTGCACCGGCGGTGACATGATCTCGACCAGCCAGGACCTAGCCACGTTCATCTCCGCGTTGGTAGGCGGCAGGCTCCTGCCAGCCCCGCTGTTGGCCGAGATGTGCACCCCGCACGCCACGGGCATCCCGAACATGGACTACGGGCTGGGGGTGTTCGTCCAGAAGACGGAGTGCGGTGGCACCGTCATCACCCACAACGGCGGCAACGTCGGCTCCGCGTCGCTGATGTATAGCACACCCGACGGCGGCAAGACCCTCACCGCCGTACTGAACTGGGTGGACGACGCCGACATGTCAATCGCGGCAGCGTTTCGGAATGCTCAGCAAAGGCTCGTCAGCGAGGTGTTCTGCGGCGAGCAGGCCGATCCGGCTCGGTCGGCGCACTGAACACCTGTGACCTGCACGCCTGGCGAGGCGAGCCCTTCTGGTCGTGCGGAAGTAGAAGGTGAGCTGTGGTCTTGCCTGGTCGCCGAGCTCGGGTACAAGGCAGGATGTTGCCGATGAACGGGGTCACGATCGGGCAGGCGGCGGCATTCGTCGGCGTCACTGTGAAGACGGTGCGCCACTACCACAAGCTCGGCCTGGTGCAGGAGCCGGAACGCGACAGCTCGGGCTACCGCAGGTACGGATCGGCCGAGCTGTTGCGGCTGGTGCAGGTCCGGACGCTGGCAGCCGCCGGGGTGCCGCTGGCCGAGACCGGGCCCCTGCTCGATTCCGACCCCGCCCAGTTCGCCGCCGCGCTCGCCGACGTCGAGCGGCAACTCACCGAACGGATCGAGGAGCTGATCGCGCGCCGTGACACGCTGCACCGGCTCGCCGACGGAGACCGGGCTCTGCTGCCCGAGCGCGCTGTGGCGCTACTGGAGCGGATGTCCGGCCTCGGCCTCCCCGCGAACGAGGTGGCGGCCACCAGGGAAGGCTGGGTGCTGGCTAGGGCCCTGGTCCCCGAGGGCTTCGACGACTTCCTCACCCATGTCGAACACGCTCTCGACAACCCCCGCTTCGTCGCGTTGAGCAAGCAGGCAACCGAAGCCACGGCATGGGAGCCGGACGACCCACGCTTGGCCGAACTCGCCACTGCCATCGCCGACCACCTCCTGGCCAACCCCGCACACCTGAAGATCGTGACCGGCCTGCAAGCCCGCACCGACGCCGCGGCCCGTTACCACCTGATCGCCCACCACGGCGAAGAACAAGGATCGGCCACGGCCCGGGGGGTCGCGCTCGTCGAGGCCAAGCTCCGCGCCGCGGGCATCCACATCCCCAGACCAGACACCCATTGACCGCGCCGGAGCGGCTCGTCCAACGCTGCGTGCATCTCCTCGCCATCCACCGTTTCCCCTACGAACACGGCCCAGCTCACGAACAACGTCCTGGGGTCGTGGCCTGCGTGATCCGTCTACGAGGCGCATCCGGACGAAAATCACGGCAAGCGGCTGAGTCGCGCTCCGCTAACGGGACCTTCCGTCCGGATGCTCGTCATGCCCCTTGGACCACCACGTCGCTCGGCTCTCTATCACCCAGCAGGTCTGGGATGACCGGAGCGAGGAGGTTGTCGGGCCCGTCCGAGACGCCATCGAACAGCAGCGTGACCGACTTTTCAGAAGCGCTCAGCGAGAGATGGGGTCGGCCGAGAAGGTCAGCCTCTGGGATGACGGCTCGGGATCGATGTGGTTTGCTGCCGAATCCCGATGACCATGCAACCGGAATCGCCTTGATCTGGTGGCGCCGGACCTCAGCGACACTCCTTTCGGCCCGAACTCCGTGGCGCTGAATGCCACCGACGCGTGGCGCTGTAACTCGTCTACTGAACAAAGAGCCACGCGGGGTTGTCGCCCGGTGTCGAAGTGTCGGAGTTACGAAGAACAGCTCCACCTGCCACCCGTATTGTCATCACGGTCACCGACGTCCTGATCAACGGCCCTGGGCCTGCTCAAGATGCGGCTCAAGTCGATGAAACTGAGACATTGCCGAACTGCGGAGAGAACGGAGCAAACCTGCCGAACAGCGACTCCAACCGGTCACCAGCGAGTGCCGACAGCAGGGTACTGGCTTCATCAGTCCGAGTTGTCCGACCCTGACTCTCGCGGCGGCGACGGTATGCGTACCTTCAGCATCGGGAGGACGCGGCCCGGTATCGAGCCTGACGGTGTCTGGCCGATGCGCTCGGCACCCATCGCCAGGTAAAACCCCTCCGCGAACGGATCAGCCTCGATGTGGAGGCTCGTGAAGCCCGCCGTTCGCGCCGTTTGCATCGCGTGGACCCACAGGCGGCGTCCGACGCCGCTGCCGATGATGTCAGGCTCGACCCATAGGTTGCCGAGTTCACCGCTCGGTGGTTGTCCATCAACGCTGTAGAAGCCCAGCACCCGGCCCGCCGACTCGGCGACGGACACGCGTCGGGCGGCCAACTGCTCGGGTTCAAAGATCAGCTCAGCCCGGCATGCGTCCAAGAAGGCGCGGTCATAGCCCCAATGCCCTTTTGAACGAAGCGCGAGTTCGCCGAGCAGGTCCGCCTCCTCCGCCCGGGCAGTGCGTATCTCGAGCTGCACCATGCCATCAGTATCACGGCCGACGCAGTCGCTGCCGCACTCAGCCACAACCGCTCCGTGTACAGCCATCTGTACAGTCGTTGCCCAGAGCCTGGCCGGCAGGCCGGGACGATTGCTCAAGGTCAGAAGACATCGGCCCATCCTGCAGGTCTGATCGCTTCGCGGCGCCCACAGCCTTGCCTGTACAGCCACCTGAAAAGCTCCGGCTCCGCCCCGAACCCCGGCCCTCCTCGGGAATCCGCCGCAGCATCGCTGGCCGAGGTGGAGCGGGCTTGCCTCAGCGCTCGGCGGTACGGCAGCCACGGGGACGGCTCGGGTGGTCGGCACAACCCCGGCGACTCACGCCATTGGTGCGGTCGATGAAGGGCCGCCCGCACCTGACGCAGCGCTTGAGTCGTCGCCATCCGTACGCGGCAACCAGCACGGCCAGGGCGGTGGCGGCAGCGGCGTGTGGGTCGTGCCCCGCCACCACCATCCGCCATTCGCCGTCGCGTCCGATGAGCTGTGGCGTCGCCCCGGCGCGAATCAGCGCCTCGTTGAGGAGGCAGCTGGCTCTCTTCTCGTCGGGGAGCACCGCGCAAAGTTCCGCCAGCGTGTCCACGAGCGTCGTCTCGGCCAACAGCAGGCCAGGATCGAGCATCCGGTACGGCGGCACGACGGCCCGCCAGAGGCGGTCACTCATCGGCGATGAGGACACCCATTGATCGCGCGGTGCCGGCTACCTGCTTCATCGCGGCCTCCACGTCATCGGTGTTGAGGTCCGGAAGCTTCCGCAACGCGACCTCCCGCAACTGCTCCCGCGACATCTTCGCCACCGAATCAGCTGCCGGCCGACCCGATCCCTTCGACAACCCCAGGACCCGCCGGATGAGATAGGACGTTGGCGGGGTCCGGTACTCCAGCGCGTAGGAACGGTCCTCGAAAATCGTCACGACAACCGGCACGATGTCGCCCCGCTGGCCCGCGGTCGCCGCGTCGTAGTCGAGCTTGACCTGCCGGGTGTTGACCCCAGTCGGACCGAGCATCTTGCCGATCTCGACCATTGCGGCATTACCCGCGTCGAGTTCGAGCTTCACGCGACGGGAAACCTTCATCTGCTTCGCCATGCGAGCGAAGCTAAAATCTTACGTAGCGTAAGGGTCAAATCAGCACGTCCCGGTGGCCGCTATCGCCGCCGGCATGCCGGGGTTCGCCGTCATGCTCGTCGTTTGCGCTGTCGGTGGCTACCTCGCGTGGCCTGCTATGGCCGGGCCGGTCCAGGTGGCGCGCTCATTCTTCAACGGTGGCTGCTTCGCCGCGCCCGGCGAGCCGGCGAAGGTCGCCCGCGAGTCGGGTTGGAGGTTGGTGTCGGACCTCTCCGAACGGCGGCTGGTGTTCGCCATGAAGCCGATGCGCGATCGTCGCCTGTGGCTGAGCGTTTTCGGGCTCCTCGCAGTTGAGGGTGTGGCGCCGAGAACATAGAGCTGTTGGACGGTTGGATGTGAGTCGTCAGGAGGTGCGAGAGTCGTAGTTCTCGCGGTTTGCGAGGACCTCGGCCATGTGTGTCTGCGCCCAGTTTCTGAGCCCGCGCGTCATGTGATGAAGCGAGAGGCCGAGGTCGGTCAGCTCGTAGGAGACGGTGACCGGGACGGTTGGCGTCACGGTACGGGTGAGCAGGCCATCGTGCTCCAGCGACCGTAGCGTCTGGGTCAGCATCTTCTGGCTGACCCCGGCCAGAAGACGAGAGATCTCGGAGTAACGCATCGCCTTCGGAGCGTCTGCGTGTGGTACACCGGGCTGGCCAGGATTGTTGTCTCCGCCCAGCGCACACAGGATCAGGACGACCCACTTGTCCGAGATTCGGTCGAGCAGCTGCCGGCTGGGGCACCCTGCCAGGAACGCGTTGTACTCCACCTTGGCCTGAGCCCTCTTCTGGGCCGCCTTCGTCGTCGTCACTGATCGCACCTCTCACCGATGGGTGGGTTACGCACTCCAGAGTGCCTACTTCCCGACAGGAAGTTTCTCTCCAATGCTGATGCAGGGAGGCAGCAGGCGCCACCCCCAGTTCGCACGACGAAAGGCAACAGGATGAGCGCACCCTCCTTCTCTCTTCCCGGCGGCACCTGGACTCTGGGTGACCTGACCGTCACGCGGTTCGGCTACGGCGCCATGCAACTGGCCGGCCCGTGGGTCATGGGGCCGCCCACCGATCGCGAGGGTGCCCTGGCCGTGCTGCGTGAAGCGGTCGACCTCGGTATCACCCACATCGACACCAGCGACGCCTACGGGCCGCGCGTCACCAACGAGTTGATCCGCGAGGCACTGCACCCCTATCCCGAGTCGCTGCACATCGTGACCAAGGTGGGCGCGACCCGCGACGAACAGGGTGGCTGGCCCACGGCCCGGCGACCCGAAGACCTGCGCCGCCAGGTCCACGACAACCTCAAGTCCCTCCGGCTCGACGTACTCGACCTGGTCAACCTCCGACTCGGCAACGCCGAAGGTCCCCAGCCCGGCTCGCTCGCCGACGCGTTCGCCCCGCTCGTGGAACTCCAGCAGCAGGGCCTGGTCCGCCACCTCGGGGTCAGCAACGCCACCGAGGAGCAGGTCACCGAAGCACAGAGCATCGCGCCGATCGTGTGCGTGCAGAACATGTACAACCTCGCCCACCGCCACGACGACAAGCTCATCGACCGGCTCGCCACCGAAGGCATCGCGTACGTGCCCTTCTTCCCCCTCGGGGGCTTTACCCCGCTTCAGTCCTCGGCTCTCTCGGCGGTCGCCGCTCGACGGGAGGCGACACAGATGTCCGTCGCGCTTGCCTGGCTGCTCCAGCGATCACCGAACATCCTGCTCATCCCCGGCACGTCATCGACAGCGCACCTGCGCGAGAACATCGCCGGCGCGGGACTCTCCCTCTCGCATGAGGACTTGACCGAGCTGGATGACATCGGCCGCTGAATGCCCCGTAGCCGAACGGCCCACAAGCCACGACCAAGGCCACCGTTCATGTTTCGGTCCCGGTCGCCTTCGCGCGACCGGGACCGGAGCAGGACGATTCGCCCTCACCTGGTTGACTTCAGATCATCAACCGTCAGGAACTTGTGTCCACCGGCGGCGGCAGCTACCCCGCATCGGTGACCGGGGTCACCTTCTGGCCGAAAGGTCGACTCCCGCCGGCGGTTCGAAAATCGACCGCCGCATCTCGCCCCGCTGGAACAGCGACAGGAGCTGCCGGTCGATCGCCCCGCCGCCGGCCGCCCGAGCACCAAGCCGCCGGCCGATGACCGCGTCGTCGGCGACCACGTGGACGGCCACGACCCGGGCGCCACACGCGAGCAGCACATCCAGCAGTTCGTCGGAGAACACCGAGGACTCCACGACGCAGCTCACCCCGGACGCCGCCAGCAGCCGGACCGCGTCGACCAGCACGGTCTCGGCCCGGAGGCTGACGGGCCCGCCGGCAACGTGGAAGCCCGGGTCGAGCCGGACGGCGCCGTCCTCGGCGCGGCGGGCGGAGGACAACCCGAGACCAGTCTTGATCTCGTCCCGAGTCAGGAACGGGATACCGAAACGGCCAGCCGTTGCGGCTGCGACGGTGGTCTTCCCGGAACCCGGACACCCGCACACGGCGATCACCACCGGCCGTTCCCCCGCCACCATCAGCCGATCCTGACAGATCCGCAGCTCCGCTGACGTGCCGGGCGCCACCTTCCGGATGACGCTCGGCCTAGCCGGCCGACGATGGTCGCGGCTGTCCGTCGTCGCCGGCGGTCTCCACCAGGTACGCGACCCGGAACAGGTCCAGGGCCCGGAAGTAGCCGACCTGGTCGTCGGACCAGAGGCCGGGCATCCGTTGCCGCAGCTCCGCTACGGCGACAGCGAGAAGCTGCCGCTGCTCCGCTGTCAGGTCACCACCCGACGACAGGGCGGCGGCAACCAGGGTGTCGATCGTGTTGGCTGTCCTGTCACCGGTCGCGGTCAACGCGGGGAGCCGTCGGCGGCTCCAGTAGCGCAGGGCGGACAACGCCGCCTGCCGGGCCGCGCCGTACCAGATCCGTGGCGAGCCGTTCGGGTTGGTTTCGCCGACGGGCGGGACGCGCTGGCCGCGTCGCTTGGCCCGGCGGCGTCTGTGGGCGTAGTCCCGTACCTCGGCGTGCCACCGGGCGCGGCTGGCCTCGATGGCGTCGAGCGCCCTCAGGAGCGCCCCCTCATCCCGCTGGTAGGGCCCGGCGATCTCCGCGAGAAAACTCAACGTCGCGTGGAATCCGATCGGCCGGTAGAGCTGGACGCAGGACCGCAGCGCCGACACGCGGAGGCCGTACGGCAGCGACCGGTCCCGGACCTTCCGCGCGTACGTGCCGAAACTCACCGGGTGAGGGTAGCCGCGGCGTCAGCCGGTGCTGGCACGTCGAGCAGGAACATGGCGAACGCCGGGTGGCCCTGGAGTCTGCTGCTGCGCCCTGGTCCGTGCATGGGCGCCACCGGCGGGGGTAGGAGAAACGGCAACAACCCCCCGGAAGTGAGGTGTCATGCCAATGCCGACCGCACGCGACATCATGACCAACGACGTGACCTGTGTCCGTGAGCAGGACGACCTCCGCACCGCAGCCAAGCAGATGGCGCAGCTCGGCGTCGGATCGCTGCCGATCTGTGGTCAGGACAACCGGCTCAAGGGCATGCTGACCGACCGCGACATCGTGGTGAAGGTGCTCGCCGAGGGCCGCGACCCGGGCAGTGTCACCGCCGGCGAGCTTGCCCAGGGCGAGGCGGTGACCATCGGCGCGGACGACGACGCGGCCGAGATCCTGCGCACCATGGGTCAGCACAAGGTGCGCCGGTTGCCGGTGATCGACGGGCACGAGCTCGTCGGCATCGTGGCCGTCGCCGACGTGGCCCGCTCGCTGCCGGAGCGCCCGGTGGGTGACCTCATCGAGGCGATCTCCGAGCGCGGCTGACCGGTCCCGACCCAGCGGACGCCGCCTCCGGCCACACCGGCCGGCAGGCGGCGTCGGCATCTCCACCGCGAGCAAACCCGGGCTCGGTGCGCCCATGGCTGGGTATGGCCGCGGGTCCTGTCGAGCTGCCCCCGTGGACGGGGCAGGTGGGCGGGGCACCGTGGTGAACCCGACCGGGCGCTGCGCCAGTCAGCGGTTGGGCGCGTGGTGCGTACGCCCGGACCCGCCATGCCGGGGCGCGGCCCGGCGGCGGGCGGTTCAGGCCGGTGGGGTGACCGGGGTGAGCGGGACCGTCTCGCCGCGCGCGATCGTGCGCACCCGCTGCACGAAGCCGCGCCGGCGGGCCTCCATCACGAAGTGGCCCAGCGGCGAGCGGAACACCGGGTAGTCGTCGTAGTGGATCGGCACCGTCAGCTTGGGGTGGACCAGCTCGACCAGGTCGGCGCCCTGTTGGGCGTCCATGGTGAGCAGGATGCCGGCGATCTTGGTGCCGCCGAGGTGGATGAGCATGGCGTCGATGTCCGGGTACCGCTCGGGGATGGCGGCGAGCAGTGGCTTGTTCAGCGTGTCGCCGGTGACGTAGAGGCGGAACTGCCGGGAGCCGTCCCGTTCGAGGTCGATCATCGTGCCCATCACGTCGGGCATCAGCCGGTCCACCAGACCGGGCCCGTGCTGGCCGGGCATGGCGGTCAGTCGCAGGGTCTCACCGTCGCGGCGCAGCTCCCGCGACCGCCAGGTGGGCAGCCCTTCCGCCGCCCGGAAACCCCACCGGCGCAGTTTCCGTTCCGCGGCCGGGGTGGTGACGATCGTCAGCTCCCGGTCCAGCTCCCGCCGGGCCACCCGGTCGAAGTGGTCGCCGTGCAGGTGGGACAGGAGCACCGCGTCCAGCGACGGCAGTTGGGCGATCCGCAGCGCCGGGTCGGTACGCCGCCGCGACCACAGTCCCTTGCCCAGGTACGCCCGCTCCCCGCGGTGCAGGAAGTTCGGGTCGGTCAGCAGGGTGAACCCGCCGATCCGCAGCACGGTGGTGGCGGTGCCGACGAACGTGACCTCCGGCTGTCCTTCCATGACCACCTCCATCCACAGCGGTACCCCCGATCACCGGCCCCATGCGCGGGGTCCACCGCCGGTGCCCGTCAGCCCGGCTCCGCCGAGCGGTCATCGTCGACCGGTGGATCAGCGGCGGAGGAGCCGGGTGGGCCGTCCGACCCGGCCGGGTGGGTCTGGGGCAGCCGGGCCACCAGCCGGGTGAGCGCGCCGTTGGCGACGGTGGCGCCGAGCGCCGACCCGGTGGCGATGGTCCAGCCCACCGGCCCGAGCGGGGTGCAGCCGAAGAACTGGCTGACGCCGGGCGTCTGCACCACCGCCACCAGCACGCCGAGGGACGCGGCGGTGGAGGCGAGCACGGCCGGGCTGGTGCCACCGGCCAGCACGGTCTGCCCGAGCTGGGTGCCGACCAGCGAGACCAGGGCGACGGTGCCGGCCCGCCGGCGGCGTCCGGTGTACCGGGCCAGCGTCCAGCCGGCGGTGGCGCCCAGCGTGGTGGCCGCGGCGCGCAACCCGATCTCACGGGTGAGCGTCTCGCCGAGCGACCGGTCCGGCCCCTCCCGAAGCAGCCCGTCGGCGTGGTCGGCGCCGGGTGGGCGGATCGCGATGGCCAGCGCCGGCGCCAGGTCGGTGAGCAGGTTGACCAGCAGCAGTTGCCGGCCGGTGAGCGCGGAACGGCCGGTGGTGGCGGCGCTCAGCACGCTGAACGCGATCTCACCGAGGTTCCCGCCGACCAGGATGCTCAGCGCGTGGCGTACCGACGACCACATCGCCCGCCCCTCCACCAGGGTGGCGATGATGGTCTCCAGCCGGTCGTCGGTGACCACCAGGTCGGCCGCGGCCCGGGCGGCCGGGGTGCCGCGCTGGCCGAGCGCGATGCCGACGTCGGCGAGCCGGATGGCCGGCGCGTCGTTGGCGCCGTCGCCGGTCATCGCGACGGTACGGCCGCACTTCTGCAACGCCTGGATGATCCGGACCTTGTGCGCGGGCGTGCAGCGGGCCACCACGTCGGTGCGGGCCAACCGCTGGGCCAGCGCGTCGTCGTCGAGCTGGTCGAGTTCGGTGGCGGTGACCACCTGCTGGTCGTCGCCGTCGCTGATGGTGGCGGCGATCGCCTCGGCGGTGGCCGGATGGTCGCCGGTGATCATGATGGTGTGCACGCCGGCCTGGCGGATCCGCCGCACGGCCGGCGCCGCGCTGTCCCGCACCCCGTCGGCGAGCGCCAGGAAGCCGACGAACACCAGGTCGCGTACGTCGT
This sequence comes from Micromonospora desertarenae, assembly GCF_056150265.1. Lineage (NCBI taxonomy): Bacteria > Bacillati > Actinomycetota > Actinomycetes > Micromonosporales > Micromonosporaceae > Micromonospora > Micromonospora desertarenae. Next base: position 149,095 of record NZ_JAXCFQ010000011.1, read on the forward strand.
CGTCGCCGATCGCCGGGTCGTCCACCGGGCACTCGGCGACGGCGAGGATCCGGTGCCCCGCCCCGGCCCGCTCGGCGAGCAGCCGGTGCAGGTCGTCCCGGCCACCGTCGTCCAGCGGCTGGTCGTGCCCGTCGACCCGCCGGTACGCGCACCGGGGCAGCACTGTCTCCGGCGCGCCCTTCACGCTGAGCAGCCGCCGGTGCCCGTCCTCGCCCACGGTGGCGTGGTAGCCCCGGGACGGTTCGAAGGGCAGGCCGCCGGTGGGCCGCCAGCCCGGCACGTCGGTCTGTTCGGTCACGCCGGCGGACGCGGCGCCGCGGTGCACCGCCCGGTCGGTCTGCAACGCCAGCTCGTCCGGGTCGGCGGCGGCCGGGGTGGCCCGCAGCGCGGCGGCCAGGGTCGGCCGGAGCCGGTCGTCGAGCCGGTCCGCCGGGGCGTACCGGTGACCGTCGCCCACCCCGGCGAGCAGCAACTGTCCCTCGGTGAGGGTGCCGGTCTTGTCGAAGCAGAGCACGTCGACCCGGCCCAGCGCCTCGATGGTGCGCGGGTTGCGGACCAGCGCCCCGTGCTCCGCGAGCCGCCGGGCGGCGGCCAGCTGGGCGGCGCTGACCAGGAACGGCAGCCCTTCCGGCACGGAGGCCACGGCCAGGTTGGCGGCGGTGGCGGCTGTCTCGGCCAGCGGTACGCCGCGCAGCAGCCCGGCGCCGGCCACCGCCACCGCCGAGCCGGCGGCCAGCGGCACGGCCGCCTTGGTCAGCCGGCCCAGCCGGGCCTCCACGCCGCTGGCCGGGGGCGCCTGCCGGGCCAGCGCCAGGCTGCGTCCGGCCTCGGTGTCGGCACCGGTGGCCACCACCACGGCGGTGCCGTACCCCGCGGCGACCGTGGTGCCCTCGTAGAGCATGGACCGGCGGTCGGCGACCGCGGCGGCCACCACCGGTTGGTCGGTCTTGCCCACCGGGAGGGACTCGCCGGTCAGCGAGGACTCGTCCGTCTCCAGGCCGACCGCCTCCAGCACCCGGCAGTCGGCCGGCACAGAGTCCCCCGGTTCCAGGCTGATCACGTCACCGGGCACCAGGTCGTCGGCGGGCAGCATCCGCTCCGCGCCGTCCCGGCGGACCCGGGCGGTCACCGCCGAGCGGGAGAGCAGCTGGGCCAGGGACCGCTCGGTGTTGCGCTGGTGCACCGCGCCGATCAGCGCCGACCCGCCGACCACCCCGCCGACCAGGGCGGCGTCGACCAGCGAGCCGAACGTCGCGGAGAGCACCGCGCCGGCGGCGAGCACCGGGGTGAGCGGGTTGGCCAGCTCGTCGACGAAGGCCCTGAGCAACCCGGACGGCCCGGGCAGGTCGCCCGCGCCGGCCCCCCGGCGGCGCTCGGCGTCGGCGCTGCTGAGCCCGTCCGGGCCGGTGCCGAGCCGGTCCAGGACGGTGTCGGTGGGCATCAGGTGCCAGGCGGTGATGGTCGGCGCGGGGGTGTCCGTCCGGTCCGGCAGCCGGCGGGCCCGCCAGACGCCGTGCGCGAAGGCGAGCGCGGCGGCGCCGTTCACCGCGCCAAGCGCACGGCCGGGCAGTCGTGCGGGGTCGGCGGTGAACGCGTTCAGCGCACCGAGACCGGTACCGGCCAGGGCCAGCTGGATGTTCTGCGCGGTCATCCGGCGGGCCACCCCGGTCGCCTCGACGAGCAGGGCGACGATCCGCAGGTCCGTGCCGACCAGCAGGTGCGCGCCCCAGGGCGGCAGCTCCTCCGGGGCGGACAGCCCCAGCCCGCAGTCGGCGGCGCCGAGCGCCGCCCGGTCGCCGGAGGCGAGCATCACCACCGCACCGTCCCGCTGCAACGCCCGGACCGAGTCGGCCAGCCGCGCCCCGCCGGCCACGAGCGCGTCGGCGAAGCCGTACCGCTGCTCGTCGTCACCGGCCACGACCAGCCGCAACCCGGCCTGGCGGGCGACGGCCGGCAGCGTGTCGACGCCCGGCGCGGGCTCGGGTTCGACCCGCAGCACGGCGGCCAGGCTGTCACCGTCGGCGAGACCGAGCAGGGCGACGCCGCTGTCGCGCAGCCGCCGGCTCTCCGCGGTGTCCCCCGGATCGTGCGCGTCGAGCTGGTCCAGCGGGCCGAGCCGCCAGCCGTCGGCGTGCCGCAGCTGGTGCGGGTGGCCGGGGTCGAAGAGCGCGAACGCCCGGGTCGCCACCTGCCCGGTGTCCGCGCCGGGCAGCGGCGCCAGGTCGGCCAGCACCCCCCGGTTCGAGCCGAGCACGGCGGCGTCCAGCACCAGCGTGTCGATCCGGTCCAGGTCTCGCAGCACGCTGCGGTCCATCGCGATCACGCCGCGCCGGGCCAGGATCCGGCCGAGCTGCGCGGCGTACCCCTCGCGGCCACTGCCCGGGGCCTTGGGCAGCGCGGAGAGTCCCAGCGCGGCGGCCCGTTTCCGACCGACGACCGGCGTCGCGGCCGCCGCGGCGGCCGCGCCGACGAGCAGCATCCGATGGGCGTACCGCTCGACCGGCCCGTCCGGCTTGGGGGTGACCCGCTCGCCGGCCGGTGACCGGGCCACCGCCCGCTCCGGGGTACCGGTCAGCCGCGGTTCCGCCTTTCCCCAGGCGGCGAGCTGGGCGCGCGCCTCACCCCACTGCACCACCCGCTGCGCGCCGTCCAGCACGATCCCGGCCCAACCGCCGGTGAGGCCCTGCACGACCGCCTCGGCGAACGGGAAGATCAGGTCGGCGCGGGGGTCGGCGCGCAGCCCCCGGTCGGCGAGGGAGTGCAGCTTGGGATGCAGGTCGACGGCGCCGAGCAGCCCGGCGACCTCGCCGGGGATCGGGGTGAACGGCAGGATCCGGGTGGCCGCCGAGATGGTCAGGCCGAGCGCGTCCGAGGCGAGCGCGCCCAGCGTGCGAGGGGTGCGGGGGCCTTCCTCGGGCGGGTGCGGCGGCGGGATCTCCGGGTCCGGTTCGTGCGGGCAGGTGCGCTCGGTGCGGGCCACCGTGGCGATCAGGTCCCGCAGCTTCGGCGGCGGCGTGCCGACGGCCACCACCACCCGGCCGGACGGCGCGTTCACCCGGGCCCACTCGACCCCGGGCATCCGCTCCAGCGCCGCCTCCACCTGGCGGGCCAGCAGGTCGCCGCCGTCCTGGCAGACGCCGTGCACCTCGATGTGGTGCCGGCCGGGGCGGGACCAGACCCGGCGGCTGGTCAGCCCGGCCAGGCGGGCCAGCCGGGTCGCGGCCGACCCGACGGTCCGGGTCGCCTCGCCGACCACCGGCGGCACGGCGACCGGCGGCCGGAGGCGGCCGGCGAGGCGGCCCAGCGAGGTCATCGAGGCGTACGACCGGACAGGCGCCGGCCAGGTCCTCCGCGGTCGCTCCCCCTGCCGTACGCCATCTCGCCTCCCACGTCTGCTCCGGTGGCCGCCCGGTCCCGGGGCGGCTGCACGGCGATGGCCTGGCTTCCCGCCCGGCCGTCCGTTATGCCCCCCGAGCAGGGGAACTTCCGCGCGGGCGGCGTTGCCGGCGACCTGAGGAGATGCCGGTCACGCTTGACCTCAATCCGGGTTCAGGTCGGAGGCTGAGCCCATGCTGATCGAACTGCTCAGGGCCGAGGTACGCCGGGACGAGCTGCCCCGACCGTCCCGCGCCGGCAACCGTCCCTCCCCGATCTGGCCGCGCCGTACGGCGCGTCGCCGGTGACCGCCACCGCCGCGCCGGCCGGACCCGTCGCCCCGGCCCCGGGCCTCTTCGCGCCCCGGCTGCGGGCCATGACGGTGGGCAGCGTCGCCCTGGTCTCGCTGCTGGCGTTCGAGGCGCTGGCGGTCGGCACCGCCATGCCGACCGTGGCCCGCAGCCTGGACGGGCTGGCTCTGTACGGGATCGCGTTCGGCGGCCCGTTCGCGGCCGGGGTGCTGGCCATGGTGGCCAGCGGTATCTGGTGCGACAGCCGGGGGCCGCGCGCGCCGATGTGGCACGGGCTGGTCTGGTTCGTGCTCGGGTTGGTGATCGCGGGCAGCGCCACGGCGATGGGCGCGCTGGTCGTCGGCCGGGTGGTGCAGGGGTTCGGTTCCGGCCTGCTCTCGGTGGCGCTCTACGTCATCGTCGGGCGGGCGTACCCGGAGGAGCTGCACCGGCGGATCTTCGCGGCGTTCGCCGCCGCGTGGGTGGTCCCGTCGCTGGTCGGGCCGGCGGTGGCCGGGCTGATCGTGGAGTACCTCGGCTGGCGGTGGGTCTTCCTCGCGGTGCCGCTGGTGGCGGTGCCGGCGGTGCTGCTGATCCACCCCGGCCTGCGGGCGGTCGGCCCGGCGACGCGGTCGGCCCGGCCGGCCGGCGCGGTGGCCCGGATCGGCTGGGCGTGCGGGGCGGGGGTGAGCGCCGCACTGCTGCACATCGGGGGACAGCAGCGCGGCGGCTCCGCGGTCGCCCTGGTCGTGGTGGCGCTGGTCGGGCTGCTGGTCTGCGCGCCCCGGCTGCTGCCGGCCGGATTCCTGCGGGCGGGCCGGGGCCTGCCGACCGTGGTCGGGCTGCGCGGCCTCGCCTCCGCCGCGTTCGTCGGCGCGGAGGTGGTGATCCCGCTGATGCTCTCCCGGGAGCGGGGGTTCTCGCCGACCGCGGCCGGCCTGGTCCTCACCACGGGCGCGCTCGCCTGGTCGGTGGGGTCGTGGTTGCAGGGCCGGATGCCGGCGCCCCGGTCCCGGGCCAGCCTGCCCCGGGCGGGGCTGGCCTGCATCGCCGGCGGCACCGCGGTGGTCGCGCTCACCGTCGTGCCGGCGGTGCCGGTCCTGGTGGGGGTGCTGGGCTGGGCGGTGGCCGGGCTCGGCATGGGCCTGCTCTACCCGTCGCTGTCGGTGCTCACCCTGGAGTTGTCGGCCCCGGGCGAGCAGGGCCGCAACAGCTCCTCGCTGCAACTGGGCGACTCGCTCTTCGCCGCCACCGTGCTGGCGCTGACCGGCGCGGTGCTGGCCGCCGGCGCCGCCCCGGGCGCGGGCGACTACGCCGGGACGCTGGCTGTCGCGTCGGGCCTGGCGCTGCTCGGTCTCCTGCTCGCCGGCCGCGTGGTGCCGGGGCCGCGGGCGGCCGGCTGAGGGCACGCCCCGCCCGGTGCCGGGCCCGCGGGTGGTCGTCACCGGCGTGTCGGTGGCGAACGGACCCGTAGGGCGCGAGAGCGGTCGTGGAGGTCGTCCGAGCGGTGAGCGCCGCCGGTAGTCGGCGGATCGGCGGGTCGCCGGGGTGGGTGGCCGGCAGGATGGGCGGGGAGATGAGCTTCCTGACCGTCCTGCCGCTGGCCGTGGTGATGGTCGCCGGGACGCAACTGGTCGCGGCGGTGTTCCTCGCCGCGGCCGACCGGCCGCGGGCCGCCTCGTCGGGCTACCTGGCCGGCGCCGGGCTGGTGGTGGGCGGCGGGGTCACGCTGAGCTGGCTGGTCACCCGCGCGGTCAAGGTCAACTTCGGCGGCGGCGACCAGGGCGGTCGGGGCCCGATCACGACCAGGATCGACCAGGTGGTGCTGGTCCTGCTGGTGGTGCTGGCCCTGGTGGTCTTCCTCCGGCGGCACTCCACCGGCCCGCCCCGGTGGATGGGAAAGCTCCAGCAGGCCGGCCCGGGCTACGCGGCCCGGCTGGGCGTGCTGCTCTTCCTCGCCACGCCCACCGACGACCTCACCATGCTCGCCGTCGGCGCGAGCGCCGCCCGGCACGACCTGTCCTGGTGGCACCTGCTGCCGTTCGTGCTGGCCACCCTGACCCTGCTGGCCCTGCCCCTGCTGGCGTTGCTGCTGCTCGGCGGCCGGGCGGCCACGGTGCTGCCCCGGATCCGCGACTGGACCACCCACCACTCCTGGGTGGTCAGCGAACTCGTGATCGGTTTCTTCGTGGTGGTGACGTTGGTCGACCTGCTGCGGTGAGCTGCCGCACGGCCGGTCACATCGGGCGGCCCGGCGCCGTCACCGACCCGGACGCCCCGGTTCCGGGGGCGCGGAGAAGGAGGACATCATGCGGGTGCTGGTCACCGGAGCGGGCGGCCGCCTGGGTCGGGCGGTGCTGCCCCGCCTGCTCGACGACGGGCACGCGGTACGGGCCACCAGCCGGCGGCCGCGTACCGACCCGGCGGTGGAGTGGGTGGTGGCGGACCTGGCCACCGCCCACGGGCTGGCCGAGGCGGTACGCGACGTGGACGCCGTGCTGCACCTGGCCTCGTCGCCCGACCGGCGCACCCACGAGGTCGACGTGCTCGGCACCCGCGAGCTGGTCCGGGCCGCCGGGAGCGCCGGCGTGGGCCACCTGGTCTACGTCTCGATCGTCGGGGTGGACCGGGTGCCGATCCCGTACTACCGGCACAAGCTGGCCGCCGAGCGGGTGGTCGCCGCCGGGCCGGTGCCGTGGTCGGTGCTGCGGGCCACCCAGTTCCCGCAGTTCCTGGACGACCTGCTGGTCGCGTCGAGCCGGCTGGGCCCGGTGATCGGCGACCGGGCGGTGCTCGCCCAGCCGGTCGATCCGGGCGACGTGGCCGCCCGGCTGGTCGAGCGGCTGGCCGCCGGCCCGTCGCGCGGCGTCGAGGAGTACGGCGGGCCCGAGGTGCTCCGCTTCGACCAGGCGGTACGCGCCTGGAAGGCCGCCCGGCGGTCCCGCCGGCCGCTGCTGCCGGTACGGATCCCCGGCCGGCTCGGCCGGGCCCTGCGTTCGGGCGGCCTGGTCACCGAGGCGACGCCGACGGGCTCCCGGACCTGGGCCGACCACCTCGCGGACACGTACGGGGGAACCCGGGCAAGATGAGAACCTTCCCCGTTCACGTTCGGCCTACCGTGACGCCATGTTCGCCATCGTCACCACAGTGATCCTCTACGTCGCCGGCTTCGTCTTCCTCTACGGCGTCATCCGGCTCGCGGTCCGGCACGCCATGGAGGATCTGGAGGTGCGCCGGGTCCAGGCCCAGCGGGCGGAGGAGCTGGCCGCCGTGCGGGACCGCACGATGCTCCGCGAGAACGCCTTCCTCACCGGCAGCTGACCCGCGGTTCGGGTGGGCGGGACCGGCCGGGTGGTGCGAGGATCGCTCCCGTGATGGGGACGCTGAAGACCGAACCCGCCCGTACCCGGCTCGACCTGCTGGCACCGCCGGTCGCCGCCGCGCTCGGGCAGTGGCCCGCCGACGCCCCGGTGGACGTCGACGACGTGCTGGTCGCGCCGATCGACGCCGACCTCGCCGACACCGCCGCGTTCTGCGCCGCGTACGAGGTGGGGCTGGACGAGTCGGCCAACTGTGTGGTGATCGCCGGCAAGCGCGAAGGGGTGGTCCGCTACGCGGCCTGCGTCGTGCTCGCCACCACCCGGGCCGACGTCAACGGAGTGGCCCGGCGGGCGCTGGACGTCCGCAAGGCGAGCTTCGCGCCGATGGCCGACGCGGTGGAGCTGACCGGCATGGAGTACGGCGGGATCACCCCGATCGGCCTGCCCGAGGAGTGGCCGATCCTGGTCGACGCCCGGGTGATCGCCACCCCACACGTGATCATCGGGTCCGGCGTGCGGCACAGCAAGATCGCGCTGCCCGGGCCGGCGCTGGGTGCGCTGCCCGGTGCGCGGGTGGTGGAGGACCTGGCCAGGCCCGCCTGAGCGATCACCGCCGTCGATACCGTTGCACGTGAAACATCACGTGTGTCGATGTCTGACTCGCCACGGAGGACGGTGGCGTCAGTCGGTGCCCGACTCGCGCCGATCGACCTCGGCCAGCGCGGCCAGCAGGGTCGCCGGCTCCTGGGCGCCGGTCACCGCGTACTTGCCGGCGAGCACGAAGGTGGGCACGCTGGTCACCCCGATCTGCCGGGCCGCCGTCAGGTCGGCGGTCAGCTCGGCCACCCGCTCGTCGGAGTCGAGGAACCGGCGCGCCTCGGCCGCGTCCAGCCCCACCTCGGCGGCCAGCGCGGCGAGCGCGTCGCGGGAACCGACGTCCACGCCGTCGGTGAAGTGCGCCCGGTAGAGCGCCTCGACCATCTCGCCGGCGCGGCCCTGGTCCGTGGCCCAGGCGACCAGCCGGTGCGCGTCGAAGGTGTTCGCCGCGACGGCCCGGCCGAAGTCCAGCTTAAGGCCGGCGCCCGCGGCCACCCCGGTCACGTGCTCGGCCATCTGCCGGGCCCGGTCCGGTCCGCCGAACTTGGCGCCCAGCGCGTCGAGCAGGGGCTGCGGCTCGGGCACCGGCGACGGGTCGAGCTGGAACGGCCGGTAGTGGACTGTCACCTCGCCGTCGTACGACTCCAGCGCCTGCTCCAGCCGGCGTTTGCCGATGTAGCACCACGGGCAGACCACGTCCGCGTAGATCTCGATCTCCATGGTCGGGGCAACCTCCCGGTCAGCTGGTCTGTTCCCGCACCTGGCGCTTGAGCCGGGCCAGGATGGCGGTGCCGCCGCGCACCCGCAGCGGGCTGATCGCCTGGGCCAGCCCCATCCGCTGGTAGAGGTCGTCGGGCACGGCGAGCACCTGGTCTGGCTTCGCCCCGGCCAGCCCTTCGGCGAGGATGCCGGCGAAGGCCCGCGTGGTCGGCGCCTCCGGCGGGCAGTCGAAGAGCGTCTCGACGGTGCCCTCCGGCGTCACCCGGGCGCGCAGGAAGAACGCGGTCTGGCACTCCGGGACCTGCTCCATGCCCTCCCGGTCGGCGGCGTCCGGCGGCAGCGGCGGGATCACGTCCGCGTACTCCAGCAGCATCTCCAGCACCACGTCCCGGGGCGCGGCGGCGAACTCCTCGACGATCTCGGCCAGCCTGGCCGGCATGGATGACATGCCCCGAGGCTACGCCGTCGCCGACGTACGCCGCCGCGCCGCCGGACACCCGCTCAGACGGTCGGCGCCTGCTCGCTGATCTCGCTCAGTGCCGACTGGGGGTCGAGCTGCATGGCCAGGTCGCCGAGGGAGACGATGCCGACCAGCTTGCGCTCGCTGTCGCAGACCAGCACCCGGCGGATGCCCCGCTCGCGCATCAGCGCGGCCGCCTCACCGGCGCTGGAGTTCTGCTCGATCATCACCACCTCGCGGGTGATGACCGAGCCGATGGTGGTGGTGGCCGGGTCGCTGCGCTCGGCCACCGCCCGCACCACGATGTCGCGGTCGGTGAGCATGCCGGCGAGGGTGGCGCCGTCGGTGACCACCACGTCGCCGATGTCCGCCTCCTTCATCACCTTGGCGGCCTCGTCCAGGGTGGTCTCCGCCGGCAGGTACACGACCTGCTTGGTCATCACGTCAGCGACCCGGTAACCGGTCATGAGAGTCCTCCGAAACAACGTCCACCCGATCCACATGCGGTACCCAGTGACACGGTTGCTACACCCCGGCGGCTACCGGGTCACCTCGGCGCGCAGCCGGTCCACCAGCTCCACCACCGGCAGTTCGGTGCGCTCGCCGGTGGCCCGGTCGCGCAGCTCGACGTACCCGTCGGCGAGGCGGCGGCCGACCACGACGGCGCGCGGAATGCCGACCAGCTCGGCGTCGGTGAACTTCACCCCGGCCGAGACGTGCGTCCGGTCGTCGACCAGCACCCGCAGGCCCGCCGCGGCGAGCTGCCCGCCGAGCTCCAGCGCCGCCTCCAGCTGCGGCCCCTTTCCGGCCGCCACCAGGTGTACGTCGCACGGCGCGACCGCCGCCGGCCAGACCAGTCCCCGCTCGTCGTGGTGCTGTTCGGCGATCGCGGCCACCGCCCGGGACACCCCGATGCCGTAGCAGCCCATGGTCGGCCGGACCGGCTTGCCCTGCGGGCCGAGCACGTCGACCGAGAACGCGTCGGTGTAGCGGCGGCCGAGCTGGAAGATGTGCCCGATCTCGATGCCCCGCCGGATGGTCAGCTCGCCGGTGGCGCAGGCCGGGCAGGGGTCGCCGGCGCGCACCTCGGCCGCCTCGATGGTGCCGTCCGGGGTGAAGTCCCGGCCGCTGACCACGTGCACCGCGTGCCGACCGGGCTCGTTCGCGCCGGTCAGCCAGGCCGAGCCCGGCGCCACCCGCGGGTCGACCAGGTAGCGGACGCCGAGCTTCGCCATGACCTGCGGGCCGATGTAGCCGCGGACCAGCTCGGGGTGGTCGTCCCAGCCGTCGAAGACGTCCACGGTGGCCGGGGCGACGGCGGCGGCGACCCGCTTCAGGTCCACCTCCCGGTCACCGGGCAGCCCGACCACCAGCAGGTCGGCCTCCTCGGCACCCGGCCGGTGCACGGTCAGCACCACGTTCTTCAGCGTGTCGGCGGCGGTCCAGTCACTGCGGCCGCCGAGCCGGCGGGCGTTGGCCAGCTCGACCAGGGTGGCGATGGTGGGGGTCTCCGGGGTGTCGTGCACCTCGGCGGGCGGGTGCGCGTCCGGGTCGCCGGCCGGCGCGGCGGGCGTGGTCACCGCCTCGGTGTTCGCGGCGTAGCCGCAGGCGGTGCAGCCGACGAAGGTGTCCTCGCCGACCGGCGCCGCGGCCAGGAACTCCTCCGAGGCGGAACCGCCCATCGCCCCGGACATCGCGTGCACGATGGTGTGCTCCAGCCCCAGCCGGTCGAAGATCCGTCGGTAGGCGCCCCGGTGCCGGTCGTACGCGGCCTGCAGGCCCGCCTCGTCCAGGTCGAACGAGTAGGCGTCCTTCATCAGGAACTCGCGGCCGCGCAGCAGGCCGGCCCGCGGCCGGGCCTCGTCGCGGAACTTGGTCTGGATCTGGAAGATCGTCACCGGGAAGTCCCGGTACGAGGAGAAGAGATCCTGCACCAGCAGCGCGGCCAACTCCTCGTGGGTGGGGGCGAGCAGGTGCTCGGCGCCCCTGCGGTCGGCGAAAGTGAAGATGTCGTCGCCGTACTCCGTCCACCGCCCGCTGGTCCGGTACGGCTCCGCCGGCAGCAGCGCCGGGAAGTGCACCTCCTGGTCGCCGATCGCGGTCATCTCCTCGCGGACGATCTCGGTGACCCGGTCCAGCACCAGCTTGCCCAGCGGCAGCCAGGTGTAGCCGCCCGGCGCGGCCCGGCGGATGTAGCCGGCGCGCACCAGGAGCCGATGGCTCGGCACCTCCGCGTCCGCCGGGTCCTCGCGCAGGGTCCGGAGCAGCAGGGTCGACATTCGGAGCAGCATTGCCGCAGCGTACGGCTGACCCGGCAGGACGGGCGACCGGAATCCGGTGCGGCGGGCGGGAGGTCGATCAGCCGGGCGGACAACTCCGTGATCGGTGGGGTGACACAGCGGGCGTGGGCGCTAGCCCTGCCGCCTCTTGCCTGCCCAGTCGACCGCGGGGTTCACCAGCCATCGCCTCGGGTTGTGCGGATCGGGTCGGCGTTGACCAGCGCTGCTGTGATGTCGGCGAGCCGTCGCGCCGCGGCGGGGTCGAGGGTCTTCAGGCCCAGCGGCACGGGCTTGCCGCGGTCGACCGCGGTCAACGGCGCTGTGGGTGGCGCGTCGATGAAGTCGTGGACGGGCGCGACGGATTTCTCCACAGGCCGGGCAGCGGCCCGGCCGATGGTCTTGATGAGCGCTCGTGTCAGCGGGTTGATCTGCTCCATCGCGGAGTAACCACTCCGGGTGAAACCCGGGTGGTAGAGGACGTAGGGAACCTGGTGACCGAACTGCGCCGCCATCGCGACACCGAGCAGGTCGTTCGCGCGACCGGCCTGGAGTTGCGCGGTGATCGTGCGGTAGCGGTCGCGCAGTTGGAGATCGTTCCAGTGGATCTGCCCGGAGGTGAGACCGACGGCGGCGATGTTGATGATCACCGAGCGACGCAGGCCGGCCGCCAGCGTGGGCATCAGCCCGTGGCCAAGAAGATAGCGGCTGAGATAGTAGAGCGCGAAAGTCGACTCCAGACCGTCGCTGGTTTCGATCCGCTTCGGGGATTGCCGGTTGGCCGCCAACACCAGGGCGCCGATGGCGCCGTATTCGGCCGTGACGTGCTCTATCACCTTCTGGTTTCCCGCGATCGTGCTGAGGTCGGCAGCCAGGAACCCGACACGTTCGCCCAGGCCAGCCTCCTCCGCCGCGGCGAGCAACCGGTCGCCCTTGGCAGGGTTGCTGCCCACCGCGAGGACGCGGTCCCCCCGCTCGGCCCGGCCCAGGACGACCGCTCGGCCCATGCCATCGGTTCCGCCGGTGACAACGACGCTCCTTGCTCCTCGTACGGCGTCGACGTCGTTGTCCCGTTGCCGGTCGACCATGAGAAACCCCCGGTTACTGTTGGTAATTACCACCATCATCCGTAAGCGGTCAGGATCGCGGAAGAAGGCAGTTCGATGTCAGTACCGGACACTGGTGTGCCTGCCCTGCTCAACACGGCGCTGCCGAGCCCTGTGCCTCGTGACGAGCACGACCAGTGCCCCGTGACCGACGTTCTCCGTCGGGTCGGCGACAAGTGGACGGTGCTGGTGGTGGTGCTGCTCGGGCAACGGCCGCACCGATTCAACGAACTCCATCGCGGTATCGAGGCCATCAGCCAGCGCATGCTCACCCGCACGCTGCGCGGTCTGGAGCAAGACGGGTTGGTGCACCGAGAGGTCTTCCCCACCAACCCGCCCAGTGTGGAATACCGCCTCACGCCACTCGGTACCTCACTACTGGAGCCGCTCTCGGCGCTCGCCGAGTGGGCCATCACGCACCAGCCGACCATCGCCGCCAGCAGGGGTGTCAACATCCGCCAGCCCCGCGACACTTAGCTACCGGTTCCGTCCCACTGCCAAGCCTCCCTACTGCGACGAGGTGGGGCTGGGGTGTCGACCGGCGCTGACGGCAGGAAGGTCAGACTGACCCGGAATTCGGCTGCCCGGGCGGCAACCCGGGGACCCCGAGGTGACGTCTGGGGTGTCGTCAACGACTACCCCAAGGATCGGCTCGTGTGGACCCTGCGCTGAGTGAGTTCGACTCGTTCGTCCGGACCCGGACACCCGCCCTGCTGCGGTCGGCGTACCTGCTGACCGGGGACCAGCACCTCGCCGAAGACCTCGTCCAGTCGGCGCTGGCCCGGGCCCACCGGTCCTGGGGCCGGCTGCACGACAGCGGCAACGCCGAGGCGTACACCCGGCCACGACCCACTCCGGTTGCATGTGGAAGGACGCCAACGGGTCCGGGGACGACCAGACGTTGGGGCGTAACCAGAACGACAGCAACGTGGCTCCCGCCAACAGCGACGAGGTGTCGTCCTGGCGTACGGCCTACAGCTGCTGAATAGTCAGACATCGTGATGTCACCACTCATCCGTACGCAAAAGGTGCGCAAGGCCTACCACTCTGAGGTGGAGACCGTGTGGGCCGCACGAGATGTGGATTTCGAAGCTCGCCCGGGTGAGTTCGTGTGCATCTATGGTGCCAGCGGCTCAGGCAAGTCGACGCTGCTGAACCTGATGGCTGGCCTGGATCTCGCCGATTCCGGCGAGATCCAGGTCAGCGGCGTCGATGTCACCACCGCGAACGAGAGCCAACGCGCGCAGCTGCGGCTCGAGACGGTGGGCGTCGTGTTTCAGGATCACAACCTGATCGAGGAATTCACGGCCGTGGAGAACGTCGCACTGCCTTCGGAGGCGCGCGGCATGCCGGCCGAGGCCGCGCGAGCCGAAGCCGCCGACCAACTGCGCCGAGTCGGGCTGGAAGGCCTCGACAACCGGCTACCTCGACAGTTGTCCGGCGGACAGCGCCAACGGGTAGGGATCGCGCGGGCGCTGACGGGACAGAGAGCCGTTCTCCTGGCTGACGAGCCGACCGGGGCGTTGGACTCCGCCGCCACCCAAGAACTGTTCGCGCTCATCCGCGCCTTGTGCGACCAGGGAGTCACGGCCGTGGTCTGCTCGCACGATCGTCGGTGCCGCGACTACGCCGACACTCGCTACGAGATCATCGATGGACGCTTGGAAGCCCGTTCATGACCGAAGCAAGCTCTCCGGCGTCTCTCGTGGCGCGCCTGCGTTTCGTCCTGCGGCTCGCCCGGCGTCTCATCCGCTCTCGCGAGCTGGCCCGATCAGCGTCGATTGTCTTTGTCGCCGGTCTGGCCATCATGGCGATGTTCGTCACCCTGCGGACGCTGTCCCTGTCGGGCGCTCAGATCGCTGACCGGGATCTGGGTCGGTTCGGCGCCTCCGTCGGCTACGGCAGCATCGTGCTGCCACCCGGAGAAAACCACTTCGTGTCGGACGTGCGGGCGCAGGCTCTCCGCGCCGGACTCACCGATTACGAGGTCATGCTCAGCGCGTCCTCCACGCAGTTGGCCACCACTCCCGCGCGTAGCGTGCCTATGCTGGAGGCCTCCTGGCGGGATCAGCCCTTCCCTGATCGGTACGACTTGCTGTCCGGTCGGTGGCCGACCCGACCAGGCGAGGTAGTCCTCACCGAGCCCCAGGACGCCCCGGAGACTGCCGACGGCACCCTACCCCTGCTGGGCGGCAAGGTGAGGTTCACCGTCGTCGGCACCGCTGAGGACCAGTTTGCCCGTAGCACGAACCTGCTGGTCGCCCCGGGCACCTGGGCATCGCTGGATCCAAGCCTTGCCCAGGGATTTCCGGTGCTGGGCGCGCAACCGTTGCTGCTGTGGTCTGGGGGCGACGCCGAAAGCGCCGTGACAGCCTTCACCACCGCGATAGGCGACTACACCCGACGGTCGCCCACCGTCACCGAGGGGGCGGACGCCCTCGTGGTCGGTGGCACACTGCGGTTCCGCGAGCAACTCCTCGAGCGGCCCGAGCGCACCTCGATCGAGCGCACACCTGCCGGCTACACCATTCCTTCGCTGCTGCTACCCGTCGCGGCGGTCCTGCTCGTGTTCGGACTCAACAATCGACGGTTCCGACGGATATCGACCAGACTCGTGGCTGTCGGCGTACGCCCAGCGACCGCCGCCGCTGCGCTCACCATCGCCGCTTCAGCCTGGTGCGCAGCCGCAGCCGCAGCTGGAGCGATCGTCGGGACAGCAATCGGTGGGGTGGCCAGAGCGGTCATCGCGCAGCTGCGTGACTGGCCGCCCGGCCCGATCGAGGGACTTGCCGCGCCCCCGTTGCAGATGCTCGCACTGGTCGTGCTCACCAGCGTGTGCGCCGGCGCAGCGCTCGCCCGCGACAAGGAACGGGTCAGCTCTGCTGTGGCTCATCGTTCCCGTCCAGAATCCCAGACGACATCTACGGCTCAGCGACACATCCGAGATGCGCGGCACCTCCTCGCCGTCGCCGCATGGTGCGCCACCGTCGCTTACGCCGTGCGAGTCGACTCTCCGGCCAAAGCGATGATTCTTACCGGTGTGCTCACGCTCGCGGTGCTGCTCGTCGTTCCCGACGTGCTCGACCTGGTGCTGCGAGTGCTGCCCGAAGGCGGGCCACGCCGTCGCCTGGCGCTTCGGCAACTAGCGGCCGACAGACTCCGCGCCGGAGCGATTGTCGCCATCCTCACCGTGCTGCTGGGCGCGTCCATGGGCTTCCTGACGTTGCTCGACACCCTCATTCGCACCACGGATCAGCAGGCCTACCCGGACGCGCTACCCGGCCAAGTACTCCTGGCCGACCGCGCCAGCAGCACACTTCCCCCACCAGCGGCGTTACTACGAGCCGTGGACGCCTCCGGCCTCGCCGACGGGCTGCCCCGTGCGGAACTGGCCTACCTGTTCACCACCGACGAGTCCGGCATCCCGACACGGTCGGTCACCCGCGACGGCCACAACGGCAACCTTCTTGCCGTAGAGACCGACGGCCAGGTCGAACAGTTGATCGGCCACTCCCTCAACCCGACGCAACGCGCCGTGCTGGCCGAAGGCGGACTGCTTGTATGGGCCGACGCACCCGACGCACCGACGCGCAACACGCGCCTTGCCGTGAAGGAGGGCGACAAGGTCACCAGCCGGACCCCTGAGCTACCCGTGGCCATCGTCGACGTGCCACTCGTCGAATGGCGCACCGGCACCGACGGCGTGATGCTCCGCTCCACGGCGGCCAGTCTTAACCTACCCGTCCCGCGGAACGCGCCTCTTATCATCACTGAGGTCTCCGATAGCGCAGCCAAGGCCATGCAAGAGGCCGTCGGTCGTGCAGGCATCGATGCGCAAGCGGTCCGGATCTACGTGCCACCCAAGCCACCCGTTCCAGCCGCTGCACTGCTAGCCACCGCCGCTGGGCTGGTGATCCTCGTGCTCACCGCCGTGTTCTCCGCTACCCGCGCCCAGACCCGTACGCTACGCGGCTACCTGACCCGCCTGGTATCCATCGGCATTCCCCCCACCTGGGCACGTCACGTTCTGCTCTACCAGTACGGCATCCTCATCGCTACGAGCACCCTGCTCAGTCTGATCATTGCCTTGCCGCCCACGGTGGTCATTGCCCTGCGAATCTCCGGCTTCGTCCTCAGCATTCCATGGGCGCAACTGCTCACCCTGCTCACAGCGATCTACCTAGCCACTGCCCTGGCCGCACTCCGCTCCGCCCTGAGCCTCCGCGCCCGCGAGCAACTCGGCACAGGTATCTGACGCCACAGACACCGCAACGGCGAGGTCGACGACGGCAACGTGGAGATGAGGCAGGCCGACATCAACTGCCAGGTCAACTGATTGGCGTAGTAGGTGACCGGAAACCGAGTGGCGGACGACCGCAGGGAAGCCCAGCCCGGCCTGGAACATGGTGCCCGGGTCTTCGCGGGCACCATGTTCGCCGCTGTCTACGGTGAGCAGGCCGAGCCGGCCAGCCTCAGGGGCATGCAGATCATCGGGGTGGGCGGCTAGGACGGGAGCGACCGGGTCGGCGATGTGGGGTGTCCGGCGGGTGCGGAGGCCGCCACATCGCCGATCCGCCACATCGCCCGATCCGGGGCGTCGTCGTCAGGCGTGCGGGCCGACGTTCACCGGGCCGATGGTTAGCGTCGGCCGGCCCTCCAGGATCTCGCCGACCCGCTCGACCTGCGCCTCCACCGCCCGCCGGGTCGCGGCGCGCAGCGGCGTCACCGGCTCCACCGTGACGTGGATGGTGCGGCCGGAGCGGCGCTGGTGCCACACCCCGGCGACCGTCCCGTCCACCAGCAGCACCGGATAGTTGCCGGCCTGGCCGCGGGCCAGCGCCCGCTGCCCGACCTCGCCGGGGAAGAGCAGCTCACGGGGGTGGCAGCCGACCTGGTACACGTCGAAGTAGGGCAGCAGCCGCACCCCGCTCGGGCCGTCCGGCGGGAAGTCGGTGTCGCCGGCCGCCACCCACGCCGGGGTGCCCTCGACGGTGACCTGGTCCAGCTCCAGCGACGCGAACAGCTCCGCCGCCCACCGCCGGGGCGCCGACAGCCACTGCGCGAACTGCGCCGAGGTGGCCGGCCCGTACGCGTACAGGTAGCGGCGCACCAGTTCGGCGAGCGCGGCCGGGCCGGCCATCGGGGTGAACCCGGGCAGCCAGCGCGCCGGACCGGTGTAGGTGCTGGCCCGCCCCCGGTTCGGGCCGAAGCACATCGCCCCGCGCCGGGTGGCGGCCTCCATCGCGGCGATCCACCGCGGCCACTTGTCCTGGAAAGCGTCCATCACCCGGTCGCCGGCCCACGGACCGGTGCGGTCCACCACCGCCTCGGTCAGCTCCGCGGTGGTCAGTTCGGCGTCGCGCAGCGCGTCCGCGATGGCCGCCACCACCTGCTCGGTCTGCTCCGTGCTGAGCAGGGTGCGGGCCTGCTCGTGCGGCGGGACCGGCATCGCGGCCAGCGCTCCGGTCCACAGCGGCAGGTCCGCGGCGGCGAGCAGGTGCACGGTGGCGCGCGGCCCGCGCGTCTTGACCAGCGTGCGGTCCGTCCACAGGGCCTGCCGCACGGTGGTACGGGTGGCGCCGGCCACCCGCAGTCCGATCGACAGCTCGGCGGCCGAGGCGACCTGGGCGTGCGCGCCGCAGATCGCGGAGACCACGCCGGCCACCGCCTCCGCCGGACCGGCCCCGCCCGCCGCGCCGGCCGGCGACGCGAGCGCGTGTCGTTCGAGCCGGCGGGCGCAGACCTGCGACCAGGTCAGCGTGGTCATCGCAGCTTCCCGAAGAAGGTCCGGATGTCGGCCGCGTGCGCGTGCGGCACCTCCATCGCCACGAAGTGGCCGCCGGGGTTCCCCTCCGGCCAGTGGATGATCCTGTTGTGCCGCTCGGCGAGGCGGCGGACGAGCGCCGGCCCGCCCCCGTAGACGCCGCTGGGCACCCGGTCCTGGCCCTTGGGCCAGGCGAACGCGGTGTTGTCGTACATGAACCAGGACGAGGTGCCGGCGGTGCCGGTCAGCCACCACAGCGTCGCGTTGGTCAGCAACTGGTCGCGGGCGATGGCCTGGTCGGGGGTGGCCGCGGTGACGGTGAACTCCTTGAACTTCTGCACCAGCCAGGCCAGCAGGCCGACCGGGGAGTCCTGCCAGGCGTACGCGAAGGTCTGCGGCGCCGCGCGCAACAGCGTGTGGTGGTCCACGCCGCCGCTCATCCACTGCTGCATCTCGGCCCAGAAGGCGCGCTCCGCCTCGTTCATGTCCGGCACGTCGGCCTCGGTGGGGAAGCCGAGCCCGCCGTCGATGTGGACGCCGACCACGTGCTCGGGATCCGCCACCGCCAGCTCCGGCGCCACGTACGCGCCCAGGTCGCCGCCCTGGGTGCCGTACCGGTGGTAGCCGAGCCGGCGCATCAGCTCGGCCCAAATCCGGGCGACCCGGCCGACGGTGAACCCGGTCTCCGGCGGGGCCTGGGAGAAGCCGAAGCCGGGCACCGACGGCACCACCACGTGGAAGGCGTCCGCCGGGTCGGCCCCGTGTGCCCGTGGGTCGGTCAGCGGCCCGATCAGCTCGGTGAACTCGACGAAGGAGTTCGGCCAGCCGTGGGTGAGGATCAGCGGCAGCGCGTCCGGCTCGGGCGAGCGGACGTGCAGGAAGTGCACGTCCAGTCCGTCGATCTCGGTGACGAACTGGGGGAACTCGTTCAGCCGCGCCTCCTGCGCCCGCCAGTCGTACCCGGTCGCCCAGTGCTCGGCCAGGTCGCGCAGGTAGTCCAGCGGCACCCCGCGGCTCCACCCGTCGCCGGGCAGTTGCCGGGGCCACCGGGTGCGGGCGAGCCGGTCGCGCAGGTCGTCGAGGTCAGCTTGCGGGATGTCGATCCGGAAGGGCGTCATGCCGACCACGCTAGGTGCCATGTAGGTCAGGTTCTGGCATACATGGTGGTTAGTCTGGCGGCCATGTCCGACACCCCCGCCCGGCTGCTGACCCTGCTGTCACTGCTCCAGACCCCGCGCGAGTGGCCCGGCAGCGAGCTGGCCGCGCGGCTCGGCGTCAGCCTGCGCACCATCCGCCGCGACGTGGACCGGCTGCGCGAGCTGGGCTACCCGGTGCAGGCCACGATGGGCGCGATCGGCGGCTACCGGCTGGTCGCCGGCAAGGCCCTGCCGCCGCTGCTACTCGACGACGAGGAGGCGGTGGCCATCGCGGTGGGGCTGCGTACCGCCGCCGGGCACGCGGTCGCCGGCATCGAGGAGGCATCGGTACGCGCGCTCGCCAAGCTGGAGCAGGTGTTGCCGACCCGGCTGCGGCACCGGGTCGGGGCGCTCGGCGCGGCCACCGAACCGCTGCTGACCTGGAGCCGGCCGACGGTGGACCCGGAGCAGCTCACCGGGCTGGCCGCCGCCATCGCCAACCGCGAGCGGCTGCGGTTCAGCTACCGCCGGCACGACGGTGTGACCGCTGAACGCCGGGTGGAGCCGCACCGGCTGGTGTCGGCCGGGCGCCGGTGGTATCTGGTCGGCTACGACAACGACCGGGACGACTGGCGGATGTTCCGGGTGGACCGGATCAGCGAGCCGGTCTCGATCGGGGTGCGCACCGCCGCGCGGGAGTTGCCGGCCGCCGACGCCGCCGCGTACGTGACCGGCAAGCTGACCGAGCTGACCCCGGTGTACCGGGCGGTGGTGACCCTGCACGCTCCGGCCGAGACGATGGCCGGCCGGGTCGGCGACACCCCGGCGGATCTGGTGCCGATCGACGCGCGGAGCTGCCGGCTGACCAGCCACAGCGACACCCTGGAGTGGTTGGCCTGGCGATTGGTGACGCTGGGCTGCGAGTTCGAGGTGCACGAACCGCCGGAGCTGGTCGCCTACCTGCGCGAGATCGGCGGCCGGGCCACCCGGGCGGTGGGCTGATCGACTCCGGGTCGGCGAGGTGGGGGGTGTCGGCGGCGCGGTGATGCCGCCACCTCGCCGATCCGGCGTACGCCTCAGCGTCGCCGCGCGAAGTCGACGAACGCCCGCCAGCTCTGCGGGCCGACGGTGAGCACCGGGCCGGACGGATCCTTGCTGTCCCGCACCAGGACGACGCCCGGCAGGTTGTCGGCCACCTCGACGCAGTCGTGCGACGAACTTCGCGTGGACTTGCGCCAGGTCGCTCCGGTCAGCTCCATGACGTCATCACTTCCTTCATCAGCTCGATCGACTGCTGGCGTGACAGTGCCTCGCTGCGGACGCTCTCCCACGTCGCCAGCAGGTTAGCCAGATCCTCGTCTTTGTCGACCACGTCGCCGCCGAGTTGGGTCTCCTGACTACCGATCCAACCGCCGTCTCGGCACCGTGCCAGCGAG
Source organism: Micromonospora desertarenae (assembly GCF_056150265.1). NCBI lineage: Bacteria > Bacillati > Actinomycetota > Actinomycetes > Micromonosporales > Micromonosporaceae > Micromonospora > Micromonospora desertarenae. The sequence goes on from NZ_JAXCFQ010000011.1 coordinate 169,575, forward strand.
AAGGGGCCAGCCAGCCCGGTGTGCAGGGCGATGGTGGTCGGAATGAGGTGGACGTGAATGCGCGGCCGTTGGGCGGACTCGATCAGATGCGTGATCTGCTCCACCATGAGCCCGCGGAAGCCTTCGTCGGCCCGGCGGAGTGCGGCTTCCTCGATCACGGCGACATACAGCGGCGGGTCGGGGTCGAAGAGGATGGACTGCCGGTCCATCCGGGCCGACACGCGTTTCTCCACCTCGTCATCACTGATCATCGGGTCGGTGCGGATCACCGCCCGCGCATAGTTCTCCGTCTGAAGCAGACCATGAACAAGCGAGGGATGGTAGCAGCGCAACTGCTGCGCCTGCCGCATGGCGTCCAGCCACGGCAGGAACCAGCTCGGCTGCCCGGCCCGCTCGGCCAGCTTGAGCAGGGACGTCAACAGGCCGCCCGTGTCCAGCACCTCGTCGGCGCGCTTGAGGAAGAACCGGTCGAGGGGGCGTTGCCCAAGCTCGACGGCGGACACCTGGGAGCCCGAGAAGTGGACGAGCTTCCCGAACTCCTCCTGACTCAGCTCGGCCTTCAACCGCAGTCGCCGCAGTTGGGCGCGGATGAGTTCGGTGGTCGGCTCGGTTTCCACAGTTCCTCCACAGATCCGCCGGCTCCTGCCCGGGGGGTCACGCAATGACGGCGCGTCGCTTCGTCCTCGCCTCGCCCGCTGTCGATGCCTTCCGACAGTAGTGGCCGCCACAGCAGAGTGTCACCAGCGGTCACGCTCGCCAACGGTGGCGGGTGGGCCGCGCCGGGGCCGCTCCGGTTCCCCCGTGCCGGGCGGCCCCGGCCCCGGCAACCCGAGGAGGTCGACGTGGAGAACCGCCGGTACGGCGATCGGCGTCCGGTGCGGCTGCGCCCGCTGCCCCTGCCCCGCCTCGGCCCGTACGCCGACCGGCCCCGGGCCTATCCCGCGGACCGGGTGCCGCACCTGCCGCTGCGCCCGATGTGGCTGTGCCGGGCCTGTGGCCGGCCCTGGCCGTGCGCGCAGGCGCGGCTGCTGCTCCGGGTCGAGTACGACGGCCACCCCGTCGACCTGGCCGTCTACCTCTCCGGGCTCTACCACGAGGCGACCCACGACCTGTTCCGGCTGAACCCGCACGACGGCCCCACCCCGCGCGAGCTGTTCGAGCGGTTCGTCGGCTGGGGGCCGTACCGGCGGCCGGTGGTCGAGCCGGCGGACAGCGAGCGGTGAGCGGTGAGCGGTGAGCGGTGAGCCCGGGTCGACACCGGCACCGCCGGTGCCTCGTCCGGCGTGGGGGTCGCCACACCGAGCCGGTGGCCGGCCCACGACGGCGCCCGGGCGGTGGAAGACTGACCGACCGACGCGGATCGGACCCGGAGGCCGGAGTGGCAGACGTGCGCTGGCGCAGTTACGTGGCGGTGGGGGACAGCTTCACCGAGGGGATGGACGACCCGTATCCGGACGGCACCTACCGGGGCTGGGCCGACCTGGTCGCCACCCGGCTGGCCGCCGAGGCCGGCCCCGACTTCCGGTACGCGAACCTGGCCATCCGCGGTCGGCTCTTCCCGGACGTGGTGGCCAACCAGGTGCCCGAGGCGGTCGCCATGAAGCCGGATCTGATCAGCTTCGCGGCCGGCGGCAACGACGTGCTCCGCCGTACCTTCGACCCGGACGCCCTGGTCGCCCGCTTCGACGACGTGGTGCGGGAGCTGCGCTCCGGGGGCGCCGACGTGATCCTCTTCCGGTTCGCCGACGTGATGGCCCGGCTGCCCGGGCAGCGGCTCGTCGCGCCCCGGGTGGAACTGCTCAACCGGGCTGTCGGCGAGACCGCCGAGCGGCACGGCGCGATCCTGGTCGACCTTTACGCCGACGACACCTACCTCAACCCGATGCTGTGGAGCACCGACCGGCTGCACCTCTCGCCGGCCGGGCACCGGCGGGTGGCCGCGCAGGTGTTGGGCGCGCTCGGCGTCGGCTGCGACGACGAGTGGCTGCTGGTGCCCGACCGCCCGCTGCCCAAGCCGTGGCTGGCCGCCCGCGCGGACGACCTGCGCTGGGCCGGCCAGCACCTGGCCCCGTGGATCAAGCGCCGCCTGACCGGCCGCTCCTCCGGCGACACCATCACCGCCAAACGCCCCTCCCTAACCCCGATCACGGACTAGCCCTCCGCCACCCTTCCCCGCGATCTTGCACTTCCGGCCCTCGTTTCGTGGTCATATGGCCCTCTTGTCGGGGCAGCAGGTGCAAGATCGCGGGAGTGGTGGGGAGCACACAACATCTGCTGGACTCGATCTGGGATGGCCGCTCGGCGGGGCGGGATCGGGCGTACCTTGGGGATCATGTCTGTGCCGAGCGATCCCGATCCCCGACTTCAGTCCTACGCGGACCCGCAGCGGCTGGTCACCACCGGCTGGCTGGCAGAGCACCTGGGCGACGAGGGCCTCGTCGTGGTCGAGTGCGACGAGGACGTGCTGCTCTACGACACCGGCCACATTCCCGGCGCCGTGAAGATTGACTGGCACCTGGAGCTGAACGACCAGGTGACCCGCGACTACCTCGACGCGAAGAGTTTCGCCGAACTCTGCGCCGCCAAGGGCATCGGCCGGGAGGACACTGTCGTCTTCTACGGCGACAACTTCAACTGGTGGGCCGCGTACGCCCTCTGGGTGTTCTCCCTCTTCGGCCACCCGGACGTGCGGCTGCTCGACGGCGGCCGGCAGAAGTGGATCGCCGAGGGGCGGGAGCTGACGCGCGACAAGGTGACCCGGCCGCGCGCCGACTACCCGGTGCCGCAGCGCGACGACGCGCCGATCCGGGCCTACCGCGAGCAGGTGATGGCGCACGTGGCGGCCGGCCGGCCGCTGGTCGACGTCCGCTCGCCCGGCGAGTACACCGGCGAGATGCTGCACATGCCGGACTACCCGCAGGAGGGCGCGCTGCGCGGCGGGCACATCCCCGGCGCGGTCAACAAGCCGTGGAAGTCCGCGGCCAACGACGACGGCACCTTCAAGTCGCCCGACGAGCTGAAGGCCATCTACGCCGACCAGCTCGGACTGAGCCCGGCCGACGACATCGTCGCGTACTGCCGGATCGGCGAGCGGTCCAGCCACACCTGGTTCGTGCTGCGCCACCTGCTCGGCTACCCGCAGGTGCGCAACTACGACGGCTCGTGGACCGAGTGGGGCAACCTGGTGCGTGCCCCCGTCGTCAAGGGCGACCAGCCCGGCGGGCTGGCGAGCTGAGCGGGGCGGCTGGGCTCAGCCGGCGGCGAGGGAGACCTCGCCGTACAGGTCGCGCAGCACGCCGGTGATCTCCCCGGTCTCCGGCTGCCAGCGCAGCAGCCCGCCCGGGTCGTGGCGCAGCAGCACCGCGCCGCCGGCGTCCCAGCCGAGCACCTCGCAGCAGCCCTTCCAGCGGTCCCGGCCCAGGTCGAGCAGGCGGGTCACCACGCCGGTCCGGGCGTTCAGCACCGCCACCCCCTCGACCCCCTGGAACTGGCCGGTGGTGAGCCAGCCGGCCCGGGCCACCAGGTCGCCGCGCTGCCAGCCCCGCCCGTAGAACTCGTCGACCTGGTTGCCGCTGGGCAGCGCGCGCAGGTCGAGCCGGGTGTCGCCGCGCGTGGTCTCGTCGCCGCTCCACTGCCGCACCCGCAGGCTCGCCACGGCGCCACCCACCTCCAGCAGGCCGTCCGTCACGTGCGCGGGGTCGGGGGCGACCAGGTCCCAGGGGTACGCCCGCAGCTTCCGGGTGGTCCCGCTGCCCCGGTCCACCTCGTACGTGGCGGCGTCGTCGCCGACGAGGAGCCGGTCGCCGGCCCAGAGGACGTGCTCCAGGTAGCCCTTCAGCGGGTAGCGGCTGACCGTGGCGGTGGTCAGGTCGACCACGACGACCACGTCGGTCTGGGCGAAGGCGGCCAGCCGCCCGTCCGGGGCGAGGCTGCCGGTCTTCAGCGGCACCGCCTCGTTGCCCTCCGCGTCGCGGGTCCGGGCCGGGGTGAACACGTCGAGGTCCCGTACCACGCCGTCGTCGCCGAGCACCCGGATCCGCCCCTCGACGCCGGTCGCCGGGTCGACCGGCTGGTAGAGCGCCAGCGCCCGGCGGACCGGGCGGGTGGAGAGCGGCGCGGCCACCGGGTCGCCGAGGCGACCGAGCGGGTCGCCGGGATAGCTCAGCCGCTCCGGCGGTCGCTGCACCGGCGACGCGCTCGGCACCGGCCGTACGGTCGGCGTGGCGGGCGCGATCGGCGCCGGCGGGTCGGCGGGGCGCAGGGCCAGTGCCGTACCGCCGGTGAGCAGGACGACCGCCACGGCGGCGGCGCCGGCGGCCCGGCGGTTACGCCGGACCCGACGGGCCCGCTCCCAGCCGGCGGACGCGGGGTGCGCCGGCCGGACGTCCTCGGCGGCCACGGTCAGCAGCCGGGTCAGTTCCTCTTCCCTCACGGCTTCACCTCCATCCCGCTGGGCAGGCCGTCGTCGCGGCCCAGCTCGGGGGCCACCTCGCGGAGCCGGCGCAGGGCCGCGTGGCACTGGCTCTTCACGGTGCCGACGGTGACCCCGAGCGCCTCGGCGGTGGCCGTCTCGGTCAGGTCCTCGAAGTAGCGCAGCACCAGCACCGCGCGCTGCCGGGGCGGAAGCTGGCCGAGGGCGGCGTGCAGGGCGAGGCGCAGTTCGCCGTCCCGGTCCCGGGCCGCCTGCTCCGGCGGGTACGCCGACAGCCACTCCCGCCGGCGCCGCCGCCACCAGGAGACCGCGTCCCGGTAGAGGATCGCCCGCACGTAGGCGGCCGGGTCGCCGTCGCGCACCGCCGGCCAGCGCAGGGCGAGCTTGAGCAGCGCGTCCTGGAGCAGGTCCTCGGCCTGGTGCCGGTTGCCGCAGATCAGGTACGCGGCGCGCAGCAGCCGGTGCTGGTGGCTCTCGACGAACGCCACGTAACCGTCGCGCCCGTCGTTGCTCACCGGTGCCATCCGCCCTCGCTCCCGGCCGTCGCCGTCCCCGTCACCTGACAGACGCTCGGCGCCGGGGAAAGGTTGGGTCAGTTCGCGGGCTGGCCGGTCAGGTAGCGCTGGAGGGTGGGGGCGACCCAGCCGACCAGCTCCTCCGGCGTCATCGCCACGACCGGCGGCAGCCGGACGATGTAGCGGGTGAAGGCGAGGCCGAGGATCTGGCTGGCGACCAGGCCGGCCCGCTTCCCGGTGCTTGCCGGGTCGGTGCCGAAGCTGGCCACCGCCGTGGTGAGCTGGTCGGCGAAGACCCCGCGCATCCGCTCGGCCGCGCCGGGGTTGGTGCTGGCGGCCCGGAGCAGGGCGGCGAGCGTCTCGTCGCCCTCCCAGCGGTTGAGGAAGTGCCGGACCAGCACCTCGCCGAGGTTGCCGGGCGGCACCTCGGTCAGGTCGGGCAGCCGCAGGTCGAACTCCGCCGCCGCCGCGAACAGGCCCTCCTTGCTGCCGTAGTAGCGCATCACCATCGACGGGTCGATCCGCGCGTCGGCAGCGATGGCCCGGATGGTGGCCCGATCGTAGCCCTCGGCGGCGAACCGTTCCCGGGCGGCACGCAGGATCGCCGCCCGGGTGGCGTCGGACCGGCGGGGCCGGGTGGGTGCTGCCTCGGTCATGCCCACCACCGTATGCCAACGCTTGTTGACACTCCATCGACGGGGGCCTACCGTGATGCCAACAGACGTTGGCCAACGAGTGTTGGCATCGATGGTGACGGAGGTGCGGTCATGCTGCCCACGAGCACGGACGTCCTGGTGGTGGGGGCCGGTCCGACCGGGTTGACCGCCGCGCTCACGCTGGCCCGGCGCGGGGTCCGGGTAACCGTCGTCGACCGGCTGGAGCGACCGCCGGTCACCTCCCGGGCGGCCGTCGTGCACGCGTACACGCTGGAGGAGCTGGACCGGATCGGGGCCGCCGCCCCGCTGGTCGCGCGCGGGCTGCGGTCGCCGGGGTTCACCGTGCGCGACCGCGACCGGGTGCTGCTCACCGTGCCGTTCCGCGCCCTGCCGTCGCCGCACGCCTACGCGCTGCTGGTCTCCCAGTCGGTCACCGAGGAGGTGCTCACCGGGCAGCTCGCCGCGCTCGGCGTGACCGTGCTGCGGCCCTACCGGGTGACCGGGCTGGCGGTCGACGCGGGCGGCGCGACGGTCACCTTCGAGGGCGCGCCGAGCGTGCGGGCCCGCTACCTGGTCGGCGCGGACGGCATGCGCAGCCTCGTGCGGGAGCAGGCCGGCATCGGCTTCTCCGGGCCGGAGACCGGCGCGGAGTCGTTCGCCCTGGCCGACGTCCGGGTGACCAGCGCGCTGCCGCGCGACCAGGTGTCCCTCTTCCTCGCCCGCTCCGGCCCGCTGGTCTGGGCGCCGCTGCCGGACGGGGTGGTCCGGCTGGTCGCCGCGGTGGACGAGGCGCCCGCCGACCCCGACGCCGGGTACTTCCAGGCGCTGCTGGACGAGCGGGGGCCGGCCCGGCGACCGGACCGGGTGGCGGAGGTGCTCTGGAGTTCCCGGTTCCGGCTGCACCACCGGATCGCCGACACCTTCCGGGCCGGTCCGGTGCTGCTCGCCGGCGACGCCGGGCACGTGCACAGCCCGGCCGGCGGGCAGGGGATGAACCTCGGCATCGTGGACGCGGTCGACCTCGGCAGCACCCTCGCCGACGTGCTGGCGGGTGGCCCCGAGACGCTGCTCGACGGGTACGCGGCCCGGCGCCGGCCGATGGCCGAGGCGGTGGTGGGTTTCGCCGACCGGCTGACCCGGCTGGCCACCCTGCCGCCGTCCCGCCGGCCGGCCCGGAACCTGCTGTTCCGGCTGATCTCGGTGCTGCCGCCGGCCCGGCACCGGGTCGCGCTGCGCCTCTCCGGGCTCGACCAGCGCGCCCGGGGCGCCCGGGGCGCCCGCCCGGCGGCGCGGCGGTAGCGGCGGGCCGCGTGGCCAGCCTCGCAACTCCGGCCGCGACGTGGCACGATTTCCCAGGTGACCAGCAAGGCCGACCGGGAGCAGCACCTGCGTGACCTGGCACGGCTGCGCCGCGTCCGCGACCGGATCGACCGGGAGTACGCGCAGCCGCTGGACGTCGCCGCGCTCGCCCGCGGCGTCAACATGTCCGCCGGGCACCTCAGCCGCCAGTTCCGGCTCGCGTACGGCGAGTCGCCGTACAGCTATCTCATGACCCGGCGCATCGAGCGGGCGATGGCGCTGCTGCGCCGCGGTGACCTCAGCGTCACCGAGATCTGCTTCGCCGTCGGCTGCTCGTCGCTGGGCACCTTCAGCACCCGGTTCACCGAGTTGGTCGGCGTGCCGCCCAGCGTCTACCGGGTGCGGGCGGCCCGGGCCACGGCCGGGATGCCGCCGTGCGTGGCGAAACACGTGACCAGACCGGTCAGGAATCGAGAAGCGCCGGCCCGCGAGCCGCAATTAGCGTGACCGGCATGGACATCAAAATTCACGCCAGCTTCCTCCCGCACACCGACCCGGACGCCTCCCTGGCCTTCTACCGCGACATCCTCGGTTTCGAGGTCCGGGGTGACGTCGGGCACGCCGGGATGCGCTGGATCACGGTCGGCCCGGCCGGCCAGCCCGACACGGCCATCGTCCTGCACCCGCCGACCGCGACCCCCGGCCTCACCGAGGAGGAGCGCCAGACCATCCTCGAAGTGATGGCCAAGGGCACCTACTTCGGCGTCAACCTGTCCACCACCGACCTCGACGGCACCTTCGCCAAGCTGGAGTCCAGCGGCGCGGAGGTGGTCCAGGAACCGACCGAGCAGCCGTACGGCGTCCGCGACTGCGCGTTCCGCGACCCCGCCGGCAACGAGATCCGCATCCAGCAGCTGCGCTGAGCCCGGGCCGGGCGACACCGGCGACCACCGGGCAGGCCGCCACCCTAGTTACCGATGGAGACACGATGAGCAGGGCCACGAGGACGGACACCCGAGCGCCGGAGCGGCAGGTCGCGGACAGCCACGACCTGATCCGGGTGCAGGGCGCGCGGGAGAACAACCTCAAGGACGTCAGCGTCGAGATCCCGAAGCGCCGGCTGACGGTATTCACCGGCGTCTCCGGCTCGGGCAAGAGCTCCCTGGTGTTCGGCACGATCGCCGCGGAGTCACAGCGGATGATCAACGAGACCTACAGCGCGTTCGTGCAGGGCTTCATGCCGTCCCTGTCGCGGCCCGAGGTCGACGTGCTCGACGGCCTGACCACCGCGATCATCGTGGACCAGGAGCGGATGGGCGCCAACCCCCGCTCCACCGTCGGCACCGCCACCGACGCCAACGCGATGCTGCGCATCCTGTTCAGCCGGCTCGGCCAGCCGCACATCGGCTCGCCCAACGCCTACTCGTTCAACGTCCCCTCGGTGAAGGCGAGCGGCGCGATCACCGTCGAGCGCGGCGAGGGCAGGACGAAGACCGAGAAGGCGACCTTCCACCGCCTCGGCGGCATGTGCCCCCGCTGCGAGGGCATGGGCTCGGTCAACGACTTCGACCTGTCGGCGCTCTACGACGAGACCAAGTCGCTCAGCGAGGGCGCGCTCAAGATCCCCGGCTACAGCATGGACGGCTGGTACGGCCGGATCTTCAGCGGCAGCGGCTACTTCGACATGGACAAGCCGATCGGCAAGTTCAGCAAGAAGGAGCTGCACGACCTGCTGTACCGGGAGCCCACCAAGATCAAGGTCGACGGCATCAACCTGACCTACGAGGGCATCATCCCCAAGATCCAGAAGTCGATGCTCGCCAAGGACGTCGACGCGATGCAGCCGCACATCCGCGCGTTCGTGGAGCGGGCGGTGACCTTCACGACCTGTCCCGAGTGCGACGGCACCCGCCTGAGCAAGGAGGCGCGGTCGTCGAAGATCAACGGGAAGAGCATCGCCGACGTCTGCGCCATGCAGATCAGCGACCTGGCCGACTGGATCCGCAAGCTCGACGAGCCCTCGGTGGCCCCGCTGCTCGCCCGGCTCCAGCACCTGCTCGACTCGTTCACCGAGATCGGGCTGGGCTACCTCTCGCTCGACCGCCCGGCGGGCACGCTCTCCGGCGGCGAGGCCCAGCGGACCAAGATGATCCGCCACCTCGGCTCGTCGCTCACCGACGTCACGTACGTCTTCGACGAGCCCACCATCGGGCTGCACCCGCACGACATCCAGCGGATGAACGAGCTGCTGCTGCGGCTGCGCGACAAGGGCAACACAGTGCTGGTGGTCGAGCACAAGCCGGAGACCATCGCGATCGCCGACCACGTCGTCGACCTCGGCCCCGGCGCCGGCACGAACGGCGGCACCATCTGCTTCGAGGGCACGGTGGAGGGCTTGCGGGCGAGCGACACCATCACCGGCCGCCACCTCGACGACCGGGCGAGCCTGAAGAAGTCGGTGCGGACGCCCTCCGGCGCGCTGGAGGTCCGCGGCGCGTCGACGCACAACCTCCAGAACGTCGACGTCGACATCCCGCTCGGCGTGCTCTGCGTGCTCACCGGCGTCGCCGGCTCGGGCAAGAGTTCACTGATCCACGGCTCGGTCGCCGGCCGCGACGGCGTGGTGGTGATCGACCAGGGCGCGATCCGCGGGTCGCGGCGCAGCAACCCGGCCACCTACACCGGGCTGCTCGACCCGATCCGCAAGGCGTTCGCGAAGGCCAACGGCGTGAAGCCGGCGCTGTTCAGCGCCAACTCCGAGGGCGCCTGCCCGGCCTGCAACGGCGCCGGGGTCATCTACACCGACCTGGGCGTCATGGCCACCGTCGAGTCGGTCTGCGAGGAGTGCGAGGGGAAGCGGTTCCAGGCGGCGGTGCTGGAGTACACCCTGGGCGGCCGCAACATCGCCGAGGTGCTCGCGATGTCGGTGACCGAGGCCGAGGAGTTCTTCGGCGCCGGCGAGGCGCGTACGCCGGCCGCGCACACCATCCTCGACCGGCTCGCCGATGTCGGGCTCGGCTACCTCAGCCTGGGCCAGCCGCTCACCACGCTCTCCGGCGGCGAGCGGCAGCGGCTCAAGCTGGCCACCCAGATGGCCGAGAAGGGTGGCGTCTACATCCTCGACGAGCCGACCACCGGCCTGCACCTCGCCGACGTCGAGCAACTGCTCGGCCTGCTCGACCGGCTGGTCGACTCCGGCAAGTCGGTGATCGTCATCGAGCACCACCAGGCGGTCATGGCGCACGCCGACTGGATCATCGACCTCGGCCCCGGCGCCGGTCACGACGGTGGCCGGATCGTCTTCGAGGGCACCCCCGCCGACCTCGTCGCGGCCCGCTCCACCCTCACCGGCGAGCACCTCGCGGCCTACGTCGGCGCCTGACCCGCCCCCGGCCCGATCGCGGAGCCGGGCCGTCGGAGCGATCCGGCGGCCCGGCGGCGGTCGGGCATGCGCGTCCGCGCCGGTGGACCGGGCCCGCTGGTCCCAGCGGGCTGGTGCGCGGGAGGCGCACTCGTCCGGTGAGGTGGTCGCTGGCTGACGGTCCGGATCGACGCCCACCGCGGGACGCTCGGCGGGCAGGGCGCCCGGGGCCTGTTCCGGCAGGTCGGGTTCGCCGGCGCCGCGCCGGACTGGCGCCCCGCGCTGGTGGTGGGCTGACGCACCGTCGGCCGGACCCCTAGGCTGCGCCGATGGGGCAGGTGTGACGCGACTGGGGCGGCGTGGTGCTCGCCGCGCTCGCCGGGCTGCCGGTGTTGGTCCTGGTCACCGCAGGGCTGGCCCGGCACCGGCGGGACGCGGCGAGCGTCGGTGAGCGCTGGCGGCGCAGCGTGGCCGAGGTGGGCGCGGTGGCGGGCACCCTGCCCTGGGTGTGGATGATCCTCACCCCGCGCGACGCGTCCCGCGAGGTCGACCTGGTCCCGCTGCGCGACCTGGTCGACCTGCTCTCCGGGCCGGCGACGACCGCCGTGGTCCAGGTCGTCGGCAACCTGCTGGTCTTCGCCGCGCTGGGCTTCTTCGCCCCGGTACGGCTGCCCGCGCTGGCCGGGGTCGGCCGGCTCTTCCTGCTCGGCGCGGCCGGCTCGGTGCTGGTCGAGTCGCTCCAGTACGCGCTGGACCTCGGCCGGGTCTCCTCGGTCGACGACGTGCTGCTCAACGCGACGGGTGCGGCACTGGCCGGGCTGCTGTCCCGTCGCTGGTGGGCGGGGCGGCGGGCGGCGGCGGGGCGGCCGGTCGCAGCACCCGCCACGCCGCGAGGGTGACCAGCGCGAAGATCGCCGGCACCGCGGCCGCCACCGGCGCGGTGCCGTACGCCGCCCCGACCAGCCCGGCCAGCGCCGCGCCGACCGGAGCGGTGAGCAGCCCGACCACCCGCTGCGCCGCGCCCACCCGGCCCAGCAGGTCGGCCGGCACGTGGCGCTGCCCGTACGACACCCAGAGGCTGTTCCACACGGTGCTGCCGGCGGCGAAGACGGCCAGCGCGAGCGCGCCGGTCACCGGGTGCCGGGCCAGCGCGAACGCGGTCAGGGCCAGGGTCTGCGCGGCGAGCACCACCCGCAGGGCGGCCGGGGTGCCGAGCCGGTCGGCCAGCCGGCCCGCGCCGAGCGCACCCGCCACCCCGCCGAGGACGGCCGCCGCGGCGAACCCGCCGTACCCGGCCGGCGGCACCCGCAGCACGTCGAGCGCGTAGAGCACCAGCACCGCCATCAGCCCGCTGATCGCCAGATTGCTCGCCGCGGTCAGCACGGTGATCCGCCACATGGTGTGGTCGCCGCGGAGCCACCGCACCCCGTCCGCGGCCTCCCGCCACACCGACCCCCGCCCCCGCCCCTCCCCCGCGATCTTGCACTTATGGCCCTCCTTTTGTGGCCCTAAGCCCGTTTTGCCGGGGCGCAAAGCGCAAGATCGCGGTGAGGGTGGGACTGAGAGGGCGAGGACGAGCAGGGCGGCGGTGAGGAAGGTGAGGGCGTCCAGGGCGAAGGGTAGGGGGGCGGCGGCGGTGAAGAGGACGCCGGCGGCGGGGGCGCCGAGGAAGCCGCCGGCGACCGCCGTACTGGCCTGCAACCGGCCGTTGGCCCGGGGCAGGGCGGCCGGCGGCACCACCGCCGGCAGCAGCGCGAACGCGGCGGCGTCGAAGAGCGTGCCGAGCGTGGCGAGCAGGAACGCGACCAGCAGCAGCGCGGCCACCCCGGCCCGGTCGACGGCCACCGCGACGGCGAGCCCGCCCACCACGGCGGCGCGCAGCCCGTCCGCCACCGCCATCGTCCGGCGCCGGTCCCAGCGGTCCGCGTACACGCCGCCGAGCAGGCCGAACAGCAGCGGCGGCAGCTGGGCGGCGACGGTCACCGCGGCGATCACCCGCGGGTCCCGGGTCAGCGTGGTGGCCAGCAGGGCCAGGGCCGGCGTCCGCAGGGCGTCGCCGAACCGGGACGAGACGGCGGCGGACCAGAGCAGGTGGTAGTCGCGGCCGAGCCGGGGTGCGGTCATGCCGGGGACCCTGCGGGCTCGACCGGGTCGAGGGTCAACCCGGGAGTGACCCAACCGACGGGTAACCGAGCCTCCACGTGGTGCGGCGTGCGGTCTACGCTTGCCCGGTGACGGTGGAGCAGCAGGCACGGGGCACGAACGCCGCTGCGGGGTCGGGTCGGCGCCGGTCCCGCAAGGACGAGATCCTGGAGATCGCGGTCGGTCTCTTCGCCGCGCGGGGCTACCACGGCGTCTCGATGGACGACATCGGCGCGGCCGCCGGGGTCACCGGCCCGGCGCTCTACCACCACTTCGCCGGCAAGGAGGCGATGCTGGTCGCCGCGCTGATCCCGGTCAGCGAGGGGCTGCTCGCCGGTGGCCGGGAGCGGTCCGCCGGCCACCCCGACGACCCGCGCGCCGCGCTGGAGTCGTTGATCGACTTCCACGTCGACTTCGCCCTGGCCAACCCGGCGGTGATCGCCCTGCACCTGCACGAGCTGGACCGGCTCCCGGACGAGCCCCGGCGCCGGATCCGCCGGCTCCAGCGGCTCTACGTCGAGGAGTGGGTGACCGTGCTGACCGCGCTGCACCCCGGGATGCCCGACGGCGAGGCGCGGGTGCTGGCCCACGCCGCGTTCGGCCTGATGAACTCCACCCCGTTCCTCGGCGGCGAGGTGGACCGCCGCCGCCGGGCCGAACTCCTCCGCGGCGCCACCCTGGCCGCGCTGCTGGCCCCCACCCCTCCCGCCTGACTCCCACCCCCACCCCCGCTTGGGGTGGGGGGCTCGTGGGGGGTTCGGGTGGCGTGGTTCGCTGTCAGCGTCCCAATCCCTGGACACCGGGAGGAAGCATGATCGAGTCGCTGCTGGTCGCCAACCGGGGCGAGATCGCCCGCCGGATCATCCGTACCGCCAGGCGGCTCGGCGTCCGCGCGATCGCCGTGCACTCGGAGGCCGACGCCGGCCTGCCGTTCGTGACCGAGGCCGACGAGGCGGTCTGCGTGGGTCCGGCGAACCCGGCCCAGAGCTACCGCAACGTGGAGGCCATCCTCGCCGCCGCCAAGTCGACCGGCGCGCAGGCCGTCCACCCCGGCTACGGCTTCCTGTCGGAGAACGCCGACTTCGCCCGTACCGTCGAGGCGAGCGGGCTGATCTGGGTCGGGCCCGGCGCGGACGCGATCAGCGCGATGGGCGACAAGATCAACGCCCGGAACCTGATGGCCGCGGCCGGCGTGCCGGTGGCGCCCGGCACCACCGAGCCGGCGGCCGACCTGGACGCGGCGGTCGCCGCGGCGGCGGAGATCGGCTACCCGGTGATGGTCAAGGCCGCGGCCGGCGGTGGCGGCATGGGCATGGGCGTGGCGAACGACGAGGCCGCGCTGCGCACCGAGTACGACAAGGTGCGCTCGTTCGCCGAGCGGATGTTCGGCGACGGCTCGGTGTTGATCGAGCGGTACTTCCCCCGGGTGCGCCACGTCGAGGTGCAGATCCTCGGCCTGGCCGACGGCCGGGTGGTGGCCCTGGGCGAGCGGGAGTGCTCGGTGCAGCGGCGCAACCAGAAGCTGGTCGAGGAGTCGCCGTCGCCGGCGGTCTCGCCGGAGCTGCGCGAGCGCTTCCTGGCGGCGGCCGTGCGGGCCGGCGAGGCGGTCGCCTACCGCAACGCGGGCACCGTGGAGTGCTTGCTCGATCCGACCACGCAGGAGTTCTTCTTCCTGGAGATGAACACCCGGCTCCAGGTCGAGCACCCGGTCACCGAGCTGGTCTACGGGGTCGACCTGGTCGAGGAGCAGCTGCGGGTCGCCGCCGGGCTGGCCCCGACCTTCGACCCGGACGCGCTCGCGCCGCGCGGGCACGCCATCGAGCTGCGGATCAACGCCGAGGACCCGAAGCGCTTCCTGCCCGGACCGGGTGCGATCAGCACCTGGAACGAGCCGGCCGGCGAGGGCGTACGGATCGACTCCGGCTACGTCGCCGGCAACACGGTCACCCCGTTCTACGACAGCCTGATGGCGAAGCTGATCGTCAGCGGCGCCACCCGCGAGGAGGCGTTGCGGCGGGCCCGCGCCGCGGTGGCCCAGTTCGAGGTCGCCGGCCCCAAGTGCAACCTCCCCTTCTTCGCCGAGCTGCTGGAGAACGAGGAGTTCCGCTCCGGCGACTACGACACCGGCATCGTCTCCCGCATGCGCTGACCCGGTCGTCGTGTCGATCGAGAGGTTGGCGGTGCGCGTGGCTCGTCGCCGCCAACCTCTCGATCGACACCGGTTCCGTCAGGGGCCGGCCAGGGCCACGGTGGGTGGGAGGCGACTGGCGCGGATCGCCGGAAGGAGGCCGGCGCCCGTACCGACCAGCACCGTCGCGCCCAGGCCGCCGGCCATCGCCCAGGCCGGCACCACCGTGGGCCATTCCTGGCTGTACGCGTACAGCGCGGTGATCCCCGCTCCCAGCAGGGTGCCGCCGACGCCGCCGAGGGCGGAGAGCAGCAGCGCCTCGGCGAGGAACTGGACCCGGATCTGGCCTCGGGTGGCGCCCAGTGCTCGCCGTAGCCCCACCTCCGCCCGGCGTTGCAGGATGGAGATCACCATCGTGTTGGCGATGCCGACGCCGCCGACGAGGAGCGCGACGGCGCCGAGACCGAGCAGCAGCCCGTTGAGCGCGGTGTCGGTAGCCTGCCGGGCGGCCAGCGCGTCCGAGGGGCGGGACACGACCACCTCCTCCGGCGCCGACGGGTTGGCGGTCCGCCCCAGCACCGCGCCGACCGCCTCGACGTGGCTCTCCGCCGTGCGGACGTAGACCCGGGTCGGCCGGCCGTCGAACCGGAGGTAGGTCCGGGCCGCGGGCCACCCCACCAACGCGGCCGAGTCCAGTTCCTCGGCCAGCGGCACGGGCGCGAGCACGCCGACCACCGTGAACCACTCGCCGCCCAGCCACACGCGTAGCCCGACCCTCGGTACGTCGAGCCGCCGCGCCGCGGTGGTGCCGAGGACGACCGTCGGGTATTCCGCCGTCGCGGCGGTGAACCAGGAACCGGAGCTGACAGTCGCGCCGACCGTGTCGAGCAGTTCCGGCTGGGCGGCGAGCACCGCGATGCTGCCGGTCTGGCCGGGCGGCACCCGGTCGTTGCGGTAGACGGCCTGGTCGACGGCGCCAGTCGCGCCGACCGACTCCACCGGCCCGATTCGGGCGATCATGCCCACCGACTGTTCGGGTAGGACCGCCTTCTCCCCGGCCAGGGTCTTTCCCGGTGCCACGGTGAGCAGGTTGGTGCCGAGCCGGTCCAGGGTCCGATCCAACTCGGCCCGGCTGGAGGTGGAGATGCCCACCACGGCCAGCATCGCGGCGATGCCGATGGTGACGCCCAGGGCGGTGAGCGCGACCCGGAGCGGGTGGGTCCGCAGCCCGACGGAGCCCACCCGCGCGATGTCGGTCGGGGAGAGCCGCCCCGGTCGCAGCTTCCCGGACCCACCTGGGGTCGGCGGGATGGTTCCGGGCGCCCCGCCGCCGGAGCGCCCGGTCACGCCGGCACCGCCGGTGTCCGGGCCGAATCGTGCACGACCAGACCGTCCCGCAGCACGACCCGGCGCGGCAGGCCGGCGGCGACCTGCTGGTCGTGGGTGATGACCACGACGGTGGTGCCCTGTTCGTGCAGGCCGCGCAGCAGCGCCAGCACGGACGCGCCGGCGGCGGAGTCGAGGTTGCCGGTCGGCTCGTCGGCGAGCAGCACCGCCGGTTCGCCCACCACGGCCCGGGCGATCGCCACCCGCTGCCGCTCGCCCCCGGACAACTCGTGCGGCCGGTGGTCGAGCCGGTGGCCGAGACCGACCCGCCGCAGCGCTGCCTCGGCGCGCCGCCGTCGCTGTTTCAGCGGTACGCCCGCGTAGAGCAGCCCGTCGGCCACGTTGTCCAGCACCGGCATCCCGGCGGCCAGGTGGAACTGCTGGAACACGAAGCCGATCCGGGTCCCACGCAGGGCGGACAGCTGTCGGTCGGTGAGGGCCGAGACGTCGTGCCGGTCGATCCGTACCGTGCCGGACGACGGCCGGTCCAGCGTGCCGATCAGGTGCAGCATGGTCGACTTGCCGGAGCCGGACGGGCCGACGACGGCGACCAGTTCGCCGTACCCGATGCGCAGGTCGACCCCGCGCAGCGCCGCCACCCCACCCGGATAGATCCGGGAGACACCCGCCAGCTCGATGACGTACCCGCTCATCCCGGCACCCCCACCAGCAGCCCTTCGGCCAGTCCCTCGCCCTGCACCTCGACCCGTCCCTCGGCGAACAGTCCCGCCCGCACCGGCAGGATCCGGGTGCCGCCGGGCCCGGTGACCTCGACGCCGTAGCCGCCCTCCGCCAGGGCGAGCAGCGCGTCGACCGGCACGGTGAGCACCATCTCGCGCTGCTGGGCGAGGTACCGGACGTCGACCGGCGCGTCGGTCAGCCCGCCCAGCGCCCGCTGGTCGGCGACGGCGATCGTGACCTGAACGGTGGCCGAGCCGGTGCCGGGCCGTTCCGCGTCGACCGGTCCCTGGCCGCCCGCCGCCGCGGCCGGCGGGCCCACCGACGTGACCTTCCCGGCGACCGAGGCGCCGGTCGGCAGGGTCACGGTGACCTTGGTGCCCTTCTTCGCCCAGGTCGCCTCGCCGGCGCTGGCGGACACCGTCACCACCCGGGTGCCACCGGTGTACGCCAGCACGGTGCCGGTCGCGCTCGCGCCGACGGGCACCAGCCGCTGGGAGATGCGGAGCGCGCCGGGGGCGTAGATCACCCGCTCCCGGTCCACCGTGCCGGTCTGCGGTATCCCCAGGTCCTTCTGCCAGCGCTTCACCGCATCGGCGGTGCTCGTGGAGAAGATGTCGTCGACGGTGAATCCGCGGTAGCCGAGGGCCGCGAGATTGCGTTCGAACTGCCGCACGTCCGAGCCCCGCACGCCGGTGGTCAACGGCCGGTACATCGGCAGGGCGCCGTACAGCAGCACCACCGGTTGCTCGTCGGCGCGCAGCAGGGCCTCGCCGCGCCGGACCGTGGCCCCCGTCTCGGGCAGCCAGGTCACCGTGCCGGCGGCCAGCGAGGTGAGCGGGGTGGCCGCGCCGTACCCCAGCTCGCCGGCCAGCGCCACGGACCGGACCAGGGTCTGCCGGGTGATCGGGGCGGTCGCGGCGGGCCCGGTACGGGTAGGTGGCGGGGCGTCGCCGCGACCGCCCAGGCCGAGGGTCGCCGCGCCGGCCAGCGTGAGCGTCACCAGCGCCAGGCCGGCCCCGGCGGCGGCTCGGAGCCGCCGCCGTGCCGGTCGGCGCCGGGTCACCTCGGTCCGGTCCATCGGGTCGCTCATCCGCGGCCGGTGGCGTGGGGGTCGGGCGTGGTCGACGGTTGCCCACGAAGCACCGGCTCGCAGATCTGGCCGGCCCGGCGTTGGGCGGCCGCCTGCTGCTCGCTGACCGCCGGGCCGCCGTTGTCGTCGTCCTGGGGCCAGTGGCCGTCGGGGCCCGGGTCCGGGAAGTCCGCGATTCCGTTCTCACGCATGCACCCGGCGTACGCCCGCCGGTGCCCGATCTCCTCCGCGGTCAGCGCCGACGGCTTCTCCTCCGCCTCCTCCGGAACCGGCACGTTGTACTTCGCGCAGGCCCGCTGGGCCTCCAGCCACTTCGGGTCACCCTTCTTCGGGACACCGGGCGCCCGCAGGTCGACTCCGCCCCGGGCATCCGGGTCCGGCACCTGGAAGCCTCTCTCGCGCAGGCAGGCGACCCACTGGCGCCGCGCCTCGACGTACTGGGCGACGACGCCCGTGGCGGCCGACGCCGACGGCTGGGTGCCAGGGCCGCCGGCGGTGGCGACCGCCGGCGGCTGGTCCTCCGCGCCGCAGGCGGCGAGCGCGACGACCAACGCGGTGGCCCCGAGGCCGACGAACCACGAGCGTCGGCGGCGAGGCGGCATGGAGTAGATCATGACTTTTCCCATCTTTTCGGGGTGACCAGGGCGCGGCGCATCGCCGATCGCCCGCTGAGGGTGTGGGTGCTAGCGGTGGGTCACCGGCGACCAGCGCCAGCCGTCGGTGGAGCCGTACAGGGTGCCGTCGGCGTCGGGGGCGTAGAACCAGCCGTCCGGCGCGCGGCGGACGGCTTCGGCGCTCTTCGGCAGCCCGTCGAGTTCGACGGCCCGGTACGCGTCGCCGTCCCTGGCCGCCCAGTAGCGGCGCACGTCGCCGTCCCGGCCGTTCAGCAGTTGGGTGAGCACGTGGGTGCCGTCGGCGGTGACGAAGGAGCCGGTTCCGGCCAGCCCGTCCGGCAGGCCGGCGGTGGTCAGCCGCTGCCACCGCGTGCCGTCGGCCCGGTAGACGGTCCGTAGGCCGTCGACGGAGACCACCGCGTAGGCCGTCGCCGTCCCGGTCACCGCCAGCATGGGCGGCTCGCACCTCTGTTCCGGGCAGGCCGGCGCGTCGGTGAAGACGTGCGTGGACCAGGTGCGGCCGGCGTCGGTGCTCGTCGACACGGCGGGCTTGCGGGTCGTCGGGTCGGTGCCCGCGATCCGGAGCCGACCGGCCGACTCCTCGATCCGTAGCTCGTCGGTCCGCCTGTTCAGCGGGGGCTGCGCTGCCAGCCGCCCCACCCCGCCGGTCGTCGGGTCCACCGCGTGCAGGACGCACGGCTGGTCGGCCCGAGCGGACCAGCAGATGGCCACGCCACCGTCCGGTACGGCTTCGGCCGTGCCGGTGGACGGGGCGGCGGCCCAGGTGCGACCGCCGTCGAGGCTGGCCAGCAGGGCCGTTCCGGCGGCGGACCGCGCGTCGGGTGCGGTCGTGATCAGGGTGTCGGGGCCGACGACCGTCAGCGCGTCGGGGGCGATCGGGGCGCCCCGGTCGCTCCAGGTGCGGCCGCCGTCGGACGAGCGGACCACGGCGACGGTCTGCTTCCGGCACGGTTCGTCGGCGCAGTGCGACAGGGCCAGGTAGAGGTGGTCCCGGTCGGCGGCGCCGGCCCACCGGATCCGGCTTCCGGTCGCCGGATCGGGATTCCCGGTCGGGGTCGCCGGACCGTCGAGCGGCGGGCCGTCGACCGGCGGAGGCACCGGCGCCAGCAGGTTCACGGCGGCGACGGTGACCAGGGTGAGGGCGGCGGCCCCGGCGACGGTCGTCGCCGCGCGTCGCCGACGGTGCCGGCGACGGCCGGCGTCGTACACCTCGTTCGCCGTCAGTAGGCCCGAGGGCCGCGCGGGCGAGCCCGCCGCATCCTCGAAGAGCTCACGCAGCCCGGTCATGCCCTTCCCTCCATGGCGCCGGTGAGGCTCGGAACGGCGTCGCCGAGAAGTTGGCGCAGCGTCGCGAGACCGCGTGCCGTCTGGCTCTTGACCGTGCCCTCGGAACACTTCAGCGCGGCAGCCGTCTCGGCCACGTCGAGCCCCTGGTAGAACCGGCAGATCAGGGTCACCCGCTGGCGCGGTGGCACCTGGTTCAGCGCCTGTGCGAAGGCCACCCGGCGGGCCGTCGTCTCGGCGTCGTCGTCGGGGCCGGCCACGTCGGGCGGCTCGGCGACGGTCCGCTCGCGGCGCCGCCACACTCGCCTGGTCTCCGACAGGTACGCCCGGATCAGGCAGGTGCGCAGGTAGGCGTCCACGGCCTGCGGATCGCGGATCCGGTGCCAGTTCGTGGCGAGCCGGATGAAGGCGGCCTGCGCCAGGTCGTCGGCCCAGTGCCAGTCGCCGCACATCAGGTAGGCGGTACGCCGCACCAGCTCACGCCGGGCCGCGAAGTACTCGCTGAACCGGCGTCGCTCCTCGTCCTCGTCGCGTCGCATCCCGCTCCCTTCACCGGTAGGTGCTCAACGCGAGGCCGACCGGTTGCACGGGTGGGCGATGTATTTTCCCGCCGCCGCCGCCGCCGCCGCCGCCGCCGACGGTGGGTCGGGGGTCGGCGTGGTTCCCGGCGCGTGCGGCACGCCACCTCGCGTGGGCGGGGTGCGGGTGGGAGGCTGGGAGGACCCATCACGTAAGACCGTCACAGTGAGGTGACCCCTTATGGCGGAACTGCCGGACTTCGTCTCCATCCGGGAGGTCGGGCCCCGCGACGGGCTCCAGAACGAGGACCCGATCCCGACCGACGCCAAGGTGCGCCTGCTCGACGCGCTCTCGGGCACCGGTGTGCGGCGGATCGAGGCGGTGTCGTTCGTGCACCCGAAGGCGATCCCGCAGATGGCCGACGCCGACGAGGTGTGGCAGCGGGCCACGAAGGCCGACGGGGTGCGCTACTCGGCGCTGGTCCCGAACACCCGCGGCGCGCAGCGCGCCCTGGCCGCCGGGTTCACCGAGATCGAGGTGGTGGTCTCGGCCAGCGACACGCACAACCGGCGCAACGTGAACCGCTCCACCGAGGAGTCGTTGGACGACATCGCCGAGCTGATCGACCTGCTGCACGGCGCCGGTGCGCAGGCCGAGGTGATCATCGCGACGAGCTTCGGCTGCCCGTACGAGGGGGACACCGACCCGGCCCGGGTGGCCGCCATCGTGGACCGGGTGGTCCGCGACGGCGCGGACCGGGTGGCGTTCGGCGACACCACCGGCATGGGCACCCCGCGCCGGGTCCGCGACCTGCTGACCGCGGTACGCGACCGCAACGCGCACATCCCCGTGCTGCTGCACTTCCACAACACCCGGGGCACCGCGCTGGCCAACATGCTGACCGCGCTGGAGCTGGGGGTCACCGAGTTCGACGCCAGCGTCGGCGGCCTCGGCGGCTGCCCGTACGCGCCGGGGGCCAGCGGCAACCTGGCCACCGAGGAGGCGGTGCACATGCTGCACGACATGGGCATCGACACCGGCATCGACCTGGACGCCCTGATCGAGGTGGCCGAACTGGCCGAGGAACTGGTCGGCAGGAAGCTCCCGTCCGGCGTCCTGCGCGCCGGCCCGCGTACCCGGCTCACGCCGCTGCCGGCCTGACCGGTCGACGGGGGGTGCGCGACGGCTCGCGTACCCCCCGCCGGGCCGGGTCCGGTCAGCGGACGAGCGCGCCCGATTCGGTGGGCAGGCCCGCGGCCACCCAGTCCTC
Source organism: Micromonospora desertarenae (assembly GCF_056150265.1). Taxonomy (NCBI): domain Bacteria; kingdom Bacillati; phylum Actinomycetota; class Actinomycetes; order Micromonosporales; family Micromonosporaceae; genus Micromonospora; species Micromonospora desertarenae. The sequence continues at coordinate 190,973 of NZ_JAXCFQ010000011.1, forward strand.
GATGCCCTCGGCGTACTTGCGCACGTCGGTGTAGCCGAGCGCGGTGAGCCGGTCGGCCACCCGGCCGCTGTTCGGGCAGGACGGGTTCGAGCAGTAGGTGACGATGGTGGCGGCGCGGTCCGGCAGCAGCTCGCGGGCCCGCTCGGCCACGTCGGCCTCGACCAGCGGCAGCGCGCCCGGCAGGTGCTGCCGGGCGTAGTACTCGCCGCCGAGGGCGTCGACGACGGTGACGGTGCCGGCGTCGATGGCGGCCCTCAGGTCGTCCCGGGTGATCCGAATGGTCATGGCAACCTCCAGGTAAGTGGACTAGAGTCCGGTTATGCCTCGGAACGATAGCGGACCGCAGTCCGGTTATGCCACCCCGCCGGCCGAACTGCTCCAACTGCGCGCGGCACCGCCACGCGAACGGGCGGACGCGGCACGTAACCGTGCCGCGGTGCTGGCGGCGGCCGCATCCCTCTTCCGGGAGCGCGGGGTCGAGGCCGTGTCGATGGACGCCGTCGCCGCCGAGGCCGGTGTCGGCAAGGGCACCCTGTTCCGGCGGTTCGGCGACAAGGCCGGTCTCGCCACCGCGCTCCTCGACGAGCAGGAACGCGCACTCCAGGAGGCGATCCTGTTCGGCCCGCCGCCGCTCGGGCCGGGTCCGGCCGACGCGCCGGCGTCCGCCCGCGACCGGTTGTCCGCCTTCGTCGACGCCTACCTGGACTACCTGCTCGCGCATCTCGACCTGGTCCGGATGTCCGAGACGGCCGCGCCCGGCGCCCGCTACCGCATCGGTGCGTACCGGTTCTGGCACCAGCACGTGGCCCTGCTCCTCGCCGGCCGCCCGGACCCGGCCGCCGACGCGCACACCGCGCTGGCCGCCCTCGCCGCCGACCACGTCCGCGCCATCCACGCCGAACTCGGCCCGAACCGCCTCCGCACCTCCACCCGCAACCTGATCACCGCCCTCCTGCCCTGACCCGCCCTCCTACCCCGACCCGCCCTCCTGCCCCGACCCGCCCTCCTGCCCCGACCCGCCCTCCCTCCCGCCACCCCCGCGATCTTGCACCTTCGGCCCTTGTTCTGCCCCATTTGCGCCCTATGTCGGGGCCGGAACTGCAAGATCGCGAGGATGCCAGGAGGGGGCGGCGAGGGGGCGGCGAGGGGGCGGCGAGGGGGTGGGCGGGCGTGGGGTGGGGGGTGTGGTGGGGTCGCCGGGACGCCGCCCGATGCGCTAGCCTAACGATCGTTCAGGTTGGTCGGTCCGCCATTGGGCGGCCGACCCCGGGGGGCGAGGGAGTCGGCGTGACGCTCGACGGTGAGGCACTGGAGCAGCTGCGCAAGCGGGCCCGGGCCGGCGGTGCGGACAAGTACCACGCGGCGAACGCCGCCAAGGGCAAGCTCTTCGCGCGGGAGCGGGTGGCGCTCCTGGTCGACGAGGGCAGCTTCGTCGAGGACGGCCTCTACGCCAACGCGATGGCCGAGGGGCTGCCGGCCGACGGCGTGGTCACCGGCACCGCCACCATCGACGGCCGCCCGGTCTGCCTGATGGCCAACGACTCCACGGTGAAGGCCGGCAGCTGGGGCGCGCGTACCGTCGAGAAGATCATCCGGATCATCGAGCGGGCCTACTCGACCGGCGTGCCCATGGTCTACCTGGTCGACTCGGCCGGCGCCCGGATCACCGACCAGGTCGAGCTCTTCCCCGGCCGGCGCGGCGCCGGCAAGATCTTCTGGAACCAGGTGCGCGCCTCCGGCTCGATCCCGCAGGTCTGCGCGCTCTTCGGGCCGAGCGCCGCCGGCGGGGCGTACATCCCGGCGTTCTGCGACGTGGTGGCCATGGTGGACGGCAACGCCAGCATGTACCTCGGCTCCGACCGGATGGTCGAGATGGTCACCGGCGAGAAGACCACCCTGGAGGCGATGGGCGGGGCCAAGGTGCACTGCGCCGAGTCCGGCGTCGGGCACTTCCTCTGCAAGACCGAGGCCGACGCCCTCGACGTGGTGCGGCGCTACCTGTCGTACCTGCCGGCGAACTGGACGCAGGCCCCGCCCGCCGCGGAGGCCGTGCCCGCACCGGAGAAGGCGGACCTGGCCGCGCTGGTGCCGGCGAGCGAGCGGCAGGCGTTCGACATGCGGCGGTACGTCAAGGGCCTGCTCGACGAGGGCAGCTTCTTCGAGATCCAGGCGCTCTGGGCCAAGGAGCTGACCATCGGCTTCGGCCGGCTGAACGGCGAGGTCGTCGGCGTGGTCGGCAACAACTCGATGTTCAAGGGCGGCGTGCTCTTCGTCGACTCGGCCGACAAGGCGACCCGGTTCGTGCAGCTCTGCGACGCGTTCAACGTGCCGCTGCTCTTCCTGAGCGACGTGCCCGGCTTCATGGTCGGCAGCGCGGTGGAGAAGCAGGGCATCATCCGGCACGGCGCCAAGATGATCACCGCGATCTCCGAGGCCACCGTGCCGAAGATCTGCGTGGTGGTCCGCAAGGCGTACGGCGCCGGCCTCTACGCGATGGCCGGCCCGGGCTTCGAGCCGGACGCCACCATCGCGCTGCCCACCGCCAAGATCGCGGTGATGGGCGCCGAGGCGGCGGTGAACGCGGTCTACGCCAACAAGATCGCGGCGATCGAGGACGAGGCCGAGCGGGCCGCCTTCGTCACCGCCAAGCGCGAGGAGTACGAGCGGGACATCGACATCGTCCGGCTCGCCAGCGAGCTGGTGGTGGACGCGATCGTCGAGCCGCACGAGCTGCGCGCCGAACTGGTCCGCCGGTTCGCCGCGGCACGGCACAAGGAACGGCACTTCTCCCGGCGCCGGCACGGCGTCACCCCGGTCTGACCCCGTCGCCGGCCGCACCCGGCCGGCGCGGGCCCACCCGCACCAGCGACCCGCCCGCCGGCGTCACGAGCGCCCGGTGGCCCGTCACACAGGAGGATTCCATGGACTTCCGGCTCACCGAGGAGCAAGAGGCGCTGCGGGAGAGCGTGCGGGAATTCGCCCGCGAGGTGGTCGCCCCGGTCATCGCCGAGCACTACGAGAAGCACACCTTCCCGTACGAGGTGATCCGGCAGATGGGCAAGATGGGGCTCTTCGGGCTCCCCTTCCCCGAGGAGCACGGCGGGATGGGCGGCGACTACTTCGCCCTCTGCCTGGCCCTGGAGGAGCTGGCCCGGGTCGACTCCAGCGTGGCGATCACCTTGGAGGCGGCGGTCTCGCTGGGCGCCATGCCGATCTACCGGTTCGGTACCGACGAACAGCGGGCGCAGTGGCTGCCGAAGCTGCTCAGCGGCGAGGCGCTCGCCGGCTTCGGGCTCACCGAGCCGGGCTTCGGCTCGGACGCGGGCGGCACCCAGACCCGGGCCGTGCTGGACGAGGCGACCGACGAGTGGGTGATCAACGGCTCGAAGGCGTTCATCACCAACTCGGGCACCGACATCACCGCCCTGGTCACGGTCACCGCGGTCACCGGCACCCGGCCGGACGGCAGCAAGGAACTCTCCACCATCATCGTCCCGTCCGGGACGCCGGGCTTCACCGTCGCGCCCGGCTACTCCAAGGTCGGCTGGACCGCCTCGGACACCCACGAGCTGACCTTCGACGACTGCCGGGTGCCGGCGGCCAACCTGCTCGGTGCGCGCGGCCGGGGCTTCGCCCAGTTCCTGCGCATCCTCGACGAGGGTCGGATCGCCATCGCCGCGCTCGCCGTCGGCCTCGCCCAGGGCTGCGTCGACGAGTCGATCAAGTACGCCAAGGAGCGGCACGCCTTCGGCCAGCCGATCGGGAACTACCAGGCGATCCAGTTCAAGATCGCCGACATGGAGATGAAGGCGCACACCGCCCGGCTGGCGTACTACGACGCCGCCGCCCGGATGCTCGCCGGCGAGCCGTTCAAGCGGCAGGCGGCCATCGCCAAGCTGCACGCCAGCACTGTCGCGGTGGACAACGCCCGGGAGGCCACCCAGATCCACGGTGGCTACGGCTTCATGAACGAGTACCCGGTGGCCCGGTTCTGGCGCGACTCGAAGATCCTGGAGATCGGCGAGGGCACCTCCGAGGTGCAGCGCATGGTCATCTCCCGCGACCTCGGGCTCTGACCCGCGCCGAGGGCCGCTGCCGCCAGCGTCACGCCGCCACCCCCGGCCCGGCCGCCACCAGTTCCGCGCCGGGGGCGGCGGTGTGCCGGGACGTGCCGATGCCGGGCACGGCGGCTCGGGCTGTCGGATTTCGGCGCGGCGGCGTCGGCAGCCCGACGCTCCGCTGCCGGCGGTCGCACCCCATCCGTACGCTTCCAGCCGATGAACGCGGACCGTGATCCTGCGCCGAGCTCCGGCCGCCCCAGCCTGGCGGAACTGCTGCGCCGGCACCGGCTCGCCGCCGGCCTCACCCAGGCCGAGCTGGCCGCCCGGGCCGGCGTCGGTGTGCGTACCGTCCGTGACCTGGAGCGGGGCCGCTCGGCCCGGCCGCAGCGGACCACCGTGGAGCTGCTGGCCGGGGCGCTGACCCTGACCGGGCCGGCCCGCTCGGCGTTCCTCGCCGCCGCCCGCCCGGCGGTGCCGGCCGACCCGGCCGGGGTGTCCGCCGACGCCGAGCCCGCCGACGCCGCCGGCCCGAACGCCCTTCCGCCCCCGGTCGAGCTGATCGGGCGGGACCGTGACCTGGCCGAGCTGGCCGACCTGCTCGCCGACGAGCGTGGCCCGCGGCTGGTGAGCCTGGTCGGGCTGGCCGGCGTCGGCAAGACCGCGCTGGCCCTGGCGGCGGCCCACGCGGCGGCCGGCAGCCATCCCGCCGGCGTCGCCGGAGTGCTGATCGGGGAGGGCTCGGACGCGGGCGACGTGCTCGCCGCGTCGGTGGCCGTCTTCGGCGTCGCCCGGATGCCGGAACTCGCCGCCCGGCTCGACGGCCGGCCCGCCCTGCTGCTCATGGACGCGGTCGAGCGCGCGCCGGACGCGGTGGCCGAGGCGCTGCACCGGCTCGCCGCCGCCGTGCCGTCGTTGCGGGTGCTGGTCACCGGCCGGCACCCGGTGGGCGTCCCGGGCGAGCGGGTACGCCCGGTGTCGCCGCTCGACGTACCCCCGCCGGGCAGTGAGCGGGCCGGGCCCGCCGCGCTCGCCGGCTACCCGGCGGTGGCGCTCTTCACCGCCCGGCTGGCCCAGGTGCGACGCGAGCCGCCCCGCCCGATCGAGCTGCCGGCGCTGGCCGCGCTGGTCCGGCGGCTCGGCGGGTTGCCGCTGGCCATCGAACTGATGGCCGCCCGGGGCCGGATCCTCGACCTCAACGAGCTGCTCGACCGGTACGGCGACCGGGTCCTGGACCTGGCCACCGGGCCCGCGGGGCGGTCGGGCTGGGAGGTCGAGCCGGGCTGGCCGGAGGGCACCCGGGCGGCGGTGGCGATGACCCTGCGGGACGCGGTGGCGACCAGCTACCGGCTGCTCGCCGCGGACGAACGGGCGGCGCTGCGCCGGCTCGCCGTGTTCGGCAACCGGTGGTCGGTCGAGCTGGCCGAGGAGATGCTCGCCGACGAGGCAGACCGGGACGGCACGGTCGCCGTCGACCCGGTGCCGCTGCTCGACCGGCTGGTCGAGATCGGGCTGCTGAGCGTACGGGGCACCGGTTCGTTCCGGTTCCGGCTGCTCGACGCGGTCCGGGACTTCGCCATCGAGCAGGCCACCGGTTCCGGCGAGCTGACCGCGATCCGGCGCCGGCACGCCCAGGTGATCGCCCGGCTGGTGACCCGGACCGCACCGGACCTGGTCGGGGCGAACCTGCCGGCCGCCGTGCACCGGCTGGACGAGGTGAGTGGCGACATCAGCTCCGCGCTCGCGCACGCCGCCGTCGACGACCCGCTGACCGCGCTGCGCCTGGCCGCCGGGCTGACCCGGTGGTGGCGGTTCCGGGGGCGGGACGTCGCCGGGCGGCAGTGGCTGTGCCGGCTGCTCGCCGACCCGCGCACCGCCGACGCCGACCCGGTGCTGCGGGCGTGGGCGCTGCTCGGCGTGGCCCGGCTCGCCGCCGAGCACGGCGGCGGCGCCGAGGAGCTGCCGGCGGCCCGGGCCGCGCTGGCCGCGTTCCGCGACGTCGGCGACGTGACCGGGGAGTTGGAGGCGCGCACCGTGCTCTGCGCGCTGCTGATCGCCACCGGCGGGCACGACGAGGGCCGCGAGCAGACCGAGGCGGTGTTGAAGCTGGCCGCCCGCAACGGCCGGACCCGGGACATGGCGGTGGCCCAGAACAACCTCGCCTGGCACGAGATCCGGGTGGGTGACCTGCCCGCGGCCCGGCGCCGGCTGGCCGCAGTCGACCGGCTCGCCGCCCAGGCCGGGGAGCCCCGGCTGCGGGTGCTGGCCCGGGCCAACCTGGCCGAGGTGGCCCGCCTCGCCGGCCGGTACGCGGACGCGGTCGACCAGGGCCGTCAGGTGGTGGCGGCGCTGACCGGGCTGGGTGATCCGGGACACCGGCGCCGGGTGCTCGGCACGGTCGGCCTGGCGCTCGCCCAGGACGGCCGGTCGGCGGAGGCGGACGAGGTGCTCGCCGAGCTGCGCTCGGCCCCGGCGGCGGGCTGCGGCTCGGGGCCGCGGCCGGAGGACGGCATCTGCGCGTTGATCGAGGGGAACCTGGCCCTGCACCGGGGTGACCGCGAGCTGGCAGCGGAGTGGTTCGCCGCCGCGGCGGAGGCCGGGGTGGACGGCCAGGACCGGCGGGACGTGGTGGAGGCGCTGGTCGGGCTGGCCGCCAGCACGGCCGACCACAGCGTGCTCGACCGGCTCGACCGGGTCTGCCGGGAGAGCGGCATCCGACTGCTGCCGCAGGAGGAGGGGCTGCTCTACGCGCTGGCCGAGACGCGCAGCGGGGCGGCCGGGCCGGGCGGTGGGCCGGGTGCCGGGGACGAGCCCGTGGCGCGGGTGCCGCGGCAACGCGGGACCGGGGTGGCGCGGGCGAGGAAGCCCCCTGTTACCCCTCGCTCTTCGCCCGCGCCGTCACCCCCCGGTGGGTCCCCGTGGCAGGAAGATTAGCCACCGGGCCGAGGGACGCCCGTCCGGTTTGATCGACTATCTCCCGCTGCCGGCGGCAGTTCTGCCGGTCTTTCTGCCGGTGTCCGGTTCGGGGCCCGGCGGAGGTGCCGGTTCCGGCGGGCGGGCGGGCTCAGCAGCCGGTCGGCGCCGCCGCGGACTCCACCGGCAGCGTGGTGCTGCCGGCGGTGGCACCCGGGTGCACGGCGTCGCGTACCCGGCGCAGGCCGTCGAGCAGCGCGTCCAGCGCGGCCGGGTCGAGCTGGCCGGTGAACCACTGCTCGATGATGCGCAGGTGGCCGGGGAGCGTCTCGTCGAGCCGTTGCAGGCCGGCGGCGGTGACCACCGCGTACGAGCTGCGCCGGTCGGAGGGGCAGGCGCGCCGGGTGAGCAGGCCGTCGCGCTCCATCCGGTCCACCACCCGGGTGACTCCGCTGGTGGACAGGGAGGTCTGTGCGGCCAGGTCGGTCATCCGCAGTTGGTTGCCGGGTGAGCGGGCGAGCCGGGTCAGCACCTCGAACTCGACCGACGACAGGCCGTGCTCCTCGAACTGCGCGGAGAACCGGGCCGACAGCCCGGCATGCGCCTCGAAGAGCAGGCCGACGGCGGTGATCCGGGGGTCGTCGAACACGTTCTGGTTCACCCGTACATCCTAACAGTCCTTGACACGAGGAATATTGCTGCCGCTATAGTTGCTGAGGCAGTCGTTGGGCTACTAAACGATATCTCTCGGAGGGCAGTTTCCATGACCAGCAGCGTCGAACCGGTTACCCGCGACTGGGAGGGCCTCACCATCCCCACCGCCGGCACCTATGTGCTGGACGCGGCGCACAAGCGCGTCGGGTTCGTCGCCCGACACATGATGGTGAGCAAGGTACGCGGTGAGTTCGCCGACGCCGCCGCCACCATCACCGTCGCCGAGGACCCGATGCAGTCCTCGGTCACCGCCACCATCCAGGCGGCCAGCATCGACACCAAGCAGGCCGACCGGGACGCGCACCTGCGCAGCGCCGAGTTCCTCGAGGTGGAGAAGTTCCCCACCCTGGAGTTCCGCAGCACCGGCGTGAAGTCCCGCGACGGCAACGAGTTCGTCCTCCTCGGCGAGCTGACGGTCAAGGGCGTCACCCGGCAGGTCGAGCTGGAGGTCGAGTTCGAGGGTGTCGGCCGCAGCCCGTTCGGCCAGGACATCTTCGGCTTCTCCGCGAGCACCGAGATCGACCGCGAGGAGTTCGGCCTGACCTGGAACGTCGCCCTGGAGACCGGCGGCGTGCTGGTCGGCAAGAAGGTCAAGATCGAGATCGAGGGCGAGGCCGTCCGCCAGGCCTGATCCCCGGATCCGACGCACTCGGGCCCGTGCCGCACGCCGGCACGGGCCCGACGTCGTCCCTACCCCGGACCCGGCCCGCGGGGTTGGCCGGGACGGGTGCGATTTGTCACGGCTCGTTCCCCCGGCGGTGCGGTGGCCGGCCGGACCGGCTGGGTAGAGATGCCGGCGGGAGCGCGTTCGCACGGGTCGCGGTCGTCCCGGCCGGTGGGCCGCGGACCCGGCCTCTGGTCCGCCGCGATCAACGCTCTTAACGTGGATGGTTCACAATGCGTTTCCGGGACGGTACGCGTCCCGAGTGCGCCTCGCGCCGGGAGGACGACATGGGCAGGGACGTCGCGCAGGGCGCCTTCTCCCGGGAGGACCGGGTCCGCTACCGGCAGAAGGTCCGGCGCTGCCTGGACGTGTTCGCGCTGATGCTCGACGACTTCGGGTTCGACGCCGACCGGCCGATGACCGGCCTGGAGATCGAGCTCAACCTGGTCGACTCGGCCGCCGAGCCGGCGATGCGCAACGAGGAGATCCTCGCCGACATCGCCGATCCGCTCTTCCAGACCGAGCTGGGGCAGTTCAACCTGGAACTCAACGCGCTGCCCCGGCTGATCGAGGGCACCGGCTTCGTCGACTACGAGCACGAGCTGCGCGGCAGCCTCACCCGGGCCGACGAGCGGGCCGCCAAGTCGGACGCGAAGATCGTCCTGGTCGGCATCCTGCCCACCCTCACCGAGCGGCACCTGGTCGCCGACAACCTCTCCACCAACGAGCGCTACCGGGTGCTCAACGACCAGATCGTCGGCGCCCGCGGAGAGGACATCGAACTCGACATCCGGGGCGTCGAGCGGCTCCAGACGCACACCGACTCGATCGCCCCCGAGGCCGCCTGCACCAGCCTCCAGTTCCACCTCCAGGTCGCGCCGGACAGCTTCGCCGACTACTGGAACGCCTCCCAGGCGATCGCCGCGGCCCAGGTCGCCGTCGGCGCCAACTCGCCGTACCTCTACGGCCGGCAGCTCTGGGCCGAGACCCGGATCGCGCTGTTCCAGCAGGCCACCGACACCCGTCCGGACGAGCTGAAGGCGCAGGGCGTACGCCCCCGGGTCTGGTTCGGCGAACGGTGGATCACCTCGATCTTCGACCTCTTCGAGGAGAACGTCCGCTACTTCCCGCCGCTGCTGCCCATCTGCGAGGACGAGGACCCGGTCGAGGTGCTGCACGGCGGCGGCGTGCCGCAACTGGGTGAGCTGCGGCTGCACAACGGCACTGTCTACCGCTGGAACCGGCCGGTCTACGACATCATGGACGGCCGTCCGCACCTGCGGGTGGAGAACCGGGTGCTGCCGGCCGGGCCGACCGTGGTCGACATGCTGGCCAACGCGGCCTTCTACTTCGGGCTGGCCCGGGGGCTGGCCGAGGCGGACCGGCCGATCTGGAGCCAGCTCACCTTCAGCTCGGCCGAGGAGAACTTCCACGCCGCCGCGCGGCGCGGGATGGACGCCGTCCTGCACTGGCCGCGGCTGGGCGAGGTGCCGGTGACCAAGCTGGTCCTCGACGTGCTGCTGCCCCGGGCGGCGGCCGGACTGGACCGGTTCGGGGTGGCCCCGGCGGAGCGGGACCGGTTGCTCGGCATCATCGAGCAGCGCTGCCGTACCGGCCGCAACGGCGCGGTCTGGCAGACCGAGGCGGTCTGGGCCGCCGAGCGGCACCGGGGGATGGACCGCGACGCCGCCCTGCACCACATGGTCCAGCGCTACGCCGAACTCCAGCGCAGCAACGAGCCGGTGCACACCTGGCCGGTGGACTGACGGAGGCGGCGGCCGCCGCCGGTCGTCCCGTCGGGGATGGCCGTCAGCGGGGGCGTCGGGTCGACCGGGCGCGTCGCCCGGCCGGACCGTCGCCAGCCGCGGCGCCTTCCGGGTCGCCCGCCGGCGTCGCCGGATCAGTCCCCGTGGTTCCCGCGCCACCGGCCGGCTTCGAGGTGCCGGCCCGCTTCGCGTCGCCGGTCGGGGCGGCGGACGGGCCGCCGGCCGTGGCCGGCTCGGTGCCGGTGGCACCGGTAGTGGCCGGGTCGACGGCGGTGCCGCCCACGCTGGTCGGATCGGGGGCGCCGACGGTGGCCGGGTCGCCGACCGCGGGTGGGCGGACGGTCCTGCCGGCACGCTGCCGGGGCACCCGCGCCGTCCCGGATCCGACCGGATCCGTCGACCCCGGCTCGGCCGGTGTGGCCGGTGCCGGCTCGACGGCGGCCGGGGCGGTGGGCGCCGAACGGCGGGCGGCGCGCTGGGCGAGCGCGGCCACCAGCGCCGAACCGCCGACGCCGACGATCACCGCGTACGGGGCGATCAGGTGTGCCGACACCTGCTCCGGGCTGATCGCGGTCACCCGGGGCACCGCGAGGAAGTAGGCGACCGCGACGAGCAGCGGCCCGGCCGCGCCGGAGGCCACCGCGCCGACCCGGTGGTCGGGGTGCCGAGCGGCGCCCCGGGCCGCGAGCGCGCCGATGACCAGCGCGGAGCCCAACGACAGCACCGCGCCGGGCCAGTAGAGGTAGTCCCGGATCCAGTACCGGCCGTCGTCGGCGCTGAGCTGCCAGATGCCGAGTTGCGCGCTGGTCAGCCCGCGCCCGGCGAGCACGCCGTCGACCACGGCGACCACCGCGAGCAGCCAGAGCCAGGCGATGGTGGCGATGACGTTGGCGGCGGCGGCCCGGGAACGCAGCGCCCAGGTCGCGGTGAGGACGCCCACCAGCACCCCGACCGCCGCGTAGCCGGCGGCGACCTCCCGGGGCGAGGGGGTGTCCGCCACCTCCGCCATCCGGGCCGGTACGGCGACCAGCAGCACGGTGATCAGCGCGCCGGCACCGGCGGCGAGCGCCAGGAGGAGCAGCCGCAGCGGCCCGACCTGCTCCGGTCCGGCGTCGGGGTCGGCCGTGCCGGTGCCCGGCGTCGGGTCGGCGGCGGGCGAAGCGTCGCCGGGTCGGGGATCGACCGGCGGGCGGCTCGGCGTACCCCGGTCGCGCAGCCGCTGGGCGCAGACCGCACCGAAGACGGTCGACGTGGCGGCGATCCAGGTGGCCCAGACCAGACTGGCGACCCAGCTCGCCGGTCCGGCGCCGGGGTCGGCCGGTGCCCAGTTGATGATGCCCAGCCCGTAGCCGAAACCCAGTTGGGCGGCGCCCGCGCCGGCAGCCACGCCGATCGCGGTGGCGATCGATCCTCCCCAGCCCCGTCTGGCCATGCGGGGCAGCGTAACGTCCCGGGGTCGGCGCGGCGAGTGGTGCGGGCACGCCGGGGATCGGGACGCGGGGAACCGTACCGCCGGGTGGTCGCCCGATGACGGACGGCGACCACGGTGCCGCGCGGCGACCGCGCGGAACGGGCTTGGCGGCGCCGGGTACGGTCGCCGGGGATGAGGCGGTGGGCGGTATGACGGACGGGAACACGGGCCCGGGAACGGACGGCGCGCGGGCCGGGCGGGATCGGCTGACCCTGGTGCTCGGCGGCGGGCTGGCCGTCGCGCTGCTCGCCGCGATCGGCGCCACCGGCGGGTGGCTGCTCGCCGGGGAGGACACCGAACCCACCGGCCGGCCCGTCGCCGGCGCCAGCACCGGTGTGCCGACCGGCAGCCCGAGCGCCGCTCCGAGCCGTGCCGAGGTCACCCCGACCGCGCCCCGGTCGACGTCGCCGACCCGGTCCACCGGGCTGACCGTGCCGCCGCTGATCGGCACCGACTTCGTCGAGGCCCGCGACGAACTGCGGGAGCGGCGGCTGGGCTGGCGGCTGATCTTCGGCACCGGCACCGGGCGCAGCGTCACCCGTACCTCTCCCGCTGTCGGTGCGGAGGTGCGGCCGGGCACCACGGTGCACCTCTACGTCGCCGGTCCGGCGCCGGCCAGCACGGTGCCCGACGTGGTCGGTGAGGAGTGCGACGACGCGGCCGACGAACTGGTCGACGAGGGCTTCTACCCGCGGTACCGGTCTGGCCGGCGGGGCGTGGTCACCCGCCAGGAGCCGGCCGGCGACACCGCCGGTAACTGGAACGACCCGGTGGCCCTCTGGTGCGGGGTGGCGGCGCCCGGCTCGGTCACCGCGTCCCCGGTGCCGTGACGGGCGGGTCGGCACGCTGATCCCGGCCGATGGCCGCCCGGACCGCTAGGTTGACGGGCGAGGGCCAAGTCGCCCGTCCCGGCTCGGGGAGGACGTGCCATGAGCGAGCGTCAGCGAGCGAATCATCGGTACAGCGTGAAGGTGTCTCATGGCGGCACGCAGCGAAGCGGAGTGCCGGCATGAGCGAGCGTCGGCGAGCGAATCATCGGTACAGCGTGAGGGTGCCTCATGGCGGCACGCGGCGAAGCGGAGTGCCGGCATGAGCGACGAGCGCCAGGAGCCGCCCGCCGGGGAGCAGGACGACTCCACCCGGCCGCTGCCGCCGTCGGACGACCGGGCCGGCGGGCCGGAACCGGTCGACCGGACGCAGCGGCTGCCCGGCCCGGTGGACCGGACGGCGGCGCAGCCGCCCGAGCCGGCCGCGCCCGACCGGACCGCCCCGCTGCCGCCGACCGACCGTCCCGGCCCGGCGCCGTGGTCGGGCCGGGCCGAGGTGCCGCCACCGCGGCCGGCCGACTACCAGCCGGCTGGCGGCGAGTGGTACGCCGAGGACAGCGGCCGGCCCTGGTGGCTGCCCATCCTCTGGGGCGTGGTCGTGCTGCTGCTGCTCGCCCTGCTCGGTGCCGGGCTGTGGTTCGCGCTCCAGTCGGCGGACGACGGGACGGAACCCGGCCCGACCCCGTCGGTGTCACCGACCCGGACCGCGCCGACCACGCCCGCGCCGACCACCGCGGAGCCCACCACCGAGTCGCCGTCCGCACCGCCGACCAGTGAACCGGTCGAGGTGCCGGTGCCGCCGCTGGTCGGTCTGTCGCGGGAGGCGGCGGAGGCGATCCTGGACCGGCTCGGGTTGGAACACCGGGTCGAGTACCGGGCGTCGGACCAGCCGGCCGGCACGGTGATCGAGACCGACCCGGCGGCGGGCGAACGGGTGCCGGCCGACGAGGAGGTCACGTTGACCGTCTCCCGGGGCAGGCCGACGCCGACCGCGAGCCCCAGCGAGCCGACCACCGGACCCACCCCGACGGGCTGAGCCCATTCCGGCGGCGCGCCCGAGCCGAGCCGGCCCCAACCGACCCAGGGCCCGATCCGACCCCGGCCCGATCCGAGCCCCAGCCCAGCCCAGCCCGGCCCAGCCCAGCCCAGCCCGAGCCTGATCCGGCCCGGCGGACTGATCCGGCGCCGGGCGGCCCGGTCGGGGGACCGGTCACCACATTCGGCGTCTCGTCCCCACCAACCCCAGGCCGGCGAGCGAGATGGCCAGGCCGAGGACGCCCGACCAGAACAGCGAACGGCGGATGTCCTCCGGTGTGTGCCCGCCGGCCGCCGCCGGCTCCGCGCCCGGCGGTGCGGCGTCGACCGGCGCGCCGGCGTCGGGGGTCGGCTCGGTCGCCGGCGGGTCGGACTCGTAGAACGCGAACGGGTCGTACTCGTCGTGCGGTCGCGCCGACGGGTCCTCGCCGATCACGGTGATCTCGGGCGCCGGGACCGGATCGGTGAGTCGGGTGGACGACAGGGCGGGGTCGCGGACCACGACCACGAGCGTGGTCGCGGCGCCCAACAGCGCCAGGATTCCGAAGGCGTAGGCGATACGGGAGCGGTGGGGCCGCCGCGCGGCGGACTGATTGACCATGGCCATCCCAGGTTCGGGGTCCTGGACGCGCGGGGTGGAAACCTGCCGGGGTGGGCATACCGATTCTATGGCGGCGGCATGCCCCCCGGCGGCCGTTCGGAGCGGTCAGCCCACCCGGACCGGGGTCCGTACGACCGGCCGGCGGGCCGTCCGCACGGTGTGCGGGCGGGTTTCCGGGGCGGCCCGCAGATGGCGCAGCCCCTGCCGCTGTACGAAGATCGACCGCCGGTTGACCGCGTCCCCCGCCGCGTTCAACTCGTAGCCGTCGAGCCAGAGCCAACCGTCGTAGGTCGGCCAGTCGAGCACCCGGATCACCCGGAACATGATGGGCCTGAGGAACTGGACACTCGCCGCGCGAGTCACGTGCAGTACGTCACCGGAGCGGGGAAGCACATGGGCTCCTGGGGAGGGTTGGCCGGCGGACGGGCCGGCGGAGCTGGGCGGGGGAAGGTTTCCGGCCGGGCGACGGGGTCGTGCCCGGTGGGCCGGCGGGTGCGGGTGGTGGTGGTCGGGCGGCGCCCGCTGGTGGCGTGCCGCCACCCGACCAACACCCGATCGCTCCCGGGCACCGCTCCCGCCGCCGCAGTCTGCTGGCGTGCAGCGGCGGGGTCATCAGCCCGGGGCAGATCTTGTTGTCGCAGGTCGGGCACGATCACCGTCCGGTTTCCGGGCGCTGGTGGGGTCACCGCTCCGGGCGAGCGATCTTGACGGTGAGTGACCCGTGCCATACGGACAGAGTGCATCAGACACGTGCGACATGCAAGTTGCACGTCGACTTTTGCCGATACGCGAGCGGCTCGCGCATCGGGACGCTTGAAGCCGTCGCCGTCCAAACGGCACACTGGGGGCCGGTTTCGCCCGTCGCGGCCGGCCGACGACCGGCACCACCCCTGCCGCGAACGCCTCGCCCGCTGCCCCAGGGTCGCGCCCCGGCGGGCGGCGACAGCGGCGCGTCCACGCGGAGGTGTACCGGTGAGGGCCAGCGAGCGGTCCGGAACGGCAGCCGAGGTGCGATCGTGAGCGAGCGGCGCAGCCCGACGATCCGCCGGCGCCGGCTCGGCGCCGAATTGCGTCGGCAGCGGGAGGCGGCCGGGATCACCATCGAGGCCGTCGCGGAGCAGTTGGAGTGCTCGGCGTCGAAGATCTCCCGGATCGAGACCGGCCACACCACCGCCACCCCACGGGACGTGCGGGACATGCTCCGGATCTACGGCGTGGTCGGCGCGGAGAGCGACGAGCTGGTGCAGATCGCCCGGGAGGCCCGGCAGAAGGGCTGGTGGCACCCCTACAGCACGGTCCTGGTCGGGGCGTACGTCGGGCTGGAGGCGGCCGCCAGCTCGATCCGGGCGTACGAGCAGCAGGTGGTCCCCGGTCTGTTGGAGACCGAGGAGTACGCGAGTGCCATGATCCGCGCCGCTCGGCCGGACTTCACCGCCGAACAGGTCGCACAACGTGTCCGTGTCCGACTGGGTCGCCAGTCGTTGCTGACTCAGGATGATCCGGTCGATCTGTGGGTGGTGCTCGATGAGGCGGTGGTGAGCCGGCCGGTGGGCGGGGACGAAGTGATGCGTGGCCAGCTCAAGCGGCTGGTCGAGGTGGCCGAGTTGCCGAACGTGACGTTGCAGATCCTGCCGTTCGAGGTGGGGGCGCACGCCGGCATGGACGGCACCTTCACGATCCTCAGCTTCCCCGAGCCCGGTGATCCGGATGTCGTGTACGCGGAGAACGCCACGGGTGGGCTCTTCCTGGAGAAGAGTGACGAACTGCAGAAGTACAGCTTCATCTTCGATCACATCCGTGCGGCCGCCATTCGTCCGGAGGAGTCCATCGCACACATCGCGAAACTGGCAGAGGAGCCGTTGTGGAAATGGCGACCAAGGGGTTCCCCGTGGACCTGACGCAGGCAACGTGGTTCAAGAGCTCGAAGAGCGGCCCGAACTGTGACAACTGCGTGGAGGTGGCGTACGTGACCGGGGCGGTCGGGGTCCGGGACTCGAAGGACAAGACAGGTCCCGCCCTGGTCTTCGCCCCGGGCGACTGGCACGCCTTCGTCGATGGCGCCAAGCGCGGCGGCTTCGGCCGGGACTGACCACCGGGTGACACCGCGGCTGTCCCCGTCCGGTCCGCCGGACGGGGACCCGCCCGTGCCCCCGTGCCAGGCGGGACGGGGCCGCCGTCGCCCCGCCGTGCCCGCCGCCGCGGCGCCGCCCGGCGGCCCGGACGCGACCCCGGCGCCGGGATTCCCGTCGCCACATCGGTCCCGTCTCGTTGTACCCCTCGGTACGGCGCTGGTCGACAACCCGCCGCGGATCGACAACCGAGGCTAGGCAGGCGAGACGGATGACGACGATCGGTTCAGACAACCTCACCAACGGCCCGGGCAAACCGGAGCGGTTCGGTGGCAAGTACCGGGGGGCGCGCCGGGACACCGTGCTGACCGAGGTGGTGTCGACCGACACCGAGAACGTCGGCCGGGACGCCGCGCCCGCCGCACCCGAGCAGGCCGGACCGCCGCTCTCCCTGCCGTCGCTGGACCCGAACCCGTTGACCGAGCCCTCGTTCCCACCCGGCGGCTGGTCGATGGAGCCGAACGAGTCGCTGGCCGACCACCCGCTGCTGCGCGGCCTGCTGATGGAGTTGCCGCCGAAGGGCAGCGTGCCGCCGCCCGGTTGGCTGGACCGCTGGTTCGAGGCGACCCGGGCGATCCTGGAACTGCTATACGTGCAGGGGGCCGGCGGCCGCTCCCGCTGACACCGGCTCGGCCGGTTCGGCGAGCGTCATCCGCTCGACCGGCACCGCCCAGCGCACCGCCGCCGGCGGTTCCGCCGGCAGCGCCCGCTCGGCCAGGCGGTTGTGCCGCAGCGCGTGCCGGACCCCGAGCACGGCGACAGCGAGCGCGCCGACGGTGATCGCCGGACCGGTCACGCCAGGTTCGACGAGCAGGTCCGCGCCGCCGGCGGTGAGCAGCGCCGGCACCGTGGCGAGGCCGGTGACCTGCAACGGGAGCCCGATCATCGGATGCGCGGCGGCGGCCCGCAGGCCGTGCGGGGCGGGCGTGTCCGGCGCGTCGGCGAAGGCGCCCGCGCCGGCCCACAACCGGCGCAGCCGGCGTACGGCGAGCAGCGCGACCAGCGCGGCCGGTCCGGCCGCGAGGGCGAGGTTGCCGGCGGCCCGGTCCGCCATGGTGGCCCCGCCGCTGGACAGCCCGGCGGCCAGCACCGCCGCGGTCAGCCCCAGTCCGGTCAGGGTGAGGACGAGCGACCAGCCGGCCCGCCGGCGCAGGGCGTGGGCGTGGTCGATCCGGGGCAGCCCGTCCGCGACGTAGCCGGCGGCCAGCCAGACGGCGGCGACCGGCAGCAGCACGGCGAGATGGCTCTCCATGTCTCACAGCCTTGCCCGTTCGCGGGCCGGGCGAATCCGGGCCCGTCCCCCGTTCCGCCCGTAGTCGCGTCCCGTAGGGGGTCATCCCCCTGGTGTTATTGACGATTCGACATGTTTATCAGTCTCTCCGGGTCGATCTACCCTCAGACCGATTGGTGCCCATCGATCCGCCCGCCACGAACGGGTGGACGCTCGGTGCTGGTCGGAGGAGGGAGGTAGGAAGATGGCTCTTCCACACAGGTCCGTACTCGTCGGGGTGGCCGCGTTGGCGATGGTGGCGGCCGCCACGCCCGCGATGGCCGCCGAACCGGTCGGGGTGATCCGCAGTGCCGGCGGGGACACCGCCGTCGCGGACAGCTACATCGTCGTGTTCAAGGACAGCGCCGTCGGGCGGAGCGCGGTGGGCGACAACGCCCAGCGCCTGGTCGGCCGGCACGGCGGCACGGTGGCGCGTACCTACGGCGCGGCGTTGCGCGGCTTCGAGGTCCGGGTCGGCGCGAAGGCCGCCGCGCGGATCGCCGCCGACCCCGCGGTGGCGTACGTCGAGCAGAACCACACGGTGACGATCTCCGGCACCCAGACCAACCCCCCGTCCTGGGGTCTGGACCGGATCGACCAGCGCAACCTGCCGCTGAACAACTCGTACACCTACCCGAACACGGCGTCCAACGTGCGCGCCTACGTCATCGACACCGGCGTGCTGTACGGGCACAACGACTTCGGCGGCCGGGCGGTCTCCGGCTTCGACGCGGTGGACGGCGGCTCCGCCGACGACTGCAACGGCCACGGCACGCACGTCGCGGGTACCGTCGGCGGCTCCGCGTACGGGGTGGCCAAGGGCGTCCAGATCGTCGGCGTCCGGGTGCTGAACTGCCAGGGCTCGGGCACCAACGCCCAGGTCGTGGCCGGCATCGACTGGGTCACCGCGAACGCGGTCAAGCCGGCGGTGGCGAACATGAGCCTGGGCGGCGGCGCCAACAGCTCGATCGACACCGCGGTCACCAACTCCATCAACTCCGGCATCACGTACGCCGTCGCGGCCGGCAACGGCGACATCTTCGGCAACCGGCAGAACGCCTGCAACTACTCGCCGGCCCGGGTCGCCTCGGCGATCACCGTCGGCGCCACCCAGAACAACGACGCGGCGGCGAGCTTCTCCAACTTCGGCACCTGCGTCGACATCCTGGCGCCGGGGGTCAACATCACCTCCGCCTGGTACACCGGCAACACCGCCACGAACACGATCAGCGGCACCTCGATGGCGTCCCCGCACGTGGCCGGCGCCGCGGCGCTGGTGCTCTCGGCCAACCCGTCGTGGAGCCCGCAGCAGGTGCGCGACAGCCTGGTCAACAACGCCACCCCGAACGTGGTGACGAACCCGGGCACCGGCACCCCGAACCGGCTGCTCTACGTGGTGAACGACGGCACCCCGCCGGTGAACGACTTCTCCGTCTCGGTCTCGCCGACCTCCGGCTCCACCGCGCCCGGCGGCTCGGTGACCACCACTGTCGGCACCGCCACCACCAACGGCTCGGCCCAGTCGGTCAGCCTCTCCGCCAGCGGCCTGCCGTCCGGCGCGACCGCCACGTTCAACCCGGCCACGGTGACCTCGGGTGGTTCGTCGACGCTGACCATCAGCACCTCGGCCAGCACGCCGCCCGGCACCTACCCGGTGACCGTCACCGGCAGCGCGACCTCCGGCACCCGGACCGCGACGTACACCCTGACGGTGACCGGCTCCGGTGGCGGCGGCTGCTCCGGCAGCAACGGCACCGACGTGGCGATCCCGGACACCGGGGCCACGGTGTCCAGCTCGATCACCATCTCCGGGTGCGCCCGGAACGCCTCGTCGAGCTCGACGGTGGCGGTGAACATCGTGCACACCTACCGCGGTGACCTGGTGGTCGACCTGGTCGCCCCGGACGGCTCGTCCTACCGGCTGAAGAACAGCAGCATCTGGGACGGCGCGGACAACATCAACACCACCTACACCGCGAACCTGTCGAGCGAGGCGGCGAACGGCACCTGGCAGCTGCGGGTGCGGGACGTCTACTCCGGTGACACCGGCTACCTCAACACCTGGACGCTGACCCTCTGACCAGCGACCGATCGGGGCCCCTCCCAGCCCGGGAGGGGCCCCTCGCGGTAGTCGTGACGCGGGTCAGACAGCGAAGTCGGTCAGGCGTCCGGTGGCCGGCGGCGGCGGGGTCGCCTTCCACAGGCCGGTCTTCTGGGCGAACAGCCGGCTCAGGTAGGCCGGGTTGAGCACCAGGTAGCGGTGCCAGAGCCGCTTCGGCTCCAGGCCGAGCCGCCAGAGCCACTCCAGGCCGGCCCGCTGCATCCACGGCGGCGGCTTGCGCAGCAGCCCGGCGTGGTAGTCGAACGCCGCCCCGACGGCCATCAGCGGCATGTCCAGCAGCGGCCGCATGGCGTACGCGAAGACCTCCTGGCGCGGGCAGCCGAGCCCGACCAGGACGAGCCGGGCCCCGCTGGCCTTGATCCGGTCGGCGATCTCGACATCCTCGCCGGGGTGCACGGCGCGGAACTTGGACGGCTCCACCCCGGCGATCTTGAGGGCCGGGAACATCCGCTCCAGCGCCGGGATCAGCCGGGACAGGGTCTCCTCGGTGGAGCCGTAGAGGTAGACCGGCAGCCCCTCGTCGGCGAACCGGGACAGCACGTGCAGGGTCAGGGTCGGGCCGTAGACCCGGTCGGTGAGGCCGGCGCCGTGCAGCAGGTTGAGCGCCCAGCGCACCGGCTGACCGTCCGGGGTGACCACGTCGAACGAGTTCAGCCGGGCGTTGTGCGCCCGGTCGAGCACCCCGGTCATCACCCCGTGCACGGCGAGCGCGGTCAGCGCCAGCGGCCGGCGCTCCTGCGCGGCGGCCACCACCTGCTCGGTGGCGGCGGCGTAGTCGGTGGCGTCGACCAGGACGCCGAGGACGTTGCGCTTGCGGCTCGGCGTCATGCTCCCGGCACCCACTTGTCCACGTTGGCCTCGTAGATCTCCCGCATGATCATGGGTACGTCGTAGACCTGCTTCCACTCCGGGTAGTCGGCCTGGAAGGCCTCGTTGGAGCCGATCCACCACTTGTGGTCGCCAATCCGGTTCGCCTCGACGTACTCGGAGATCATCTCGTGGCCGGTGATCTCCTGGGCGATCGTGAAGGCCTCCCGCATCGAGGTGTTGGAGTGCCGGCCGCCGCCGAGGTTGTAGACCGCCGCCGAGCGGGGGTTGCGGAAGAACGCCTCGAACGCCGAAACCACGTCCGAGCTGTGGATCGCGTCCCGCACCTGCTTGCCCTGGTAGCCGAAGATCTTGTACGTCCGGCGCTCCATGTTGGCGCGCATCACGTAGCCGAGGAAGCCGTGCAGTTCGGTGGCCGAGTGGGCCGGGCCGGTCAGCGTGCCGCCGCGGAAGCAGGCGGTCCGCATGTCGAAGTAGCGGCCGTACTCCTGCACCATCACGTCCGCGGCCACCTTGGAGGCGCCGAAGATCGAGTGCAGGCACGAGTCGATCGACATGTCCTCGCGGATGCCCTGCTCGTACGGGTGTCCCGGCTCGATCTCCCAGCGCGTCTCCAGCTCCACCAGTGGCAGGCTGTTGGGCCGGTCGCCGTAGACCTTGTTCGTGGAGCAGTGGATGACCGGCGCCTCGATGCAGTGCTCGCGCACGTTCTGCAGCACGTTGAGGGTGCCGCCGGCGTTCACGTCGAAGTCGGTGAACGGGTCGCGTACCGCCCAGTCGTGCGAGGGCTGCGCGGCGGTGTGCACCACCACGGCGATGTCGCTGCCGTACCGGCGGAACAGCTTCGCCAGCGCGTCCCGGTCCCGGATGTCGATGCTGTGGTGCGAGTACGCGCTCCCCAGCTCGTCGGTGAGCCGCCGGACGTTCCAGGCGGTCGACGCCTCCTCGCCGAAGAACTCCTGCCGCATGTCGTTGTCGATGCCGACCACGTCGAGACCGAGGCCGGCGAAGTGCCGGACCGCCTCGGAGCCGATCAGCCCGCCCGACCCGGTCACGAACGCGACACTCACACGCCACTCCTGGTCCATCGGAGGCAGAAACCATCGGAGCATAGCGTGACGTACGGCACGCCCCGATACGGCGCGAGGGCCCCGCATCGCTGCGGAGCCCTCGTCACATCTGGTGGGGAAGGGGGGAGTTGAACCCCCACGCCCTTTCGGGCACACGGACCTGAACCGTGCGCGTCTGCCATTCCGCCACTTCCCCGTGGCTCGACCTCGAACACTGTAGTCTGTGCCGGTCCTGCTGTCTCCAGCGGGGCCCGGCCAGGTTACCGGCTCCGGTCGTCGACCGCGACCGGTTACCGTTCGTCGAGCGGTTACCGTTCGTGGCGGACGAAAGAGTAGCACGACAACATCGGCCCGTCCGAACGGGCGGGCGCCAGCCGGCCGAGCGGCGTGTGAGCTGCGCGCGCCCCGGCCGGATACCATCATGTCCTCGGGACCCGAGGAGGAGCCGGTGAGCGTGCTGCAACGCTTCGAGAAGCGTCTGGAAGGCCTGGTCGAGGGGGCCTTCGCCAAGGTCTTCAAAGGGGTGGTCCACCCCGTGGAGATCCTCAACGCCATGCAGCGGGAGGCCGAGGCGCACAAGGCCATCCTGGCTGGTGGGCGCACGTTGGTGCCCAACCGCTACGTGATCGATCTCTCGCCGTACGACCACAGTCGGCTGGCGCCGTACGCCGCCGCGCTGGCCCAGGAACTGGCCCAGTCGCAGGCGGAGTTCATCGGCGAGCAGGCCTGGACGGTCTACGGCGACGTGATCGTCGAGATCGAGCGCGGCGAGGGGCTGGACACCGGCATGTTCCGGGTCACCGCCGAGGTCTACACCGGCGGCGAGGTCGCCCCGGTCTCGGCGCCCGGCTACGACGCCGGGCCGCCCGCGTACCCCGCCTACGACCAGGGCGGCGGCTACGGCCCCCCGCCGGGGCACGGCGGCGGCCGCAACGTCCGGCTGGTCTCCGGCGACGGGCGCACCTACCCGCTCCAGATGGGCTCGACCGTGATCGGCCGCGGCGACCAGGCCAACCTGCGCCTGCCCGACGTCGGCATCTCGCGCCGGCACGCCCGGCTGGACTTCGACGGCGGCCAGGTCGTGCTGACCGACCTCGGCTCGACCAACGGCACGATGGTCAACGGCCAGCGGGTCTCCGCCGTCGCGCTCAACCCCGGGGACATGATCCAGCTGGGCACCACGACGCTGACCTTCCGCGTGGACGGCTGACCCGCCTTGCCGGAACTCGTCATCACCGTCGCCCGGTTCGGGTTCCTCATCCTGCTGTGGATCTTCGTGTTCACGGTGGTCGGCGTCATCCGCCGGGATCTCTTCGCGGGCGCCCGGTCGGGCCGGCTGGTGGCCGCGCCCCGGGCGGTCGGCGCGTCGACCGGGCAGGCGGCGAAACCGGCGAAGGTGAAGCGGGGCAGGGCGGCGCACCAGCTGGTGGTGACCGCCGGTCAACTGGCCGGCACCAGGATCACTCTCGGTGAAGCGCAGATCACCATCGGTCGGGCCGAGGACTCCACCCTCGTCATCACCGACGACTACGCCTCCGCGCGGCACGCCCGGCTGGTGCCGCGCGACGGGCAGTGGTTCGTCGAGGACCTCGGCTCGACTAACGGGACGTACCTGGATCGCGCTAAGGTCACCGGACCGACCCCCGTCCCCCTCGGCGTGCCGATCCGGATCGGCCGCACTTCCCTCGAATTACGGCCATGACTCTGACCCTGCGCTATGCGGCCCACAGCGACCGCGGTCTGATCCGAGACGGTAACCAGGACTCCGTCTACGCCGGGCCGCGGCTACTCGCCGTCGCCGACGGCATGGGCGGCATGGCCGCCGGTGACGTCGCCAGCAACATCGTCATCGGCGCCATGGCGCCACTGGACGAGGACGTCCCCGGGGACGCCCTCGTGGACGCGCTGCGGTCGGCGGTGGGCACCGCCAACCAGCAGCTCCGCGACACCGTGGACGCCAACCCGCAGCTGGAGGGGATGGGCACCACGCTCACCGCCACCCTCTTCTCCGGCAGCAAGCTGGGCATGGTGCACATCGGTGACTCGCGCGCCTATCTGCTGCGCAACGGCGAGTTCGCGCAGATCACCAAGGACGACACCTACGTCCAGATGCTGGTCGACGAGGGTCGGATCAGCGCCGAGGAGGCG
Organism: Micromonospora desertarenae; assembly: GCF_056150265.1. Lineage (NCBI taxonomy): Bacteria > Bacillati > Actinomycetota > Actinomycetes > Micromonosporales > Micromonosporaceae > Micromonospora > Micromonospora desertarenae. Next base: position 214,589 of record NZ_JAXCFQ010000011.1, read on the forward strand.
AGCAGCCACCCCCAGCGCTCGCTGCTGACCCGGGCGCTCGACGGCCGCGACATCGACCCGGAATACTCCGTCCGCCAGGTGCTGCCCGGTGACCGCTACCTGATCTGCAGCGACGGGCTCTCCGGCGTGGTCAGTGCGGACACCATCGCGGACACCATGCGCGAGTACGCCGACCCGCAGCAGTGCGTGGAGCGGCTGGTGCAGCTCGCGCTCCGCGGCGGTGGTCCGGACAACATCACCGTGATCATCGCGGACGCCACCGACCAGGACATCGTCGAGGCCACCCCGATCGTCGGCGGCGCCGCCGCCCGCGACCGCGGCATGGCCACCTCCGCCGATGTCTCCACCCCGGCGGCCCGGGCCTCGGCCCTGTCCGCCCCCCGGCCCGCCGCTCCCGAGGAGCCGGCGGCGAGCGCCGAGGACGAGCCGGAGCGCCGCCGGCACCGCCCGGTACGCGCCGCCGCGATGACGCTGGCGCTGCTGGTGATCCTCGGTGGCGGCCTGTTCGGCGGGTGGAGCTACACCCAGCGGCAGTACTACGTCGGGGCGACCGAGGACGGCCAGGTGGCGGTCTTCCGGGGCATCCAGGGCGAGATCGCCGGGATGGACCTCTCCACCGTGCACTCCACCAGCCCGGCCGAGCTGGACGATCTCACCCTGGCCGCGCAGGAGCAGGTCAAGCAGGGCATCCCGGCCAAGAGCCAGCCGGACGCCGAGCGCCGCCTGGCCGAGCTGACCAGTGACACCCCGACCAACCCGAACCTGAAGCCGATCTGCCCGCCGAGCCCGACCATGACGGCGGCCGCCACCGGCGCGACGCCCGCTCCGGGCACGCCGTCGCCGGGCGTGACGCCCGGTCCCGCCACCGGCAGCCCGACGCCCGGCGGCGCGCCGAGCGGTAGCGCCGCGCCGGCCAGCACGCCCGACGCCCCGCCCTCCGACACCATCGCGCCGGCGCTGGATCCGGCCGCCTGCCGGTCGCCGGAATAGGCGCCGGCTCGAACCAGAGGACGATCGTGACCGCACCGGCCACCCCGGCACCCTCGCCCGCCACCACGGGCGAGCAGCCCGGCGTACGCCTGGCCCGGTCCCGGCGCAACGCCGAGCTGTCGCTGCTGCTGCTGGCGATGGGCCTGGTGGCCGCGTACGGGGCGATGGTCGAGGCGAAGGTGCTCGACACGGTCACCCCCGACTTCTGGATCCCGGCCGCCGCGCTCACCGCCGTCTTCCTCGGCCTGCACCTGGTGATCCGGTTCCTCGCGCCGTTCGCCGACCCGGCCCTGCTGCCGGCGGTCGCCCTGCTCAACGGCATCGGGGTGGGCTTCCTGCGCCGGCTCGACCTCGGCGAGGCGCTGCCGGCCGACCGGGAGAACCTGGCCACCTTCGCCGGCACGGGTGGCCGCCAGCTCGCCTGGACGCTGTTGTCGGTGATCCTCGCCGCCGGGCTGCTCGCCCTGATGCGCGACCACCGGTCGGTCTCCCGGTACGCGTACACCCTGGGGCTGGCCGGCATCGTGCTGGTGATGATCCCGGCGGTGCTGCCGAGCCGATACTCGGAGATCAACGGCGCCAAGCTGTGGATCAAGTTCGGCGACACGTTCTCGATCCAGCCCGGCGAGTTCGCCAAGCTGGCGCTGCTGGCCTTCTTCGCCTACTACCTGGTGCGCAAGCGCGAGGTGCTGTCGCTGGCCAGCCGCCGGTTCCTCGGCATCGACTTCCCCCGCGGGCGCGACCTCGGCCCGGTCGTGGTGGTCTGGCTGATCAGCCTCCTGGTCCTCATCTTCGAGAAGGACCTGGGCACCTCGCTGCTCTACTTCGGCATGTTCGTGGTGACGCTCTACATCGCCACCGAACGGGTCAGTTGGCTGCTCATCGGCCTGGTGCTCTTCTTCGGCGGCGCCTACCTGGCGTACCTGCTCGGTGACGTCGTCGGCGGTCCCTTCGCCAACTTCTACCTGCGGGCGCAGATCTGGCTGGACCCGTTCGCCGACCCCCACGACGACGGCTACCAGCTCGTGCAGGGGTTGCTCGCGCTCGGCACCGGCGGGCTGTTCGGCGCCGGGCCGGGCGGCGGCCAGCCCGGCCTGCTGCCCGAGGTGCAGAACGACTTCATCTTCGCCGGCATCGGCGAGGAGATCGGCCTGTTCGGCCTCTCCGCGCTGCTCGTGGTCTACCTGCTGATCGTCGAGCGGGGGCTGCGCGCCGCGCTGGCGGTGCGGGACTCGTTCGGCAAGCTGCTCGCCGGCGGCCTGGCCTTCACCCTCGGGTTGCAGGTCTTCGTGATCGTCGGCGGGATCAGCAAGCTCATCCCGCTCACCGGCCAGACCACCCCGTTCCTCTCCGCCGGTGGCTCGTCGCTGATGGCCAACTGGCTGCTGATCGCGGTGCTGCTGCGGGTCTCCGACGCGGCCCGCCGTCCGGTCACCGGTGGTGGTGGGCGGGCCCGGCCCGCCGGCGGCCCGCCGGAGCAGTTGCACGGTGCTCCCACGGAGGTGATCAGGCCGTGAACGCACCCCTGCGCCGGGTCGGCGTCGTCGTGATGATCCTCTTCGGGCTGCTCTTCGCGAACCTGAACTGGATCCAGGCCTACAAGGCGGATGAATACCGCACCAGCGACTACAACGGTCGGGTCCAGGTCGCCGAGTACGAGCGCAAGCGCGGCAACATCGAGGCCGGCGGCACCGCTTTCGCGGTCAGCAAGGAGACCGACGGCGAGCTGAAGTACCAGCGCACCTACCCGGGCGGCGCCAAGTACGCGCACGTGCTCGGCTACAAGCCGGTCAACCTCGGGGACACCGGCATCGAGCGGAGCGAGAACGACTTCCTCGCCGGCACCAGCGACCAGCTCTTCATCGACCGGTTCAAGGACATGTTCACCGGCGACCAGACCGCCGGCGGCAACGTGCTGCTGACCATCTCCAAGCGCGCCCAGGACGTCGCTTACGACCAGCTGCGGAACAACAAGCAGGGGGTCAGCAAGGGGGCGGCGATCGCCGTCGACCCGCGTACCGGGGCGGTGCAGGCGCTCGTCTCCATGCCGAGCTTCGACCCGAACCCGCTGGCCAGCCACGACACCGACGCGGCGACCGCGGCGTACAACAAGCTGGAGCAGGACGCGGACCGCCCGCTGCGCAACCGGGCGCTCGGCGAGGTGCTGCCTCCGGGCTCCGCCTTCAAGATCGTGGTGGCGGCCGCCGCGCTGGAGAACGGCGTCGGCAAGAACACCCAGATCCCGGCCGGCGCCAGCTTCACCCCGCCGACCTCCGGCACCCCGATCCGCAACGCCGCCCCGTCCATCTGCCCGGAGTCCCAGGTCAGCCTGATGGAGGCGGTCACCGAGTCGTGCAACACCGGATTCGCCAAGCTCGGCATCCGGCTCGGCGCCGACACCATCAAGGAGAAGGCCCGCCAGTTCGGCTTCGAGCAGGAGGACCTCACCGTCGGCCAGCTCGGCGAGGGCGGGCACGCGGTGGCGGCCAGCCGTACCGGCGACATGCAGAACGCCGACGGCGGGGACGACCCGGCGGCGCTGGCCCAGTCCTCGATCGGCCAGCGCGACGTCCGGATGACCCCGTTGCAGGGCGCCATGATCGCCGCGTCGGTCGCCAACGGCGGCAGCCAGATGCGGCCCTACCTGGTCCGCCAGCTGCTCGGCCCGGACCGCACCACCAGCTACTACACCGCCGACCCGCGGGAGCTGCGCCAGCCGGTCAGCGGCCAGGTCGCCGCCGACCTGCGCGAGATGATGGTCAGCGTGGTCGAGAACGGCACCGGCCGGCAGGCGCAGATCGACGGCTACACCGTCGGCGGCAAGACCGGTACCGCCCAGTCCGGCCCGCAGACCCGCGACCACGGCTGGTTCATCGGCTTCGCGCTCGACAAGAACGGCAACGCGGTCTCCGCGGTCTGCGTGCTGCTGGAGGAGGCCGGCGACGGCGGCAGCGCCGAGGCCGCCCGGATCGGCGGCCAGATCATGCGGGCGGCGATCACCGATCCGGGGGGCCGCTGACATGCTCAGCCCCGGCGTGCTGCTCGGCAACCGATACCGCCTCGACGAGCGGATCGCCAGCGGCGGCATGGGCGACGTCTGGCGCGGCACCGACCAGGTGCTCGGCCGGACGGTCGCGGTGAAGAGCCTGCTCCCCGCGTTGCTGGACGAGCCCGGCTTCGCCGAGCGGTTCCGCGGCGAGGCCCGCACCATGGCCACCATCAACCATCCCGGTGTGGTCGACGTCTACGACTTCGGCAACGACCAGCAGATCGCCTTCCTGGTGATGGAGTACGTCGAGGGCGACGCGCTGTCGGCCACCCTGAACCGGGTCGGCCGGCTCACCCCGGCCCGGACGATGGCGCTGATGGCCCAGGCGGCCGACGCGCTGCACGCGGCGCACGAGAAGGGCATCGTGCACCGGGACGTCAAGCCCGGCAACCTGCTGGTCCGGCCGAACGGCACGCTGGTGCTGACCGACTTCGGCATCGCCCGCTCCGACCTGGTCGGGCAGCTCACCGCCGCCGGCTCGGTGCTCGGCACCGCCTCGTACATCTCCCCGGAGCAGGCCACCGGCGGCGTCGCCACCCCCGCGTCGGACGTCTACGCCCTCGGCGTGGTCGCCTACCAGTGCCTGGCCGGCCGGCGGCCGTTCGAGGGCGACAACCCCCTCGAGATCGCCATGCGGCACGTCCGGGAGGCCCCCCGGCCGCTGCCCGCCGACATTCCGCCGCAGGTCCGGGCAGTGGTCGAGCGGGCCCTGGCCAAGGACCCGGCCGCCCGCTGGCCCAGCGCCGCCGCGCTGGCCGGGGTGGCCCGGCAGCTCAAGGTCGCGCTCTCCCAGCAGGCCCGGGCCGCCGGCCAGGCCAGCCCGGTCTCCGCCGCCCCGTCCTCGCCGGCCGCCCCGGCCGCCCGCGCCCAGGTGCGCCCGCCGACGGCGGTGGCCCGGCCGCCGGCCACCGCGCCGCAGCAGTCCCGCCCGCCGGTCGCGCCGCGCGCGACGGTCGCCCCGCAGCGCCCGACCGCTGTCGCGCCGGCCGCGGCGCCCCGCCCGCCGGCCGCCCAGCCCGGCTACCCGCGCGGCGCGGCCCCGGTGCCCCCGCCCGCCGCGGCCCGCCCGATGGCGTACGCCCCGCAGCCGGCTCCCCGCCGGTCCCGCGGCATGGTGTTCGTCGCCATCCTCCTGGCCGTACTGGTACTCATCTGCTCCGGCGTGATTTCCTACAGTCTGCGGAAGGGCACGCAGTCGGGCGCGCTCGCCCCGCAGACGGTGACGTCCGGCGCGCTACGGTTCGACGGACGCGACGATCCGGCCGAATGGTCGTACCGTCGACAGGTACGGCCCGGGCCGGGCAGCGGCGAGACGACGACGAGCGAAGGACGACAGACGCGATGACAGCGCAGGCCCGCCTGCTCGGTGGCAGGTACCAGGTCGGCGAGCTGCTCGGCTACGGCGGCATGGCCGAGGTGCACCGCGGTCGCGACCTCCGGCTCGGGCGAGATGTCGCGATCAAGATGCTTCGGGCGGATCTGGCCCGGGATGCCACCTTCCAGATGCGGTTCCGCCGCGAGGCGCAGAACGCCGCGTCGCTCAACCACCCGGCGATCGTCGCCGTCTACGACACCGGCGAGGAGACCGCGCCGACCGGCGAGACGCTGCCGTTCATCGTCATGGAGTTCGTCAACGGGCGGACCCTCAAGGAGGTGCTCGGCGCCGAGGGGCGGCTCCAGCCCCGGCGGGCGCTGGAGATCTGCGCCGACATGTGCGCGGCGCTGGAGTTCAGCCACCGGCACGGCATCATCCACCGGGACATCAAGCCCGGCAACGTCATGCTGACCCAGACCGGCCAGGTCAAGGTCATGGACTTCGGCATCGCCCGGGCGCTGGCCAGCGGCGCCACCACCATGACGCAGACCAGCGCGGTGATCGGCACGGCCCAGTACCTCTCCCCCGAGCAGGCCCGGGGCGAGGCGGTCGACGCCCGCTCCGACGTCTACGCCGCCGGCTGCGTGCTCTTCGAACTGCTCTGCGGCCACCCGCCGTTCGTCGGCGACAGCCCGGTCAGTGTCGCCTACCAGCACGTCCGGGAGGCGCCCCCGACGCCGAGCGACATCAACCCGGACGTCAACCCGGCGGTCGACGCGATCGTGCTCAAGGCGCTGTCGAAGAACCCGCTCAACCGCTACCAGAGTGCCGGCGAGATGCGCGCCGACCTGCTCCGCGCGGCGGCCGGCCGGCCGGTGCTGGCCACCCCGGTGATGCGCGAGGACGAGACCATGCCGATGGCGCCGGCCGCCGGCGCGGCGGGCTACCCGCCCGCCCCCGGCGCGCCGCAGACCCGGCAGATTCCGGCCCGGGTCGGCGACCCGCGCCAGCGCAAGGCGTCGTCCTGGCTGATCGCCACCTTCTCCGCGGTCGGCGTGCTCGCGGTGATCGCCCTGGTCGCCGCGCTGCTCTGGAGCCGGCAGGCGGACAAGCAGGTCACCGTGCCGACGGTGACCGGGCTGACCCAGGAGCAGGCGTTCGCCCAGATCCAGCAGGCCGGCCTGGTCCCCCAGGCCGGCGACCAGATCTTCAACGCCACCTGCCAGAAGGGGCGGGTCGCCGAGCAGAACCCGCGGCCGAACGCCCAGTTGGAGGCGAACCAGGTGGTCACCGTCCAGGTCTGCGGCGGCCCGGCGACGAAGGCCATCCCGTCCGGGCTCGAGGGGGCGACGTACGAGAACGCGAAGAAGCGGCTCGAGAGCGAGGGCTTCGTGGTCGACCGGAAGGAGGCGGACAGCCCGGAGCGGAAGGACACCGTGCTCAAGGTGTCGCCGGCCGAGGGCACGTCGGTCGCGGAGGGCGCCACGGTCACGCTCACCGTCTCCAAGGGCAACGTCGCTCAGGTGCCGAACGTCCTCAACGCCACGGAGGAGGACGCCCGGGACGAGCTGGAGGACGCCGGCTACCGGGTGAACGTGGAGCAGGGCGACGAGGTACCGGCGGACCGCGCGGGTCGGGTGCAGTCGCAGAACCCGAAGGCCGGCAGCGACCTGGCGAAGGGCAAGACGGTGACCATCGTGGTCAGCGTGCCGGAGGTGGTCGACCCGACGCCGACCGGTACGGCGACCCCGACGCCGACGAACACGCCGCCCAACGGTGGTGGCGGCGGCTTCCCGCTGTTCCCGACCGCGCCGACGAGCCCGCCGGCCCGCCTCAACGGCGACTGACGCCGCGGACCGCCCCGGCGACCGAGGGCGACCGCCGGCGAGGCGGTGACCCGGGCGGGGCGGTGCTGGGCGGTCGTGGCCCCCCAGGGGGCGGATCGGTGCTCTAGCATCTGGCCGATGGAGGCCACGGCCGAGCCGGCCCGATCGAGGTTCCGCACCTGGGTGACACCGTCGCGGGTCGCGTTCCTCGGGACTGCCGTAGCGGTGCTCCTGCTGACCCTGCCGATCCACATCCGCTCACCCGGCGACCACGAGACGGCGCCCTGCGGCACCGCATTGGCCCTCGACCTCGACCGCTGGGTCGGCCCGATGGACGGGAACTACTGGGAGCAGGCGTACCGGACCTGCAACTCGCGGCGGATCGACCGGATCGGCAAGGCCGTCGGCGTCCTCTCGCTGACCGTCCTGGCCGTCACCCTCCTGGCGAGCGCCCGTCGGCGGGATGACGACGAGCGCTGACGGGCCCGTGCGGGCGGCGGTCCAGGACACCGGCGCTCACGAGCGGACAGGTGGGCACGGTCGGTGGGCGCGTCCGTCGCTGGCGGTCGCCGGCGCGGTCCGCCGGCACCTGGAGGCCGTCCTGGCGCGGCCTGGCGCCACGTGGCGTGCGCGTACAGTCCCCGGCCGGTCCGGCGCCAGCCGGCATGACGTCAGGTGGTGGCGAAGGCGGCGCGGCGGCGGGCGTCGACCTCGGCGGCGAGTTCCGGGGCGCGCTCCAGCGCCTCCGGGTGGCCGCACCCGGCCAGCCAGTTCGCCAACATCAGGTGCCCACCCTCGGTGAGCACCGACTCGGGGTGGAACTGGACGCCCTCGATCGGCAGGCTGCGGTGGCGCATCGCCATCACCACGCCGGAGCCGGTCCAGCCGGTGACCTCCAGCTCGCCGGGCAGCGTCTCGGGCAGCACGGCCAGCGAGTGGTAGCGGGTCGCGGTGAACGGGTCGGGCAGGCCGGCGAGCACCCCGACCCCGTCGTGCCGTACCTCCGAGGTCTTGCCGTGCAGCAGCTCCGGGGCGCGGGCCACGGTGGCGCCGAACGCCTCGCCGATCGCCTGGTGGCCGAGGCAGACCCCGAAGATCGGCAGCTCACCGGCGTAGGCGCGGATGACGTCGAGGCAGATGCCGGCCCGGTCGGGGCTGCCCGGTCCGGGCGAGAGCAGGACGCCGGCCGCGCCGAGCCGCCCCACCTCGGCCACGTCGATCTCGTCGTTGCGGCGTACCTCGCACTCCACGCCGAGCTGGCCGAGGTACTGCACGAGGTTGAAGACGAACGAGTCGTAGTTGTCGATCACCAGGACGCGCATCGACTCACCTGTCCGGAGAGGGGGGCGGGGTGTTGTTCCGCTCGGTGTCGTACGGCAGGTCGTGCTCGTCGCCCGAGGGCGCGTCGCCGGGCACCACGTCGCCGCCCGGGTCACCGGGTACGCCGGAGTCCTGGGTGACCTGCACGTCGTCGAAGGGCAGCAGCGGCTCCGCCCACGGGAAGACCACGTACCAGAGCAGGGCCACCATCGCGGCGGCGATCAGCACGCTGCCGGCGAGCTTGCCAGGCAGCCCGAACGGGAGCTTCCGCCAGATCCAGGCGTACACGCCGTCAGCCTCCCAGCTCCGCCGGGCGACCCGCCGACTTCGGCTGGGAACGGTCCAGCTCCGCGTGGATGATCAGGCGCTGGTAGTTGTCGAACTTCGGGTTGCAGGTGGTCAGCGTGAGCATCCGCTTGGTCGGCTTCTCGCCCGGCTTGCCCGGCACCGGTGCCACCACCTCGACCTGGGTCGGTTTCACGATGTGGTTGCGGGTCACCTTGTAGACGTACCAGGTGTTCTTGTCCTCGACCACGATGGCGTCGCCGTCGTGCAGCTCGTCCAGCCGCCAGAAGGTGGCCCGGTTGCGGTGCCCGGCCACCGAGAAGTTGCCCACCTGGCCGGGCATGGCGCTGGTCGGGTAGTGGCCCGGCGCGTACCGGATGTCCTTCTGGGTGACGCCCTCGACCACCACCCAGTTCTTGTCCAGCTTCGGGATGTAGAGGCCGGCGATCGGCTTGCCCTGCACCGGCGGCTTGGGCTTGCCGGTCGGGCTGGCGCTCGCCGACGGCGCCACCGTCGGATCGCCGTCCGGCCCCCAGGCCTGCGCGAGCTGCTGGCTGAGGTCGTTCTGGTGGGCGTCCACGATCGCCGACTTGCCCCACACCTCGTAGCCGGCGAAGAGGAGCACCACCAGCCCGAACGTGATCAGCACCTCGCCGGTGACCCGGATGCCGGTGCGCAGCCGGGAGCCGAGCGACGGGCGGGTCAGCTCCGAGTAGACGCTCCGATAGCCCTCGCCGGTCTGCTCCGGCCGGAGCTGGACCACCCGCTCACCCCGGCGCGGGCGGGGCGGCTCGTCAACGTTCTCCGAGTCGGCGGTCGGGTCGGTGGGCGGACGCGGGACGGCGCCCATCAGCGCTGTCGAGTCCAGGGCGGGCGGGCCGCCCGGCGTACGCCCGGTGAGGGCCGGGATCAGCGCGGTGGCCGCGGGGTCGGCGCCGGCCGGGGAGACCGGGGCGCTCGCACCGGGGCCCGCGGCGGCGGGGCGGGCGACCTGCGGGAGGAACGCGGTTGGCGCGTCGGCGGTCGGGGTGGGCCGGCCCTCCTGGGCCGTGGTGCGGCCGGCCGGCTCGGCGCCGGACCGGGCGGGCGAGACCGGCCGGTCGGCGTCGGGTGACCCGCCGGGGTGGCCCGGTGCGGCCGGGCCGCGCGGCGTGAGCGGGGCCGCCGGCCGGAGCGTGCCGTTGCCCGGCCACGGCGGCGGCGCGTCGGCGTGCCCCGTCGGGGGGCCGGCGTGGCTCGCACCGGCGGACGCCTCCGGCTGGCCGGGCACCGCCGCGGGCTGGCCGGCGACACCGCTCCGCCCGCTCCCGGCGGCTGGCCGGTCGGCGGCGGTGTGGCGGGCGGCGTCGGGGGCGCCGGTCGGGCCGATGGCGGCCGCTCGGGGCTCGGTGGGCGGACCGGAGCGGCTCGGGTTCGCCGGCCAGCCCGGCTCCTGCGCGGCGGGAGTATCCGGCGTGGCGGAGCGGGCCGCGTCGGCCGCCCAGGACGGGCCGGCGGGGCGTGACGCGCCGGGCGACCAGCCCGGACCGGCGGAGTCAGCCGGATCGGTGGCCGGGCTCGGGCCGGCCGAGCCGGCCGGATCGGCGAACCAGCCGGCTCCGGCGGCGGGCGCCGGGTCGGCGGGCCAGGTCCGTTCCGCGGAGCGGCCGGGCCGGTCGCGGCCGCCGGCCTCGGCGGGCCAGGTCGGATCGGTCGAGCGGGTGGTGGCAGCGGGGCGACCCGGCCCGGTGGGATCGGCGGGCCAGGTCGGATCGGTCGAGCGGGTGGTGGCAGCGGGCCGATCGTGGCCGTCGGCCTCGGCGGGCCAGGTCGGGTCGGTCGGGCGCGCCGTGGGGGCGGGCCGGCCCGGCCCGGACTCGGTGGGCCAGGCGGGCTGGTTGGGGCGGGTGGGCTCGGCCGGGCCGGCGGATTCGGTGGGCCGGGCAGGCCGGTTGGCGCGGGACGGCTCGGCGGGCCGCGGCCGGTCGATCGGATCGCGCCCGGTGGCCGGGGCGCCGGTCGTCGGGTCGGCGGCCACCCGGCGCGGCAGGACCGGATCGGGCCAGCCGCCCGCGGTGCGGGCCGTCGGTGCGGGCCGGTCGGTCTTGGGGATGAACGCGGTCGGCTCGTCGGCCGGGTCGCGGTGCCGCCCGTCCCGGTCCTCCCACCAGTCCTCCGGCGCGCGACTCACCGCGGCACCGTCGCCGAACGCAGGGCGGTCGAGTCCTCGAACGCCGGGACGGTCACCGTGGAGACGGTCTCCTTGTAGCCGAGCTGGTAGTGGTCGACCGCGTCCTTGAACAACCGGACTCCCTCAGAGCCGGCGAGGGCCTGCTGGAGGGCAGCGGGATCGCCGATTGCTACGATCTTGAATGGTGGGGAGTACACCCGACCGTGCAGCAGCAGGGTGTTACCCACGCAGCGTACCGCGCTGGTGGCGAGCACGCGGACGTTCATGATTGACATGGCCTCCGCGCCGCCGGCCCAGAGCGCGTTCACCACCGCCTGGACGTCACCCTGGTGGACGACCAGGTAGTCGTTGCTGACCCCTTCGGGCAGGTTCTGTTCGCTGCGCCGGGGTGCGTCGTTGAGTTCCACCGTGACGCCGGGCCCGGTGAGAGCGGTGAAGCCGGCGGCCTCCCGGGCGGCGGCGGCCCGCTGCTGCTGCTCCTTGATCGGGCCGTCGGTGTCGGCCAGCGCGGTGGTCTGCTGCTCCACCTCGTGGCGGAGCGCCGCGGCCCGGCGCTCGCTCGCCGCCACCTGCTCGCGGCGGTCCTCGATCAGCTGGTTGAGCTGGGGTCGCCGGTCCTCGCGCAGCGCGGTGCCACCGGCGGTGGTGGCGGTGGTGGTGAAGAGCAGTCCGGCCGCGGCGGCGATCAGCGGCACGCCGACGGACCAGCCCGGTCGTCGCTGCCGAGGTCGCCGGGGCAGCAGCCCGGCGACGGCCCGCCGGAGCACCTTCTGCCAGGAGGCGGCGCCGGATGTGTACTCCACCGAGCGTTCCTTCCGCGTCGTCTGGTTTCCGCCCGGCACCGCGCGAGCTGGTGCGGTGACCGGTTCCCCCCACCTTTTTCGGTCACTCGGTGCACCGGCCTGACCCCATTCGTGGCCCGGACGGGTCTTCGGGACTACGCTAGCTGTCGAACATTATTGGCCATGGACCGTCGCCCCCGCGCCCGGTTGTCAGGCCGGACGAGGTCAGTCATCCCCTCTGGAGAGCGTCGTGCCCAAGTCTCAGGTCCGCAAGAAGAAGGTGTACACCCCGCCGACGGACGTGCGTCCGACGGCGACGGCGGCGACGCGCAAGCCTAGCCCGGTGTGGTTGCCGATCACTGCGGTCGCGCTCATCGTCGCCGGTATCGGCTGGCTGGTGGTGTACTACCTCTCCGAGCAGGAGTACCCGGTCATGTCGTGGGGTTACTGGAACCTCGCGGTGGGCTTCGGCGCGATGGTCGCCTCGCTGCTCCTGCTCTCCCGCTGGCGCTGACGCTCGGCCGCCGCGGACCGCGCGGCGGCGGCACCCGAGGCCGTCGCGGCGGCAAGCGGAAGCCAGGCCGTCGTGGACGCGGCGGCGGCGGCACCCGAGTCGCCCGCGCCTCCTGTGCGGCAATCCACGTCACTCGACGCGGCCCCTGCCCGGCAGTTCCGGGCGGGGGACCCTATGGTGTGCGCAGGGCGGCGTGGCCGGGTGCGAGAAGACTCACGTTACCGCTGGGTAACCTTGCGCGTAGGCTGCACTGCATGACCGAGCGGAGCGAGGTCATCGACCGGTCCGGTCGAGGGTGCGGCAGCGGCGACTCGCCGATCGCGCCCTGACCCGGCCCCCGGTCGCCGAGCCGCTCGCCAGGCAGCAGACCGGGGAGGCCAATCTCGATGGGCAGCGTCCAGATCGTCACCACGATCATCGCGTTCGCCATCACCGCCGTGGCGGTGGGGCTGGCGGTACGCGCGGTCATGAAGATGACGGCCGTCATCCGGCTGGGTCAGCCCGACCCGGAGCGGTTCGGCAACAAGGGCACCCGCACGAAGACCATGCTGGTCGAGACCGCCGGCCACACCCGGATGCTCCGGTGGAGCATGGTCGGCGCGGCGCACTGGTTCGTGATGGTCGCCTTCATCGTGCTCTCGCTGCTGGTGCTCGAGGCGTACTTCGAGGTGGTCAGCACCACCGGCGAGCTGCCGATCATCGGGCACTGGACGATCTTCGGCCTGGCCACCGAGGTGATCGGGGTGCTCGGCCTGCTCGGCATCGGAGTGCTGATGGCGATCCGGCTGCGCAACCGGCCGACCCGGCCGGGCGGCCGGTCCCGGTTCACCGGCTCCACCATGTGGCAGGGCTACTTCGTCGAGTGGGTCGTGCTGCTGGTCCTGATCTTCGGCTTCCTGATCCGGGGCTTCAAGGTCGCCACCGACCACTTCGTGTACCCGGCCTGGGCCACCCCGGTCAGCCACGCCCTCGGCGCCGTCCTGCCGGACTGGGAGGCGGGCGTCAGCCTGGCGGCGCTCATCAAGATCATTATCTCGATGACCTGGCTCATCGTCATCTCGCTGAACGTCACCATGGGCGTGGCCTGGCACCGCTTCCTGGCGTTCCCGAACATCTTCTTCAAGCGCAACCCGGACCGGGCCGGTTCCGGCCTCGGCGCGCTCCGGCCGATGATGAGCGCCGGCAAGCCGCTCGACTTCGAGGAGGCCGACCCGGAGAAGGACCAGTTCGGCGTCGCCCAGGTCGAGCAGTTCACCTGGAAGGGCCTGCTGGACTTCAGCACCTGCACCGAGTGCGGCCGCTGCCAGTCGCAGTGCCCGGCCTGGAACACCGGCAAGCCGCTGTCGCCGAAGCTGCTGGTGCTGAGCCTGCGTGACCACGCGTACGCCAAGGCGCCCTACCTGCTGGCCGGTGGCGGCAAGGACCTGACCGGTGAGGAGAAGGCCACCGCCGCCCAGCTCGCCCACGTCGACGTCCTCGCGCTCGCCGAGGCCGACAAGCCGCTGATCGGCACCGCCGAGGAGGGCGGGGTCATCGACCCGGACGTGCTCTGGTCCTGCACCACCTGCGGCGCCTGCGTCGAGCAGTGCCCGGTGGACATCGAGCACGTGGACCACATCGTCGACATGCGGCGCTACCAGGTGCTCATCGAGTCGAGCTTCCCGTCCGAGGCCGGCGTGATGCTGCGCAACCTGGAGAACAAGGGCAACCCGTGGGGCGCCCCGCAGAACACCCGCGAGGACTGGACCAAGGGTCTGGACTTCGAGGTGCCGCGGGTCGGCGAGGTCGAGGACTTCGAGTACCTGTTCTGGGTCGGCTGCGCCGGCGCGTTCGAGGACCGGGCCAAGAAGACCACCCGGGCGGTCGCCACGCTGCTCAACGAGGCGGGCGTGAAGTTCGCGATCCTCGGCGAGGGCGAGACCTGCTCGGGCGACCCGGCCCGCCGGATCGGCAACGAGTTCGTCTTCCAGATGCTCGCCCAGCAGAACGTCGAGACGCTTAACGAGGCGTTCGGCGACCGGGAGAAGGCCAAGCGCAAGATCGTGGCGACCTGCCCGCACTGCTTCAACACCCTGGGCAACGAGTACGGCCAGCTCGGCGGCGAGTTCGAGGTCGTGCACCACACCCAGCTGCTGGCCCACCTGGTCGCCACCGGCAAGCTCACCCCGGTGCAGCCGGTCGACGGCGGGGTCACCTACCACGACCCCTGCTACCTGGGCCGGCACAACCGGGTCTTCGCCCCGCCGCGTGAGGTGCTCGGCACCGCCATCGCCGGCGAGCTCACCGAGATGCCGCGCAACAGCGAGCGCTCCTTCTGCTGCGGCGCCGGCGGCGCCCGGATGTGGATGGAGGAGAAGATCGGCAAGCGGATCAACGTGGAGCGGGTCGAGGAGGCCATGTCCACCGGGGCCCGCACGGTCGCCGTCGGCTGCCCGTTCTGCTCGACGATGCTCAACGACGGCGTGAACGGCAAGGGCGCCAGCGAGCAGGTCGAGGTGGTCGACGTGGCCAGCGTGCTGCTCCGCTCGGTCAAGCCGGAGCAGGCGCAGGGCGACAAGGAGACCGAGCCGGTCGCCGGCTGAGGCGTACCGCCGCGGGCGCGGTGCCACCGGGCGGTGGTGCCGCGCCCGCGGCGTGTCAGCTGGTGGCGGCGGTCATCGTGGCGGCGGCCGCGGCCGAGGTGATCACCATCAGCACGGCGGCCTCGGTCTCCTGGATGGCCTTCCGGGTCGCGGCCGACGCCCAGTCGCCCGCCGCGATCTCGGCCAGCCGGCGCTGCACCCGGTCCCGGGGCAGGTCCCGGAAGAGGTGCCGGTCCAGCCGGACCGCCCGGGCCAGGCCGATCAGGGCGGCGGTCCGCGGCTCCACCGGGCCGTCGGCGGCCACCGCGGCGGTCATCCGCTGCCGGGCCCGGGCCTCCGCCGCCGGCTCCGCCCCGGTCTCGGACGGATAGCGGGTACGCGGGAAGACCCACAGCACCCGGTCCGACTCCCGGCGCAGCACGCCGGCGGTGACCAGCCCGTCCAGCACCTGCTCGGGCAGGTCCCTGGCGAGCCGGCCGACCCAGTCCTTCGGCCGGCGGCGCTTCACGTCGGCCCCGATCCGGGTCAGTGAGTCGTCGAGTTGCCGCTGCCCGAGCGGGGTCGGGTCGGCCACCAGCAGGCGGTCGTCGACCACCTCGACCCGGCCGGCGAGCGCCAGCTCCAGCAGCAGCGCCCCGGCCAGCCCGTGGTCGAGCGCGGGCCGGTTGAGCTGGAGATTCCCCTTGTCGTCGTAGGCCAGCAGGGCCAGTTCGTGCGCGAGGGTGAATTCGGCCATGGCCCCGACGGTAGCCCGGCCGGGCGAGCTCCACCCGCGACGCGCGGGCCGTGCCGCGACGACCCGCCCGTGCGAGAATCGCGCCGAGGTGAGACGACCATCGATGGCCTGCTGCTGACCACACTGCTGCCCCTGGTCGGCTTCCTGCTGCTGACCGGCGGCAACGCGTTCTTCGTCGCGGCCGAGTTCGCCCTGGTCACCGTGGACCGCGCCGAGATCGACCGGCGGGCCGCCGCCGGCGACGGCCCGGCCGCGACCGTACGCCGGGCGCTGCGGGAGCTCTCCTTCCAGCTCTCCGGCGCGCAGCTCGGCATCACCATCACCGCGCTGCTCACCGGCTACCTCGCCGAGCCCGCGCTGGCCCGGCTCTTCGCACCGGTGCTGGAGCCGCTCGCCGGGTCGGCCACCGACCGGATCACCCCGTTCCTGGCGCTCGCCCTGGCCACCCTGGTCTCCATGCTCTTCGGCGAGCTGGTGCCGAAGAACCTCGCGCTGGCCCGACCGATGCCCGCCGCGCTGGCCACCGCGGCTCCGATGCGGGCCTTCTCGCGCACCTTCGGCTGGCTGATCCGAGGGCTGAACGGCTCGGCGAACCGCCTGGTCCGCGCGTTCGGCATCGAACCCCAGGAGGAACTGGCCAGCGCCCGCTCACCGGAGGAGCTGGGCCTGCTGGCGGCCATCTCGGCCCGGGCCGGGGCGCTGCCGCCGGACACCGCCATGCTGCTGCGCCGCACCATCCGCTTCGGCGAGAAGCGGGCGGCCGAGGCGATGACGCCCCGGGTGGACGTGATCGCGCTGCGCGCCACGGCCACCGTGACCGAGCTGCTGGCTCTCGCCCGGCACACCGGCCGGACCCGGTTCCCGGTCTACGAGGAGACGCTTGACCTGGTCACCGGCGTCGCCGGGGTGTCGGACGCGCTCGGCGTGCCGCTGGCCCAGCGCGCCTCGACCACCGTCGGCTCGGTGGCCCGTGAGCCGGTGTACGTGCCGGAGAGTCTCGACCTGGACGGGGTGCTCGCCGCGCTCCGGGCCGCCGACGCGGACCTCGCCATCGTGGTCGACGAGTACGGCGGCACCGACGGCGTGGTGACCGTCGAGGACCTGGTGGAGGAGCTGGTCGGCGAGATCGCCGACGAGTTCGACCCGGCCGCGGTGCCCGACGTCGGACCGGTCGAGCTGACCGTGCCCGGCGGGGAGCGCACGGTGCTGGTCGACGGCGTGCTGCGCGCGGACGAGCTGGTCGAGCAGACCGGGTTCCGGCTGCCCGAGGGGCCGTACGAGACGCTCGCCGGGTTCCTGATGGCCCGGCTGGGGCACATCCCGGTCGCCGGCGAGACGGTCGAGGAGTCCGGGTACGAGTTCACCGTCGTGGAGGTGGACCGGCGCCGGATCGAGCAGGTCCGGGTGCTCCGCCCCGAGGATCCGGACGACGATGGCTGAGCTGCTGGTCACCGCCCTGCTGCTGCTCGGCAACGCGTTCTTCGTGGGCAGCGAGTTCGCCCTGATCGCGTCCCGGCGCACGGTGGTGGAACCGCTCGCGGCGACCTCGAAGCGGGCCCGGTGGGCCCTCTCCGCGATGAACCAGATCCCGCTGATGATCGCCGGCGCCCAGTTGGGCATCACCGTCTGCTCGCTGGGTCTCGGCGCGATCGCCGAGCCGGCCCTGGCCCACCTGCTGGAGCCGGCGTTCCACGCGCTGGGGCTGCCCGCGCCGGCGGTGCACCCGGTCGCCTTCGTGCTCGCCCTCGGGATCGTGGTCTTCCTGCACACTGTGGTCGGCGAGATGGTGCCGAAGAACATCACGCTGGCCGGGCCGGAGCCGTCCGCGCTCTGGCTGGGCCCGGCCATGCTCGCGTTCTGCCTGGCCACCAAGCCGCTGCTGCTGGCCATGAAGTGGGCGTCCCGGCGGGTGCTGCGGCTGTGGCGGATCGAGGCCACCGAGGCGGTCAAAACCGTCTTCACCGCCGAGGAACTGGCCGGGCTGGTGTCGCAGGCGCGTACCGAGGGACTGCTCGACGCCGAGGAGCACGCCCGGATCACCGGCGCGCTCGCCCTGCACGCGCGGACCGCCGCCGACGCCCTGCGGCCCTGGTCGGCGGTGACCACCGTCGCCGAGGACGTCTCGCCCGCCTCGCTGGAGGTGCTGGCCACCCGGACCGGCCGGTCCCGGTTTCCGGTGGTGCAGCGCTCGACCCGGCGGGTGCTCGGCTTCGTGCACGTCAAGGACGTGCTCGGCTACGCCGGGGTGAGCCGGCGGGCGCCGGTGCCGGCCGAGGTGTACCGGCCGCTGGCGGTGGTGCCGCCGGAGCGTACGCTCGCCGACCTGCTGCTCGCGATGCGCCGCGAGCGGCGGCACATGGTGCTGGTGAGCGACGGCCGGCGACCGCTCGGCGTGGTGACGCTCGACGATGTATTGACGGCAATCGTTGGCTGACGGGCGCACACCCTAGGTACACAAGCGGTTGCGCAGGCGTGATGTGAACGTTGGTCGCCTTGATTCCGCTGCGGGCCTTCCCTAATGTGGGGCACCGGCCGCTGTGGGTCGTCTGTCTCGCCTCTTCCCCTCTGCGAGGCGCCCGGCGGTCGGACGCTAAGGAGTCGGTGCCGGTGGCAACCATGCCCCCCCATCGTCACGCACCGGGACGGTCTGCTCGTCCGGGTGGCCTGCGCCGGGCCGCCCACCGTCTGCTCACCCTGGTCGCCGCCGCGGCCGTTGGAGCCGGTCTGCTCGCCGCGCCGGCGTACGCCGCGCCCTCGGTCGAGGAGATCGAGGCGCAGATCGACAAGCAGTGGGAGCAGTTGGAGCCCACCATCGAGCAGTACAACAAGGTGCGGGCGCAGCTGAAGAAGAACCGCAGCAAGGCCGCGGACCTGGAGAAGAAGATCCAGCCGCTGGCGCTGGAGAGCGAGCTGGCGATGGACCGGGTGGGCGACCTCGCCTCCCGCTACTACATCACCGGCCCGTCCCAGGACGTCGCCGCCCTGCTGGTCAGCGCCAAGCCGAGCACGCTCACCGAGCAGCTCACCCTCCTCGACCGGCTGGCCGCCCAGGAGCGCAAGCAGATCGAGGGTGTGCTCGCGGTCCGCAAGAAGTACGACGACCAGAAGCAGCAGCTCGACACGCTGATCGCGGACCAGGTGAAGCAGCAGAACGAGCTGGCGGCGAAGAAGAAGCACATCGAGGCCGAGGTCAAGCGGCTGGAGAAGATGCTGCCGGTGACCACCGTCAAGACGGACCAGTGCCCGACCATCAACGGGGTGGTCAGCGAGAAGGCCCGGATCGCGATCCGGACCGCCTGCGCCCAGGTCGGCAAGCCGTACGTGTGGGGCGCCGACGGCCCGGACTCGTTCGACTGCTCCGGCCTGACCCAGTACGCCTACAAGGCGGCCGGGGTCTACCTGACCCACCACACCGGCGCCCAGTGGAACGAGGGCAAGGCCATCTCGCGCTCCGACGCGCGCCCGGGTGACCTGGTCTTCTTCTTCAGCGACCTGCACCATGTCGGGCTCTACCTCGGCAACGACAAGATGGTGCACGCACCACGCGCCGGCAAACCGGTCAACGTCTCCAGCATCAACACCATGCCGGTCGCCGGATTCCGCCGACCCTGATCCGTCCCGAACCGCCCGAGGGCCCCCGGTCGACCGACCGGGGGCCCTCGGTGTTTCCGCGAATCGGTGCCGAGCCCCGTCTCAGGCCGGGCGGCTCACCGCGGAGCGCCGACCGGGGACGGCAGGATCAGCACGTCGTCCAGGTTCACGTAGCCGATCCGGTGACCGAACTGGACCTGCACGTAGCGCAGGTCGCCGCGGACGACGGTCCAGTCGCCCGGGGACGAGCCGTCGAAGGTCACCGCGCGGTAGTACTCGCTCGGCACGACCGCGCCCACCGCGTACCGCTGCCCGGCGGCGAGCGTGTACTGCAGCGGTGAGATCGCCTGGTACGGCACGCCGGCCGGGTAGGCGTCCCGCTCCGGGTAGGCCCGCCCGTAGACCGGGATGGTGGCCTTGCCGGGCTTCGGCGTCACCACGAAGCCGGTGGCCCACTTCGCCGTCGGCGCCGACGCGGGGTTGTGGAACCACGCCTTCTGGCCGAGGTACCAGATCGCCGTCCAGTCGCCCCGCACCTCGGCCACCGCGTACGTCTGGCCGGCCGACCCGCGGGCGCTGTGGTCCGGGACGTACATGGTGCCCGGCGAACCGTCCGGGTGCTCGCCGAGGTCCACGGCCAGCGGCGCGTCGTGGCTCGGCGCGCTGCGCAGCAGCACCGCGGAGGAGCCGCGCAGCGGGCAGGGGTCGGTGACCGGCGGCGGCGGGGTCGGCACCCCCGGCGGCTGCCGCGAGCAGCCGGTGAACGCCGGCTGGTTGTCGGGGAAGTCGGGGTCGATGGTCACCAGCCCGGTCCGCGCCGTGCCGGTGGCCCGGAACGGCGCCTTCAGCAGGTCGAAGTAGTGCGACCAGTCCCAGTACGGCCCCGGGTCCCAGTGCATGCCCGCGACGTTCGCCGCCACCGTGCCGGGGACGTTGTCGTGCCCGATGATGTGGTGCCGGTCGAGCGGGATGTTGTAGCGCAGCGCCAGGTGCCGGACCAGCTTGGCCGAGGTGCGGTACATCGCCTCGGTGTACCAGGTGCCGTGGCCGGCGAAGCCCTCGTGCTCCAGGCCGATGGACTTGGCGTTGACGTACCAGTTGCCGGCGTGCCAGCCGACGTCCTTGGTCTTGATGTGCTGGGCGATGTGACCGTCCACCGAGCGCAGCGTGTAGTGCCAGCCCACGTAGTCCGCCCGCTGCACCAGGCCGACGCTGGGCCAGAAGTAGCCCTCGGTGTCGTGGATGACGATGTACTCGATCTTCTGCTGGGCCGGCCGGTTGCCCAGGTCGTGGTTGCCGTAGTCGCCGGCGCCCGGGCCGTACTTCTCGTACGGGGCCGGGATCCACTCGCAGCCGAGACCGATCGGGCACTCCAGCCCGTCGGGCCGCTCCGCCCGCCGCAGCCCGAGCCTGTGCAGCGTCGACTCGTCCGGGCTGACGTCGCGCGCGGCGAGGGTCACCAGGTGCCCGTCGTCGGTGGTCCGGGTCGCGCCCGCGTTGATCTGGCCGTACACCTCGTCGGCGAAGGCGGCGGCGGTGTCCTCGGCGCCGGCGCCCGAGTAGCGGGCCACCGCGCCGTACCAGGCCGCCGGGTCGCTGTCCGCGCCGACCGGGGCACCCAGTTCCCGCTGGTACGCGGCGAGCAGCGCCGCGCCGCCGCGGATGTTCGCGGTCGGGTCGGAGCGCAACGCCTCCTCGCTGGCGCCGGTCAGCGCGGCGGCGGCCTGGAGGGTCTGCAGCGCGGCGTCGGCCGGGGCGGCCGGGGGCGACCCGGCTCCGACCGGCGCGGTGACGGTCAGCGGCCGAGCGTCGTCCCCGCGCGGGTCCTCGCCCTCGTCGATGTGGCCGCGGGCGGGCTGTGCGGTGACGTGGGCGGCGTCGGTGAGGTGCATCGGGCCGTAACCGCCGCTGGTGCTCGGGTTGCCGGGATGGGTGTCCCACCGCGACTCGAGGTACGACACGGCGAGCAGGACGCTCTCCGGCACGCCGAACTCGGTGGCCGCGGCGGCGTACTGCTGCTGCCGGTCGAGGGGTTCGGCGGCGGCCGGACCGGCGGCGAACGGGGTGACCGCCATGGCGAGCGCCGCGGCGGCGGCGAGCAGGGCGCGCCTGCTCCTCGATCTCGTGGATCTCGTGGATCTCGTGGACGACTGCATCGGACCCCCTGCTCAGACGGGTGGACGATGCGGTCACCTTCACCCCGGGCCCGGCCTTACGTCAATACCTTTCCATGCATCAACTCCTGAAGAAGAAAACCTTCGGCCCGCCCCGCCGAAGGCTGTCGATCCCTGTGGCGTACGGAGTGTCACGGCGACACGGGTTGCGGATTGATAACGAGCGTCTCTACTCTGGTCATTCGTCGGCCCGACAACAGGTCCGTCCAACCCGGGCGGTAACGGTCCGACACCGCCGAATCGCTTCCGAGCGAACCGGGGAACCAGGTAACCCGGGGTGAATCCGCAGCCACTGCGGTAGGGCGTCCCCTTCCCGCCCGAACCCGTCAGCTAACCCGGTAGGCGGTCTGGGAAGAAGGAGTACGGAGCCCGGTGGCACACCATGCCCCGCGGCCACCGTCGGCACGGTCGGCGTCCGCCGACCCGACCACGGCTGCGCCGCGCCCACGCTGGTCCCGCTGCACCACCGCACTCGCCGCCCTGGTCGGCTTCGCCGTCGTTCTGACCGGCGGCGCCACGGCGGCCCACGCCGAACCCACCGTCGCCGAGATCGAGCGCCAGATCGACGAGGACTGGAACAAGCTCGAACCGATCATCGAACGGCACAACGCCACCCGCCAGGACCTGGCCGCCAAGCGGAAGCAGGCCGACGCCCTGGCCGCCCAGATCAAGCCGCTCCAGGCCCAGGTCGACCAGGCGATGGAGAAGGTCAGCGCGCTGGCCGTCCGCGCCTACAAGGGCGAGAACGTGCTCACCATCAACGCCGTGCTGGACAGCCGCTCGCCGAGCGAGGTGGTCGGGCAGCTCGAACTGCTCGACCGGTTCGCCCACCGCCAGCAGCAGGACGTTCGGCAGGTCGCCGACCTGCGCGACCAGTTGGCCGCCAAGAAGGCGCCGCTGGACGAGATGGTCGCCCAACTCGCCAAGACCGAGGCGCAACTGGCGGCGAAGAAGAAGCAGATCAACGCCGAGATCGACCGGCTGCAGAAGCTGCGGATCAAGGTCTACGGCAACGGCGGCGGCGGGCCGCTGCGCCCCGCCCCCTGCCCGGCCAGCTACCCGGGCGGCGCGGCCGGGGTCGCTGTCAAGTTCGCCTGCGCCCAGATCGGCAAGCCGTACGTCTGGGGCGCCGAGGGCCCGAACTCGTACGACTGCTCGGGGCTGATGCTGGCCGCCTGGGCCAAGGCCGGGGTCTCGCTGCCGCACAACGCCGCGCAGCAGCGCGGGGTCACCAGGACGGTCAGCCGGGGAGAGCTGCGCCCGGGCGATCTGGTTTTCTACTACTCCGACCTGCACCACGTCGGCATGTACGTCGGCGGCGGCTGGGTGGTGCACGCCTCCCGCGCCGGGGTGCCGATCAAGATGAAGAAGGTCGACGACGGCCCGATCCACAGCTACGGCCGGCCGGGCTGACCGCGTACCACCGAAAAGGGGCCCGCTCCGGCGCCGGAGCGGGCCCCTTTTCGGCTGCGTCAGCGGGTCGGCCAGGTGCGCCACTGCTGCCAGGAGCGGCTCGGCGTCGGGCCGCGCTGCCCCTGGTAGCGCGAGCCGTAGACGGCCGAGCCGTACGGGTGCTCGGCCGGCGACGAGAGCCGGAAGATGCAGAGCTGGCCGATCTTCATGCCCGGCCAGAGGGTGATCGGCAGGTTCGCCACGTTCGACAGCTCCAGCGTCACGTGCCCGGAGAAGCCGGGGTCGATGAAGCCGGCGGTGGAGTGGGTGAGCAGGCCGAGCCGGCCCAGGCTCGACTTGCCCTCCAGCCGGCCGGCGAGCTGGTCGCCGAGCGAGATCACCTCGAGCGTGGAGGCGAGCACGAACTCGCCCGGGTGCAGCACGAACGGCTCGCCGTCGGGCACCTCCACCACCGAGGTCAGCTCGTCCTGCTGCCGCGCCGGGTCGATGTGGGTGTAGAGGTGGTTGTTGAAGACCCGGAACAGCTTGTCCAGGCGTACGTCGATGCTGGACGGCTGCACCAGCGTGGGCTCGAACGGCTCCAGCGCCAGGGTGCCCGCCTTGATCTCGGAGACCAGGTCGCGGTCGGAGAGCAGCATCGGAACACCATAGCGAAGCGGCCGGGGTGACCTGCGTGTCGGACTAGGTCTTCGTACACCTGTTCGATAGAATGTCCACATGGCATCCTGGTCCGAATTCGCCGCTGACGAGCCCCGACTCGCCGACGGGATCCGCCTTCTCATGCAGCAGTACGGGCCGGGCTTCGGCTACCTGGCCACGGTCCGCGCCGACGGCGGGCCCCGGGTGCACCCGGTCTCCCCGGTGATCACCGACGAGGGGCTGTTCTGCTTCGTGGTCGACTCGCCGAAACGGCGCGACCTGGAACGCGACGGCCGCTACGCGCTGCACTCCTTCCCGCCCGAGGAGAGCGACGACGAGGCCTACGTCGCCGGGCGCGCCCGCCCGGTCACCGACCCGGCCCGGGTCGCCCGGCTGGCCCGCAGCTACCGGGCCGCCCCGCACGTCGACTGGCGGTTGTTCGAGTTCACCGTCGACGTGGCGATGCTGACCCGCCGCGACGCCGGCGCCGCGGGTGGCCCCGGCAACGGGCACGGCCACCCCGCCGTCCAGGTCTGGCTCGACCCGGGTGCGCCGGCCGACGCCCCGGCCGCCGACCCCGCCCCCCGGATGCGCCGCCGCGAGGCCGCCTGAGCCCGAAGACACCGGTGCCGGCTCCGTCCTCCGGAGCCGGCACCGATGGCGTACGTCAGGTCAGGCCGCGCGGTACGCGTTCCACGCGGTCAGCATTCGGCTCGCCTGCCCGGCGGTGAACTGGTACATGCACGAGTCGTAGGTGTAGTCCATGAAGTTGGTGATCGGGTCCACGCCCGGGGCGGTGCAGGTGTCCCGCCCGGTCGGGCACTGGAAGGCCGGCGAAGCCTCGGCCGCGGTGTCGCTGACGCTGTCACCCTGACCCGAGCAGCCGCCCTGGAAGGTGTGGTAGAGGTTCAGCCAGTGGCCCACCTCGTGGGTGCCGGTGTCGCCCTGGTTGTAGTTGGTGGCGGTGCCACCCGGCAGCGACTCGCTCAGCACGACGACGCCATCCATGCTGCTCAGCTTGCGCTGCGGGAAGGTCGCCCAGCCGAGCAGGTCGTCGCTCAGCTCGCCCAGGTACATGTTGAGGGTGTTCTTGCCGCCCTCACGCAGCGAGGTCTTCATCGACCGCTCCGCCGACGAGCCCTGCACGATCGGGTACCACGCCGGGTTGGTCACCCGGTTGATCTTCTGTAGCTGGAAGCTGAACGCCGTGGCCGCGCCGCCGGTCGCGCCGCTGTAGGACTGGTTCAGCACGTTGATCTGCGAGGTGATCATCGAGTCCGGGATGTTGCCGCCGGCCCGGGTGCTGTCCCGCTGGATCACGTGCACCACCACCGGGACGGTCACGGTGGCGGCGAGGGTGCTCGCCCCGGCGCCGGTGCGGAACCGGGCGCGCTCCCGGAGCGCGGCGGCCAGGTCGGCCTCCCGCTCGCGGCTCTCCGCGAGGGTCAGCTCGTTCGGTTCGTGCTTGGCCGCGCCGCCCGCCTTGATCCGGGCGTCGGCGTGGACGTCGGCCGGCTCGACGCACGCCTCACCGGGCGCGGCGGAGAAGGCCGAAGCGGCCGGTACGACGCCCACCGCGGCGGTGCTGAGCAGCAGCGCGAGGGTCGTCGACGCGACACCGGCGGCACGCCGGGTCAGCAGGTCGGGACGAAGTCCCATGGGCCCACCTCTTTCTGGCGGCGCGACAGGGGGTATGTCACGCCGTGGCTGAGAACGTGGGCCAGACGTTACAACCGATCGACAGATTTGAGAACGACCATATGTTGCCGGAGTGAAACTTTTTCCTGGCAGCGGTGCCCGGTGCCCGCCACCCCCTCGTGCCCTGCCTCGCCGGGCTGCCGTGCGGACGGGCGGCCGGGCAAGATCCGCGCAACATCCCGGATGTAGTTGCCTCGCGGGGGGCCGGAGGCCACTACATCCCGGAAGTTGTGTGGATCTTGCGGAGTGGGGTCGGGCGCTGGCCGCAGCGGTCGACGGCGCGGGGGGTACCTGGATGCATCGGGGTGGTGACTCGGGTACAGTGGTGCCGCCTGCGGGTGTAGTTCAATGGCAGAACATCAGCTTCCCAAGCTGACAGTGCGGGTTCGATTCCCGTCACCCGCTCCACGATCGAGGCCCTGGTCAGGACGCAAGTCCGAGCCGGGGCCTTCGATGCTCCGCCGGCCATGAACGCCTGACGGGCCATCCACGGGCCACTAGCCACGCTTCTTCCCCTTACCCTTGGGCTTGCCCGACGTGCCGGCCGCCGGCTTCCTGGCCTTCTTCCGCTCGGCCTTCACCGCGTCGCTCACCGCCTGGGCGATGGCCCGATCCGCCTCAGAGGTGGCGTGCTGGTAGATCATGGCGGCCTGCGGCGAGTCGTGACCCATCCGGGCCATCAGCTCGCGGGTGCTCGCACCGGTCCGCGCCGCGATCGTGTTACCGGTATGCCGCAGATCATGGAAGTGCAGCCCCGGCACGCCGAGGTTGCCGACCGCCGCCGCCAACGAGATCGCAAGCTGGGGCGGCCTCGCCTGCCTCGCCGCAGCCGCCAGCTACGCCATCAGCTACGTCTACATGGGCCACTTCCTGACCGGCCGCGCGATCAGCCCGCTCATGCTGTCGCCCAGCCAGCTCGGCGCGGCCACCGTGCTCCTCGCCGTGGCCATGCCCATCGCCGGCCTGGAACCGCCCAGCTGGAAAATCGACGCCGTCGTCAGCCTGCTCGTCCTCGGCACACTCGGCACCGGAGCCGCCTACGTCCTGAACTACCGCATCATCCAGGACGAAGGGCCAACAGCGGCATCCGTCGTCACGTACCTACTGCCGATCGTTGCCGTGATCCTCGGATGGCTTGTCCTCCGCGAAGCTCTCACACCCGCGATCCAGGCCGGCGTCGCCCTGGTCCTCATCGGGGTAACCCTCAGCCGGAGGAACCGGCCGAGGCCGGTGGTGTGTGTCGCCGCATGGGCCTTTTTTTCTGGACCAGGGGGCCCCCCACGGGGGCCGGCGCCGGCCCGGCCCGGCCTGCTGGCGACCTCCGGCCGGCATCGGCCGGGCCGGCCGGCCACGCTTCGGAACGACCAGACCATGAAGACCTCGGGGCTCCGCCCCGAACCCCGACCCTCCTCAGAGATGCCGCCGCGGCTCACCTCGCCGGGCACCACAAGGGCTACCAGCCTCCCCGGGCGGGGACCAGGTCGTTCGTCCGGCAGGGCGCTCCACCTGGTCCCCGCCCGGGGAGGCTGGACGGTCTGGCGACTGCCCGACGAGGAGATCCGCTACCGATTCGATGGCCCACGTTCCAGTATTGTCCCCCGTGGCCAGCGAGAGGGGGCGAGCCATGAGCCAGCGCAGACGGGTCTGGATCGTCATTGCATGCGCTTCGGCCGGCTCGTTGATGGTAGGGCTGCTCGGCTGCCTTGGGGCGCTGGTACTACTGCTGCCGGACGGCCCAAGGCACGCCCACGAGTATCTGAGTCAGGTGCAGGTTGACCCCGCGTACCGCAAAGTGGGTGAGGGCGGCCAGGGTAACTGTAACTGCAACCTGGAGTACATCTATATCGGCCCGAGTCACATCGAGCCGGGCCAGGTTTTCTCAGGCCCTGCGCTCACCCTTCAGCCCACCGATGGATCCTTCGCGGTCTGGGATCGGCTCCTGGAGGGTGAGGGGGCCAGCGAGGCGAGCGGTCAGTGCCGGGTGGTGGTATATCGGTACCAGCGTGACCGTGAACCGTTTGACGGATGGAACCTCAAGAAGCTGCCCACCGACGAGCGGGCTCTTGTGGCGTCTGGCCAGCTAGTGGTTCTTTCTCTCTACGTGTCTTGTGCAGGCGACTACGGCTGACAGGGCGACCGCCAAGGACCCGCCGGGCCTTCCACGGGCCACAAAGTGGTGTCAGCGGGGGCCAACCCAGGCCACATGAGCGCGTCGAGCAGGCGTGGCGGTCAATTCCGACCCGATCTTGTGAGATTCCCAAGCTGACAGTGCGGGTTCGATTCCCGTCACCCGCTCCAACGCGAGGCCCCAGCTCAGGACGACTTCCTGGCTGGGGCCTTGATCGTTGCCACCGCTTCCTGCGCTTCCGCCAGCTACGTGCCCGATCTCTGCTCTGCTGTGTTCGGGCTTGCGTTCATGGGGCCATGCTCACGCGCTCTGCGGGAAAACCGTGCGCGCGAGCGGTGGTCACCACGAGCAGCACCGGCATCAGGAGCACAAGGACACTCCAGGGGAAGGAGGTGTGGCCAAGGAGGTCGAGAAGGATCCCGCCGGCGACTCCGCCGCCGGCCATGGCCACGTTCCACAGGGTAACGAGCATCGCTTGTGCGGCGTCTGCCGCCTTGCCTCCCGCATCGCCGACGGCCGTTTGCAGAAGAGTAGGCGTGCCTCCCCATCCCAGCCCCCACAGCAGCACCGCGACGTAGACCAGAGCGGGGCTGCCGGCCATCGCTGCCAGGATGGCTGCTGCCACGGCGACCAGGAGGGTGCTGGCGATGGTGAGGGTTCGCAGCCGACGGTTGATGTGAGCGCCCACGATCCAGATGCTCATCAGGGAGGCTGCACCGAAGACCAGCAGCACGAGGTCGGTGGACGTGCCCATGCCGACCCGGTCGAGGAACGTGGCGATGTAGGTGTAGAGGATGGTGTGGGCCAGCACGAAAACCAGGGTGACGAACAGAACGGGCGACACGCCGGGGATGCGGAGGGTCCGCACCATCGACGTTCGATTTTCCGGCCTGTGCCCTGGGTAGTCCGGGACCGTCACGGTGATCCATGCGAGCAGAACGATGGTGAGCCCGGTCATGATCATGAATGCTGCCCGCCAGCCAAGTGCGGCGCCGAGGAAGGTCCCCGCGGGCACTCCCAGCGACAGCGCGATCGGAATGCCGGCCATCGCGATCGCGATCGCCTTGCCCTGCAGGTGAACGGGCGCCATGCGCCGGGCGTATCCCGCCAGCAACGCCCAGGCCAGGCCCGCGGCCACTCCGGCGACGAACCGCGCCGCCATGGTCAGTGCGTAGTTCCCCGAGACTGCCGTAACAGTGTTGGCAATGGCGAATCCCGCCGTCGCCGTCAACAGCAGACGTTTGCGACGCCACCCTGCCGTCGCCGCAGCCAACGGGATAGCTGTCAGCGCGGTCCCGATCGCGTAGATCGTCACTGTCTGCCCCGCCGCCGACTCGCTGACCTTGAGGTCAGCACTCATCGCGGGAAGCAGACCAGCCGGGAGCGTCTCGGTCAGGCTGGTGATGAACACGGCCGTGGCCAGCGCCAGTAGCGCCGGCAGCGGGAGTTTCCGATCCTTGGGCTCGGCGGGGGAGCCGGCTACTTGCGTGGTCTTGGTTCGCATGGTGCGTATGCTCAAACCATCACATCGATGTGATGGTCAACGCGAACATGTATGAGGGTAGTCACATGCGTATCGGAGAACTGTCGGAGCGCACCGGTACGCCTCGGCGGCTGCTGCGCTACTACGAGGAGCAGGGGTTGATCTTCCCTAGCCGCTGCGCCAACGGCTACCGTGCGTACGACGAGTCGCTCGTGGACCGGGTTTTGCAGATCAGGGGGCTGCTCGATGCGGGACTGCCGACCCGGATCATCAAGCAGATCCTCCCATGCCTGAACAAGCCCCGGGTCATCCACTTCTCTGATGCGACCCCGGAAATGATCGCCACGCTCGAAGACGAACGCGACCGAATGACCGAACGTATCGAGTGCCTGGTCCGCAACAGGGATGCGATAGCTGACTACCTCGACGCAGTGCGGGGCGACAAGCGCCCAGACGCCGCCCCTGAAGCGTCTACAACGCCGTGATCCGTACGGAGTAGGTCCGCCGGCGCAACGTTCCGCCTCAACGGTCTGACTCCCGGGCCGGGTGACCAACTGGTGACGACCGGGGCGGGCCGACGCAGCGGGTTTGCTCCGGGACCGGCCGGCCGGAGCGCCGACAACGTCAGTCGGGGACGCCCTCGCGGAGCTTCCGGAAGAACATCCGGACGTCCCCGACCAGGAGTTCCGGTACCTCCATCGCCGCGAAGTGCCCGCCCCGGTCGTACTCCGTCCATTGCACGATGTGGTTCGTGCGGTCCGCGATGTGTCGTAGGGGAATGAAGTTGTCCTGCGGGAAGACGGCCAGCGCGGTCGGTGCCGTCGACGGTTCGGGGGGTTTGCCCCAGTAGTCGGCGTGCGCCCGCTCGTAGTAGATGCGGGCGGACGATCCGGCCGTGCCGGTCAGCCAGTAGAGCATCACGTTGGTGAGCATCTGGTCGCGGTCGACGGCGTCCTCCGGGCGGTCCGCGGAGTCCGTCCACTCCTTGAACTTCTCCACGATCCAGGCCAATTGGCCGACCGGTGAGTCGGTCAGGCCGTACGCCAGCGTCTGCGGCCGGGTGGCCTGGATGTCGGCGTATCCCTGACGCTCGCGGCTCCAGGTCTTGAGGCGTTCCCAGGAGGCCACCGTGCGCTCGCGCTCGGTCGGGCTCAGCGCCGCCAACTCGCCGGGGTCGGGTTCCTCGGGCTGGAACGAGTTGGGCAGCAGGTTGAGATGTACGCCGACGACCCGGTCGGGTCGGGTACGGCCCAGCTCTCGGGAGATGATCGATCCCCAGTCACCGCCCTGCACCCCGTACCGCTGGTAGCCAAGCCGTTCCATCAACACCGCGAACGCCGCGGCGACCCGCTTGAACTCCCAGCCGGTCTGCCTCGTCGGCCCCGACAGGCCGAATCCCGGGATGCTCGGGAGCACCAGGTGGAACGCGTCCGCGGGGTCGCCACCGTGCGCGCCGGGGTCGGTGAGCGGGCCGACGATCCCGGCGAACTCGACGATCGACCCGGGCCAGCCGTGCGTCATGAGCAGCGGAGTGGCGTCCGGTTCGGGCGACCGGAGGTGGGCGAAGTGAATCGTCGCACCGTCGATGGTGGTGACGAACTGCGGCCATCGGTTCAGCTCGGCCTCCGCGGCCCGCCAGTCGTACCCGTGGCGCCAGTGATGCACGAGCTCCCTGAGGTAGTCGCGCGGGACGCCGTACGCCCATCCCACGCCCGGCAGTTCGTCGGGCCAGCGGGTGCGGTCGAGACGCTCGTGCAGATCGTCCAGATCGCTCTGCGGGATGTCGATGCGGAATGGATGGATGCCCTCGTCGGCGGTCCCTGTGGTCACTTCGCGCATGTTACGTCGGGCCTTTGCGTCGTACCCGCTGGCTAGGGTGCGCCGCAGGTGGCCGGTCAGAGCAACCCCAGGTGGGACAGCGCGGCTACGGGGGGCGGGCACTGGTAGGTCCCCGGAGTGATCCCGGGACTGAATATCGGACACCGCGACCCGCCCCCCGCCGAGCGCACCGCATCCGCACAGGGCCCCAATGCGCAACCGAAGGTTGCGCGTTGGGAAGCGGGTGGGTAGGGTTGACGCAACCAAAGGTTGCGAAAGGTTGGCAGACGTGGAGTACGGATCCATCGAGCGCGACATCCAGGTCGACGCGGCACCCGAGGTGGTCTTCGAGGTGATCAGTCGGCCCGAGCACATGCGGGAGTGGTGGCCCGACGACGCGCGGTTCGAGCCGGTCGCCGGCGCCCCCGGCGAGCTGGTCTGGCGCGACGCGGAGACCGGCGAGACGACGACCGTCGCCCTCGCCGTCGTCGAGGTCGACCCGCCGAAGCGGTTCTCCTTCCGGTGGTGCTACGCGGACCCGGACCGGGCCGGGAACTCGTTGTTCGTCACCTTCGACCTGGTCCCGACCGCCGGCGGCACCCGGGTCCGCATGACCGAGACCGGGTTCCGGGAGATGGGCTGGGAGATCGCCCAGCTGGAGGCGCAGTACCGCGACCACGAGACCGGTTGGGACCACTACCTGCCCAGGCTCGGCAGCTACGTCACGCGGCTGGTCGCCACGTCATGAGCACCGCGATCGACGACGACCTGTGGTCGGCGGTCGGCGACCCCATCCGGCGTACGATGATCGATCTTCTGCTCGCCGGAGGGCCCGGCACGGCCACGTCGCTGAGCGAGCGACTACCCGTCACCCGCCAGGCCGTCTCGAAGCACCTGGCCGTCCTGGACCGGGTCGGTCTGGTGCACGGCACGCCGGCTGGCCGCGAGCGTCGCTACCAGGTCGACGAGGCGCAGCTCGCCCGAGCCGTCGCCCAGTTGTCGGCGGTGGGCGCCACCTGGGACGCCCGACTCCGCCGGATCAAGCGGATCGCCGAGGCGATCGAACGCAGCCGCGACAACAACCAAGGAGACTGAGATGGTCGACATCCTGCACCGGGTCGGCGTCGTCGCGCCGCTCGACGAGGTCTACCGGGCGGTGGCAACTCCCGAGGGCCTCGCCGGTTGGTGGACGACCGACACGACGGGCAAGAGCGAGGTCGGCGGGCAGCTGGCGTTCCGGTTCGGCGACGTCGGTGGCTTCGACATGGAGGTCCTGGAACTCGATCCCGCCGGCCACGTACGGTGGCGGGTCACCGACGGCCCGGCGGAATGGCTCGGCACCGAGATCGACTGGCGCCTGGACCAGCGTGGCGAGTACACCATCGTCCAGTTCACCCACGAGGGCTGGCGCGAGCCGGTCGAGTTCATGCGCCACTGCAGCACCAAGTGGGCGACGTTCCTGATGAGTCTCAAGGAACTCGTCGAGACCGGGCGCGGCCGGCCGGCGCCGGACGACGTCGCGATCAGCGACTGGCACTGATCCCGTCGGCCCGACCCGGACCGACGCTCCGGCGCCGGTCCGGGTTCGGTGCCCGCTCAGAGGTAGAGGCAGAAGGGGTGGCCGGCCGGGTCGAGGTGCACCCGCACGTCGTCCTGGGGTTGGAAGTCCGCCAGGGTGGCCCCGGCGGCGACGGCGTGGGCCGAGGCCGCCTCCAGGTCGTCGACCTGGATGTCGAGGTGGACCATCATCTGCGGATCCCCCGGACCGGCCGGCCACACCGGCGGTACGTAGTTCGGCTCGGTCTGGAACGACAGGCCGGCGCCGCCACCCGGGGCGCGCAGCGTGACCCAGTCCGGTTCGTCGTCGTCCCGCGACCATCCGAGCAGGCGTTCGTAGAACCCGGCCAGTTCCCGAGCGTCGGGCGAATCCAGCACGGTGGCGGTCAGCGTCAGCCGAGGTCGATCTCCCATGCCACCGTCCATACCCGCATCCCGGCACGCGTCAAGCACGAACCCGGCCGGCCGTCCCGGGTGGGACGGCCGGCGGGAACCCGGCGGCTCAGGCGCGTCCGCTCAGCCGCTCGGCGGCGTCGACGGCGTTGCGGAAGAGCATCGCCACCGTGGTCGGGCCGACCCCGCCCACCCGGGGCGTGATCGCGCTGGCCACCTCGGCGCACGACTCGTCGACGTCCGGCAGCAGCCGGCGGCCCTCGTAGCGGACACCGGCCCCGATCACCACCGCGCCGGGCTTGACGTGCTCGGGCTGGATGATCCCGGGTACGCCGGCCGCGGCGACCAGGATGTCGGCCCGCCGGGTGTAGCGGTCCCAGTCCGGCACGCCGGTGTGCACGACGGTGACCGCCGCGTTGGCGGTGGGCCGCTTCTGCGCCAGCATGATCGACAGCGGCCGGCCGAGCGTCGCGCCCCGGCCGAGGATGACCACCTCGCGCCCGGCGACCGGGATCTCGTAGTGGGCCAGCAGCGCCTCGATGCCGGCCGGCGTGCAGGGCAGCGGCCCGGGCAGCCCGAGCGCCAGCCGCCCGATGTTGAGCGGGTGCATCCCGTCGACGTCCTTGTCCGGGTCGACGCTCTGCAACGCCCGGTCGTAGTCGAGGTGGGCCGGGACCGGGTACTGCACGAGCAGCCCGTGCACCCCCGGGTCGGCGTTGTAGCCGGCGATCACCCGGTGCAGGTCCTCCTGGGTGGCGTCCGCGGGCAGGTGGGTGTGCGGCGACTCGAAGTCCAGCTCCGCCGCCTGGCGCTGCTTGATCCGGATGTAGCCGGCGCTGGCGTCGTCGTCACCGACCAGCACGGTCGCGAGCGCGGGCACGACGCCGGCCCGGCGCAGCCGGGACACCCGGTCGGCCACCTCGGCGAAGACCGTGTCGGCGAGCGGCTTGCCGGACAGCAGCCGGGCGGTGTGCGGGGTCACGATGGTGTCGTCGGCGATGGGCATGGCTCCCCCAACGTGGGTGCCCAGGCGGTCGACTCCCACGGCGAGCTCCCCGATGGTTGGTGCCATCCCCGTGCCGCCAGTCGCGTTCCCACCCAGCTTGCCCCATCCGGTTCCGGCCGCGCCAGGCGACCCCCGGCGCCGCCGGCGGAAAAATCTTGGCCGGTGCGGTCCGGTACCGGGCCGCCCGTTCGTCACCCTGGTGAGAATCACCGACCAGGGAGTGCCGAGATGAAGTACATGATGTTCGTCTGCAGCGACACCGAGCCGGACACCGACCGGGAGAACTGGCCCGACATCGAGGCGTGGGTGGCCGAGAACGACGCCCGCGGCCGCCGGCTGACCGGCGACGTGCTGGCCGAGACGTCGGCGGCCACCACCGTCCGGGTCCGCAACGGCGAACTGCTGGTGTCCGACGGTCCGTTCACCGAGACCAAGGAGGTGATCGTGGGCTTCGACCTGCTGGAGTGCGCGGACCTGGACGAGGCGATCGAGGTGGCGCGCACCCACCCGA
The DNA here is from genome assembly GCF_056150265.1 of Micromonospora desertarenae. Lineage (NCBI taxonomy): Bacteria > Bacillati > Actinomycetota > Actinomycetes > Micromonosporales > Micromonosporaceae > Micromonospora > Micromonospora desertarenae. The sequence continues at coordinate 248,569 of NZ_JAXCFQ010000011.1, forward strand.
TGGCCCGGGCGGGCCGGATCGAGCTGCGCCCGTTCGCCGACCTGGCCGACCAGCCGGGTGACTGACCCGTCGG